>CACWOQ010000050.1 GCA_902762505.1 uncultured Ruminococcus sp. | reverse complement strand
CATGATGGTGTTGTCCTGCGGGAACTGAACGATGTATCTGTTCTCCGGGTCGCAGTCGGCGACGGCGTGCAGACCGCGGATGAAGCTGTCGTCTATCGCCTCGGCGGCCTTCTTTCCGGCCCTCGTCATGATGAGCATGTTCAGCACGACGTAAATGGAGTCCGTAAGCTCAACGCCGTATTTCGCAAACGATGAGCCGAGCTGACCCATCGCGTAAGGGATGATGTACATCGTTTTCCCGGCGTAGGAATTCTTATAAAGCTTTCTGAGCCTTTCGTAGCATTCGCCGGGCTCTATCCAGTTGTTTATGTTGCCCGCGTCTTCTTTTTTGCGCGTGCATATAAATGTCCTTGCTTCCACGCGGGCGACGTCGTTGACGGCGGTACGGTGAAGGTAACAGTTGGGGAGAAGCTCCTCGTTCAGCTTGATCATCTCACCGGTGGAGCAGGCGAGCTTTTTCAGCTCTTCGGTCTGTTCCGGATCTCCGGTTATCCAGACGATTTTTGAAGGAGACGTGAGCTTTACACATTCATCTATCCAGTCAAGAACGTACTTGTTCTCAGTCAATGCTTCGTTTTCAAATTTCATAAAACTGACCTCGCTTATGGTATATTGCAGTATATGAAGACCGTCGCATTTAAGCGAAGGACCAACTTACTCCGATTATCATTATATCTCCGAAAATTCTTTCTTTCAATATCAAATATCGGATCAATTTGTGAATTTTCCGTGCCGCAAACTTGCAATTTATATTTTCATCGCTGACCGCTCTTGAAAAGTACATAAATGCAATATACAATGTATAAAACAGATAAAAATCCGTGTGTGAGGGGTGAGACGGTGGCGCGCAGGACCTTGTTTTATATACTTTCTTTTACGTGGGGGCTTCCTCTCACGCTTGCAGGTTTTGCGTGCATGCTGATCTCGCTTTTGCTCGGCGGCTCGGTCTCTTTAAGCGGCGGATACGTTGCGGTGAGGATCGGTGGCGGCTGGGGCGGTTTTTCGCTCGGCATCTTCGTGTTTCTGTGCCGGGACGCGGACGATTCCGTTCTGTATCACGAAAAAGGCCACGGAATACAGAACTGCATATACGGACCCTTTATGATATTCCTCGTCAGCCTGCCGTCCGCCGTCCGGTACTGGTACAGGCGGCTGCACCGCGGCAGGTCTTTCAAACGCGCCTACGGCGACGTCTGGTTTGAAAGGCAGGCCACGGATTTCGGCAAAAGGCTCCGGGCCGATCAAAACGACAAAACAAGTGTGTAGAAATATTCACATCTGACGGTTATAATGGATCCGATCGTCTTTTGCGGAGTAACGGATGAAAAATTTCGAGATAAATATGACCGAGGGGAAGCTTTTCCCCAAAATAGTGAAATTCACGGTTCCGGTGGTGCTCGCCGGGATGCTTCAGCTTTTATATAACGCGTCCGATATGATCGTCGTCGGCAAATTCGCCGAGACGGGATCGCTCGGCGCCGTCGGCGCGACGAGCTCGCTCATCAACCTCATCGTCAACGTGTTCATAGGTCTGTCTGTCGGCGGCTGCGTCGTCGCGGCGAGATACTACGGGCAGAACGACAGAGATGGCGTCAGCAGAACGTCGAACACCGCGTTCCTCATATCGCTTATAAGCGGCTTCGTGCTCGCCGTGCTCGGATTCTTTCTTGCGCGTCCGATGCTTGCCGCGATGGGCACGCCGGACGACGTCATAGACAGGTCCGTGATATATATGAAAATATATTTCATAGGCATACCGGGCAACATGGTCTACAACTTCGGATCGGCGATCATGCGCGGCTGCGGCGATACGCGCAGACCGCTTATTTATCTTGCCACGTCGGGGCTTGTCAACGTAGCGCTCAACCTCGTGCTCGTCATCGTATTCGATCTCGGCGTCGCCGGCGTCGCTGTCGCGACGATCGTTTCTCAGGCTCTCTCCGCCACGATGGTCTTCATCTACATGATCAGGACGGATTCCGCGTGCAGGATCACAAAGAAAACGCTGAAGATCAGCAAAAAAGAGCTGATACTCATAATAAAAGTCGGTCTTCCGTCCGGTATACAGGGCTCCGTTTTTTCAATATCGAACGTGCTCATACAGTCGTCGGTCAACTCGTTTGGCTCCGCCGCGATGGACGGAAACACGGCGGCGGGCAACCTCGAGGGCTTCATATACACGGCGATGAACTCCGTCGCCCAGGCGGCGATGTCGTTCGTTTCGCAGAACTACGGGGCGGGGAAGTTCGACAGGATCAAAAAGACGGTGTGGCAGTGCGCGGCGCTTTCCGCGTCGGTCGGCATATTCATGAGCATTTTCGCCGTCGGCTTTTCGGAGCCGCTGCTTAAAATGTACATAAATCAGCAGACAGCCGTGCCGATGACGCTTTCCGTCGGTCAGCTCAGACTGTCGATAATAGCCACGACTTACTTTTTGTGCGGTATAATGGACACGCTTTCGTGCTCCGTCCGCGGGATCGGGCATTCGACTGTCTCGATGATCGTGTCGCTTATCGGCGCGTGCGCGTTCCGTGTGCTCTGGATATACACGGCTTTCGCCGCCAGCCGGTCGCTTCTGACGCTGTATCTGTCGTACCCGATCTCGTGGGCTCTGACCGACGTCGCGCATCTTGTGTGTCTGATCGCTTTTTACCGGATCGAAAAAAAGAAAATAGAAAAGCTCAGACTGCAAACGTAAAATCTGTTTTGGATCTGCGATATGAAAAAAGAACTGTTCGATCTGCTTGACGATATAGAACGCCGTATCGACCCGGACGTTGAAGAGGATTTTCTTTCCCGGTGGCGCGATTTTTTATACGACCGCTTTGACGGAGATATTTTCGCGGCGCGGCGCCGTTCGTTCAGCTCTCCCGCCGTATCTGTCGGAAACGTTATGATAAACGACGCGTTTGACGATATCGGCCTGATGCTATATTCCCAGCTTGCGGGCGTTTCCGCCGCGCTTGATCCGAAGACAGCGTCAAGACCCGCGTCTCTCAATCTCAGCATACGCGCGAATTACGGCACGGGGATACTTTCCTCCATGTTCGGCGCGGAGCTGTTCATGATGCCGTATGAGAGCAACACCCTGCCGACGACAAAGCCCCTCAAAGGTGAGGACGCGATGAAGGAAATGCTTGACAGGGGCGTGCCGGATCTGCGCGGCGGTCTCGGCGGCCGTGTGCTCGATTTCGGCGAGTATGCCGCGGAGATCTTCTCGCATTATCCGAAAATATCAAAGTACGTTACGGTTTATCATCCCGATCTGCAGGGCCCTCTCGATATATGCGATCTTCTTTTCGGAGAGCGGATGTTTTACGCCGTCTGCGACGATCCGGATCTTTTGCACGGCGTTCTTTCCCTTATCACGGACACTTACGCCGCGTTCATGGACGAATGGTATAAGATATTCCCCCGCCGCACGGACATGAATCCGCACTGGGCGAATACCTTTCACCGCGGCGCGCTGATGATAAGGAACGACAGCGCCGTGAACCTTTCTCCCGAAGCTTACAGGGAATTCTCCGTGCCTTACGACACGCTCCTGTTTTCGCGCTTCGGCGGTGGAGCGGTGCATTTCTGCGGACGCGGCGATCACTTCATATCGGACCTTTGCTCGGTTCCCGGACTTTATGCGATAAACCTGACTCAGCCGCATCTGAACGATATGGAAAAGATATACAAAAACACCGTGGACCGCGGCATAAAGCTGATAGCCTTTGACGTAAACCGCGCGCGGCGGGACGCCGCCCGCGGCTTCAACCACTGCGTCGCTGTATAAGTAAGAAAGGGAGTTTTCGCCGCGGACGACTGCGTTTGGTTCGTAAGATCGTCACGGAACGGATTTCATCAGGAGTTCAGGGTATACGACTGGGACGGAGAGCTTCTTGCTTCTATACCGCTGTACCTGAAAAACGACGCGGAATCCGAGTCCGTAAACATCATAGACGGCGTTGTATACGTAACGTCGAACGCCGGGAGGCGCGCTTATCTATACCGCGTAGACTTCAGCGCGGAAGAATAGACCGTAATTTAAAAAGGAGAATACGTATGACAGATTTTTCAAAATATGAGGATTATTACAAAAAAACGCTGCTTACGCTTATGAACACGCCGAGCCCGTCCGGCTATTATCACGAGGTCATGCCGGTCATAAAAGAGCTTGCCCTGACTGAGGGCTGCCTGTTCGAAATGACGCGCAAGGGCTGCGGGATAATAACCGTGCCCGGCGGCGACGGTGAGACCGTCGGCTGCTGCGCCCACGCCGACACGCTCGGCGCGATGGTGCGCCACGTTGCGGAAAACGGGGATATTTCCTTTACACGCGTAGGCGGACCGATGCTCCCCACGCTTGACGGCGAATACTGCACGGTCCTGACGAGGGACGGCAGAAAATATACAGGGACTTTTCTGTCCCGCTCACCCGCCGCGCACGTTTACGACGACGCGAGCACGCGTGAGCGCAACGAACAGAATATGTATATCAGACTTGACGAGACGGTAAACGGACAGAATGACGTCGCATCGCTCGGGATCGAAAACGGAGATTACGTTTTCATTGATCCGAAGACCGTATTCACCCCGTCCGGATTCATAAAATCGAGATTCATAGACGACAAGGCGTCAGTCGCCTGCCTGCTCACGGCGGCACATATTATAAAAGCCGAGGGCATAAAGCTTCCGCACACGGTAAAAATGCTGATAACCGTGTATGAGGAGGTCGGACACGGCGCGTCCTGGATCCCGTCCGACATCACAAGGATGCTCGGAGTCGATATGGGATGCATAGGCAGCGATCTTTCGTGCGACGAGCACAAGGTTTCTATCTGCGCGAAGGACAGCGGCGGACCGTACGATTATTCAATGACGTGCAGACTCGCAGAGCTTGCAAAGGAAAACGGACTCGGTTACGCGGTCGATATTTATCCGTACTACGGCTCGGACGTCGGCGCAATGTACCGCGCCGGAAACGACGTGCCGGGCGCTCTGATCGGCACCGGAGTACACGCGTCGCACGGGATGGAGCGTACGCATATGGACGGCATCGCAAACACCGTTTGCGCTTGGCTCTATACAAATGTAACAAAAAATCAGTCTCGCACATTAAAAACGAGACTGATTTTTTGTTGATACTGAACAGGCTGTTCACGGTTTGTCAATGCTATGCGACAGCCCCTTTTTGATTTTTGTGTTACGGCCGTGCCGTCCCCGGCTTATTCGACGGTGACGCTTTTTGCGAGATTCCTCGGCTTATCCACGTCGCAGCCGCGGCATACCGCCGTATAATATGCGTATAACTGTATCGGGATTATGGCTATTACAGGCATAAGATACGTGTTTATACGCGGCAGGTCGATGAATTCGTCGCATATATCGCCGTCGTTTTCAACACACGATGATACGAGAAGCACGTGTCCGCCGCGCGCCCGCACCTCCTTGATGTTGCTGACGGTCTTTCCGCTTATCGCAGGATCTGTTATGATCGCCATACACGGGACTTTGTCCGTGATGAGCGAGATCGTTCCGTGCTTCAGCTCGCCCGCCGGGTATGATTCGCAGTGCATATACGAGATCTCCTTGATCTTCATCGCGCCCTCGCACCCCGCGGCGTAGTCCTGACCGCGCCCTATGATGTAATAATCGGATTTATCGCGGTTATACAGGGCGTATTTTTTGCACAGCTCCGCGTAACCGTCCGACAGCACCTCACAGGCAAGCTCCGGTATGCGCGCCATGTCGGAAAGCATTGCGTCAAGGGCTTTTCCGTCAAGCGTTTTTCTGTCGTGCGCGAGCCTCAGCGTCAGAAGATACATTATCAGCACCTGCGCCGTGAACGCCTTCGTCGTCGCAACGGCGACCTCCGGGCCGCAGCGCGTGTATATCACGCAGTCAGCCTCGCGCGCGATGGAGGAGCCGACGACGTTGACGATCGCGCAGACCCTCGCCCCTTTTGATTTCGCAAGACGGAGCGCGGCGAGAGAATCGGCTGTTTCACCGGACTGGGATATGACGAACACGGTGTCGTTTTCGCCGATCATAGGGTCGTCGTATCTGAATTCCGACGCTATGGCGACCGTCACGGGGATCCTTGCCAGATGCTCTATCGAATGCTTTCCGAGAAGCCCCGCGTGCATCGCGCTTCCGCATCCGACGATGAATATGCGTTCCACCCCGGACGTATCCGGTATCTCGTCTCTGAAAATACCGCCGCATCCGCGCCCCGTGTGGATCGAGATAAGGCGGCGCAGCGTATCCGGCTGTTCGAAGATCTCCTTCAGCATGAAATGCGGGTATCCGCCCTTTTCCGCGGCTTCAAGATCGAAGTCCGCCGTCATGAGCTTTTTCGATCCCGTCACGTCGTTCCCCGACTTGTCGTAAAAGCTTACCGTTCCGTTTTTCAGGACCGCGATCTCGCCCCGGTCGATCAGATAATAATCTCTCGTATACGACAGCACCGCCGGTATATCGGACGCGATGAAGCTCTCGCCGTCGCCTTTTGCGGCGATGAGAGGACTGTCGCGGCGCACCGCGTATATGGTATCCGGTCTGTCGGAGAAGATTATACCGAAGGCGTATGATCCGCAAAGCACCTTTTCCGCCTCTGATATAGCGCTGAAGGGGTCGCCGCGGTACAGACTGTCGATCAGATAAGCGGCGGCTTCCGTGTCCGTGTCAGACGTGAAGACGGCGCCGGACGAAAGAGCTTTTTCGCGCAGCTCGCGGTAGTTTTCGATGATACCGTTGTGTACGAGCGTGACTCTGCCGTATCTGTGGGGATGAGAATTTCTGTCGGACGGCTCGCCGTGCGTCGCCCAGCGCGTGTGTCCGATACCGACGCCGCCGGAGGGCATACCCGCCCTCTCAAGCTTTTCACGCAAAACGGAAAGCCTTCCGCAGGATTTGAAAACTCTTACGGTCTCACCGTCGGAGATCGCCATTCCCGCGGAATCGTATCCGCGGTATTCGAGCATGGAAAGACCTTTGAAAATGACCTGAGCGGCATCTGATCCGCCGCTGTAACCTACTATTCCACACATATAATACCTCTATTCAATTTGTATTTGCGGCGCGGTAACGGCTTTGTTTAGCGGTCGCCCGCGGTTTTTGACCGTTATCTTACGCTCGCCGCCGAACGGAAGGTATCCGCCGAATCTTTCGATGACCTTCTCCTCGTCGACCGCCAAGAGGTATTGCGGTCCCGGCGCTATGCTTACGCATTGAAAGCTTACGCTGTTTCTCCTCCTTTCCGACAGCGTGGTTCGATTATATATTATTCGCCTTTTTATTTCAATATCATAATGTGAATCATTATGAAAATTTCGCGCAGACGGCGGAAGTGAGAAAAAAACGCCCCTATCAAAGAAAAAAACGGAACGGAGACACGCTCCGTTCCGCTTTTTTACGGCTTATTCGTGTTTTTTCTTTATTATCACAGCCGCTGCCGCCGCGCCTGCAGCTATCGCCGCACCTGCCGCCGCCGCGATGACAGCGCCTTTGCCGCCTTTGCCGGACGGGTTTTCCGCGCCGTCTGACGTCTGCGCGGGCTCGGTCTCACCGGACGGTACCGGCGCGTTTATCACGGAGAGCTGATATTTGTATCTGCCCTCGGGCGCGACGTCGCCGTTTTCGTAAAAGTCCATTATATCGCCGTCGTTCTGCATATTGTCGGACCATTTGAAATTCAGCGTGAAGCTGTCGCATTCTCCGATCCCGAGCATGGCGCGCGGAACGGCGATCTGCAGAGTGTTTCCGTCAACGGCGTACGTCACCTCGCCCGCGCTCTGCCAGTCCCAGCCGCCCCTGCTTTTTTCAAGCAGCGCTTTTTCAGCCGGGCTTTGCCTGTTTATGACGTAGTTGAAGGTTTCCCACGACGGACCGTCGTACTTTTCGCCGCCGATCTGCGCCACGTCGATGAAAAGCCTCATCCATCCGGGATCGGATGAAGGGGAAAGCGCGGACGCGGTGTCGACGCGGAAATAGACGTTTTCGGCGTCGTACGCCGCACGGCAGGACACGATGTCGTTTCTGCCGGTCTGATTCTTATACGTGTAGTATTCGTTCGTTTCCGCGTTTACGTATCCGCGGGTTTTGCGCTCCGAAACGTCGCCGCCGTACGATCTGTAAACGCGGCTGACCTTTTCCCATCCGGCGCCGGTCTTGACGTCTACCGTGACTGGCTCGTCCACCGCGGGAAGCGGCGTTTTGCCCTTGTATTTTCTGATATAGCTTACGAGCTGATAGTAGTAGTTATCCTTCAGATCGCCCTTTGACGGCTCGATATCGCGGCTGTACTCGTCGCTGAAATTGTCGGGAAACGCGTTTGTGACACCGAGAAAGTCCTCGAACCGCCCGGCGACCCATTCGTTCCAGCCGGTCACCCAGATGAACTCGGGATCGATATCGAGCGCGTATTCCCACTGCGCGCTGAAATAAGCGCCGTAAAGCTTTGCGTCGGGACGGTCGTCGACCTTGCCCTTTACGGGGTCGTAATGGCGACCGAAGACCTGATAGTCCGGGTTGTTCATCGCCGTCAGATGCGTTTCCGCGCACCAGTTGTGGGCGATGGCGACGGCGACCTGCTCCGGCGATCCGTCCTTGTTTCTGTTCACGAGCTGGGGATAGACCGATATCCAGTTCCAGAGCTGATATTTACGCGTTATCTCCGGCTGTATCGCGCCCATTATCTCGGGCGTGCCGTCCGGCTTCTGCACCTGTACGTTATCGGACGACTGAGAGTGGTTTATTACGCGGTAGTTGAAGAAATCGAGTATCTCTTTATCCGCGGGATCGGATCTGACGAGCCTGCCGGGATAGCCGACGATCAGCGGCTTGCCCTTCCAGTAAAACCACAGCTCGCTGTAAAGCCCCTTGCCGTAGAGCTTTGCGTATATCTCACGCAGCTGTATCGCCACAAGATCGTAATCGAACATCGGCAGCATGAATGAGATCTGCGGCGTCTTCACGCCGTCGGCACGCGCACGCGACCAGACCTTGCAAAGCGTCAGCACGTCGTCGATGAACGTCGCCGTGCCGTTCGTATTGTCGAAGAACACGGCGTCGACTCCGGCGTCCGCGAGCAGCTCAGCCTGGCGGCGCAGTACCCATTCGTCGTTTGAGGTGTAGTAGCCCCAGACCGGTTCGTTCCAGTGATACGAGCCGGCGTGCCCCCAGAGCGGACTTGTGAAATCGTTTTTTATCTCCGGGTGCTCTTTCAGTATTTCGGTTATATTGCGCGATCCGCTTCTGCCGTTCGACGTGTGCCACGTGTGAAAGAACAGACCGACGGTCTTTCCCTCTCTTACCGCGTCGTCTTCGCCGTTGTCGCACGTTCTGCCGAGCCCGTCTGTGAAGACCCAGCCGCCCGCGTCGACGAAATCGTATTCGCCGTCCGGCACGCCGTCAAATCCGCCTTCGCCTTCAGACCATACGATTTGTGCGCGAATGGCTTTCGGGTGGACGGAGGCGTTGTAATAAGTTCTGACGTTTGCCGTTTCGTGAAGCTCGAATCTGACGCTTCCGCGCACGTCGGTGAGCGTCAGCAGATACTGACCGGCGGGCACGCTGCCGAATTCTATCCGTGAATATTCTCCGGTCCCGGCGCCTTTAATTTCGCGGCGGCAGATCTTTGGCGAATATATCGACTGACCGTAGCCTCCGCGCCATTCGTACAGGGTCGCCGTGTACTGACCTTTGTCGCCCGACGTATCGGCTCTTGCGGTGTAGATCCGCACCGCGCAAAACGGCGCCGTAACGCTGAAAAGCAGCGCTGTCTCGGAGCCCGCGGCGATCAGCTGCTCAGGCGATTCGGATACGGCGTACATAAGGGACGTTTTGTCATCTGCCATAACAGTCATACCTCCGGTGAAATGCGCCGCGGTGAAGACCGAGGCGGCGCAAAGCAGCGCGCTTAAAATTTTTGCAAATGGTTTCATTGTCAGACCCCCGACGTTTTCTCGTTTATGATTATACCAAAACAAACGCGCCGTGTCAATACCGGCGCGTGAATATGTTTATGCGCATATCAATGAATGCTCACGTATCCGCATTCGTCGATCAGGTAACTGCCTCTGTCAGACAGGATGAAATCGAGGAGAGCGTTTATATTTTCGTTTCCGTTGTCTTTTCTGTATATCGCGTAGAATGTCGTGACGGCGGGATATTGACCGGACCGTATATTTTCCCTGTCCGGGTATACACCGTCAAGCGCTATCATTTTAACGCCGTCACACCCCGTCATAGACGTCAGGTAATATCTGAAAGAGTAACCTATCGCGGCTCCGGCCAGCGCCGCCGGCTTCTTTTCTGCAAAGGGCGTGCCGTTCATGAAAGCCTCCATAGCCGTCTGACTTCCGCTGCCTTCAAGTCTTGTGAGCGGGTCGATGTATCTGTCCGCGCCGCCGAGCTCGGACCATTTTTCGTATTTTCCGGAGTATATCCCGCGGATCTGATCCGAGGAGAGCCCGTCCACCGGATTCTTTGCGTTGACGAAAAACACGAACGCCTCGCGCCCTATCGGCACGTATTCAAGCTCAACGCCGCGCTCGTCTGCGTATTTTTGTTGCTCCGCCGAGGGCTTCGTGCAGAAAAACACGTCCGTCTCGCCGTCGACCACGGCTTTGAAGCCGCGCACCGTGTTGTTGAAGCGCATCGCGCTGTCACCGGCGAAATTCTCGCCGTAATAATTGTCGGCGGAGAAGGAGCCGCCTTCGTACGTCACGGAGCCTTCCGGGTACACGGCGTTGATGAACGACGCGTAGACAGGGACGAGCGCCGCCGCGCCGTCAAGCACGGGAAGGTCGCCTTCAAGCTTTTTCGCGCCGTCGACCGCGGGAAGCGCGGAGTCCCGGCAAAACGGCAGATATCTGCCGACGTCCACCATCCCGGGCGACGTGCCCCCGTCGTTTATGTTTCCGCATCTGGACGTTACGAAGGTGTAAAGGGTGACGTTGTAAACCGCGAAGACCGCGAGCACGGCGGCGACGGCAACCGCCCTTTTAAGCGCCGTCACCATAGCTCTTTTGAAACGTAACCGATGATCGAGCTGTGCTCATACGCGTACAGCGCATAGAAAACGTGCGCGAGCGTCAGAGCGGCGCAGATCACGGTAACGGAAATGAGTATCGTATAAAAGACTTTTCTGCTCATGATCACATATAGTGTATCGAGGAAGCCAGCAGCGCGACGCCGACCGCCGCAGACATGGCGCTGACGCCGAATATTACCGACGATACGATCAGATTGATCTTTAACGGCGTACGTTTTGCGGCTATGCCGCCGGTATTGCCGGATCTTCTTTTCGCCGACGAGACAATGAAAAGTACGAGCGAAACGGTGAAATACACGAAGCTTAAGCCGGCGAGAAAAACCGTTATTAACGGAAGGATAAGTAAAAAATCCGTCGACATTACAGTCTCCTTTCTTTTTGTGAAAAGCCGCTCGCATTGCTTTGCGGGCGGCTTTGTTTGTCAGTCTACGAGGTTGAACGCTTTTTTGAGGTCGGTTATCTCGTCCTGACTGATGTGGACGATATCTCCGATCGAAAGCGAATTGAGAATGGAATGCGCCGTGGATTCAAGCACCTCCATACGGTCGAACGCCTGAAGCAGCGTGGAGCCGGTGACGATGACGCAGTCGTTCTGGAAGATCAGAGCGGGGCGGTTCGGCGCGAAGCTGTGCGCGACCGACATGGGATCCGCGTAAATCTCGGAGAACGGAAGCTTCTCTATATCGCGCAGCAGTATATAGCTTTCCGGTATCGTGCGCGGGTCGAATTTCGATTCCGTTACGGCGAAAGCCATTGCGTGCGGCGGATGGGCGAGAAGTATGGCGTTTATATCGGCATTTTCGCGGTAGATCAGATCGTGAGCCTGAACGGCGCGGGACGGGACCTTGCCCTGTTCCTTCATGCCGCCCTTGATGCGGACGAGGTCTTCCGGCTCAAGATACGCGCGGTCGCGTCCGAACGGCGTTATGACGAAGCTCCCGTCGGAAAGTCTGACGGAATACGTTCCGTGCGTCGCGGTGAAAAGTCCCTGCTTGTAAGAGCGGCGGATGAGCTTTATCATCTCACGGCGGGCTTCAAGCTCCTCGGAGCTGCGGCTGTTCGGTATGAAGTCGTCCATCAGGAGGTGGAAGCGCGTTTCGGTCATGTTTATATCGTCGGGCGAAAGATGACGGACCGAACCGAGCTTTGACGCGTATATCTCAAGGTTTGCGGAGTAGTCTATCGTTTCGAACATCATGAACGCCGCGAACATATCGGCGGCGCCTATGCATACGCCGTGATTTTCAAGCAGGACTATATCGTAGCCCTTCGAGAATTCCTCACCTATGTTCTCCCCGAGCTCCTCGGAGCCGGGAACGGCGTATTTCGCTATAGATATGCGGCTGCACGTTTTGCGTACGGTGGGGATGAGATCGAGATCGGGCAGCTTGCGCGCTATCGAGAATGCGACGAGTGCCGGCGGATGCGCGTGAAGAACGGCGTGAATGTCCGGGCGTCTCTTATATACGGATTCGTGGAACGGAAGCTCGCTCGAAGGCTTGTGGTTGCCTATGATCGTACCGTCAGGCTTAACGCAGATTATGTCGGCGCGTGTAAGCGTGCCCTTGTCTATCGACGCGGGAGTTATCCAGATGTTTCCGTCACGGTCCTGTATGGACAGGTTGCCGCCGGACGTCGTTGTCAGCCCTCTGTCGTAGATACGCTGCATGAACATGACGAGCTGGTCTGCCGGATGCATATAAGCAATATTCATATATATATAATACCTCCTTATCTTCCGGGCGCGTTTCCGGCGCCTGTGCTATTATATGAAAGCGGTTTGTTTACTCACACATATTATCATACATTTGTGAATTTTTCAAGCGATATTATTTTCACCGTTGTATAAAACAAATTTCACCCGGGGATTGAAAAACGCGGAATTTTATTGTATAATTGAAATAACGTGAGAACATTTGCACGGATCGCCGGGTCTATATAGTGTAAGCGCTTACATAACGGAGGAAGACGGTGACAAGGGAAGAATTTACGTCAAGATTGCAGACGTGCAGAAAAAGACTGTTTATCGCCGCGTTATCCGTAACGGGAAACAGGGAAGACGCGGAGGACGCTTTATCTGAAGCCACGCTCCGCGCCCTCGGCAAATATGAAAGCATCAGGGACGAGAGCAAGTTCGACGCGTGGATGCTTACCGTGACGATGAACGAGGCGAAACGCCTTTGTTCAAAGAGGCGGTATTACGACGACGTCGACGCGCTCAACGACTGCTTTGAGGATGATTCCGGAGCGGAAGGGAACGCCGCTTTCTTTGATATGATATTCAGAGCCGGGCTGTCCGCGCGGACTCAGAAGATATTCATATTGAGATTCCTGTACGGCTATACGCTGCAGGAAACGGCGTCGCTTTTGCACATGGCGTACCCGGCGTGCAGATCGGAGTATTACCGGGGCTTGCAGAAACTGAGATCACGGGAGGATCTGAAATGAAAAATCCGGAAATACCGGCGGAATTTGAAAAAAAGATAGAAGACGGATATAAGAGCCTCGAAAGATCGGCGAAATGCGCCGCAGAAACGGTCGGGGACGGAAAAACGGTCAAAAAAGATCATACGGCGTTGAAGACCGCGTTGTCAGCCGCGGCTGTCATCGCCCTGTTCATCGGGCTTTACGCCGGAATAAGATCCGTAAGCGAGCCCGCGGAGACCGAGCCGGCGCTGCCGGGCGGCAGTACCGCGCACGAAACGGACGCCCGGGAAAAGTATTTATATGATTTCCCGTATGAAAAACCGACACTTACGGAAGCCGAACGCGCCTCGATCGACCGTCTCCTTGAAGAGATCGAATACGATCTGTTTCAGAACGACGGACAGATGCTGCCGGGTCTTACGGATGCGGCTGCGTCTTACGGTACAAAGATCATAGTGCCGCTTAAAGAGCGTAATGATACGTTCAGAGAGCTTGACGGACCGTCGGCGGAAGACGGGCGCAGACTCGACGTCGCGTGCGCCGACGTGCTGAGGCTGATAATAAAGCAGAGCGGAGAAGAAGGCTTTATCGACGGCATCCGTGAAAAATACGGTGAAAGCGACGCGATACCCGAAGGGTTGACGTTCGATCAGGCGTACTCTCTGCTCGGTATGAAGGAGCTTGCAGATCAGATCTACGAGGCGAAGATCCTTAACGCCGAGCGTTACGCGGAGAGAGTCGGCGCCGTTTCAACGTCCTACAAGACGGAGTATTTGTGGTGTTATACCGATAAGGACGGCAAAACCGTATACTTTTCGCCGCGCGGCCTGTTCGGCGCGGATTATCCTGTCTGTCTTTATATCCACGACGTGTTTTACGGGATACAGGACTATGAAGGAGAATTGCGCCTGCAATTAAAGGGAGCGGTACTGCTGAAATGCACGGAACTCGAGGCGACAGGTGACGTGATCTCCGATATGACAGAGCTGTGCGACAAGCTTCCGGTCGACGATCTTGTCAGATTGAAAAATGAATTCGGTGACCTGCGGGAGCTCAAAGGTGAATACAAGACACTTCTTAAAAAGTATCTTAAAATAATATACGTTGACGAACCCGGTGTGGAGACGGTACAAAAAACTATCAGGGATGAGCGGATAGACGAAATAACCGGTCTGTGCCGCGAAAACGGCGTCGACCCGGATACGGTAGTCGGTATCGCTTATGAGCTGTCTGACGAAGATCTCGACCTGTTCATATCCGGGCTTTCCCGGGTCATAGCGGACAGGGCGGCGACAAAGAGCTTTCTGAAGCAATGGACGAAAAAGCTGTCTGACCCGTCCGTGACTGTGGAAATACCGGAGGTGACGGGGCGTGAGACGAAGGCGCCGGTGAGTTTCCCCGATCCCGATGAGCTGTACGGATGGTATGAGCCCGGAAGGATCTCGCCGCTTTATGAGCATACCGCGGTGCTGACAAGTGACAATTATCCGCCGCTGAAATTCTCGCAGACCATTATACCGAAACCGACGGATCCCGATATCATCGTCTCAAATCACGTCGACACTCTGATCGGAAACGGCGGCAGCTCGCTTGAAGCGGCGGGGCTCGGGTACGCGGTGTGCGTAGTACGGCCGACCGGGACGGATCCGTTCCCGTTCAGCCATGAAGGTACCGCGGGATTTTATGAGCCGTCATTCGATTTTGAAATACTGAAGATACTGAAAACGTACGGTTCCGAGCGCGTGCTGAAAGAGGGACTGACGTTCAAAGCGGCTTTGCCGGGGCTTTTGACAAAGATTGAGGACGGCGGGAAAACGCTTTACCATTCCGCGGGCGTGATACCGGTGACGCGCGAAAACGCGATGTACCTCGTACTGCTCTGCGCGTCGGATGAAGGCGCACAAGAGGGTCAGTTTTCGTATCTTTCACCCGACGGTATATCGGTTTCCCGAGTGTATTCGCCGGGTCTGCCGTCAACGCGCCTTTCGCTGTCCGATATTACGGACGCGTTTGATTTCACCTATCCCGAAAGCAATACGGAACAGCTGAAAAAGATAATGCACTGCTATCTTCCGGGATCGTTCGATCTTGCCGATGACGTATACGATTGGTTCATGCGGCAGGAATAAAACAGAAAAAGCCCTCTGCCGACTGTCAGTAAGAACAGTCGGCAGAGTTTTTTCATTCAAGTCCGTCCTGCTGTGAAAACGCTTCCTCATTGATCACGTAAACGCTTACGGGGGTAAGATCAGCCTCCGGATTCATGATGACGTAATACGTATCCGTGATCTGAGCTTCAAGCTTGTCGAGAAACTTTATGGCGACCGCCGTGTCAGTCGACACGCCCTTTATCTCGTATATTTCCGCGCGCGCGTGCTCGTCGGCGCGCCAGAATTCACCGCCGTTCATATATACCCATCCGGCTGTGACCGTCACGTCCTCAAGCTTTTCGCCGACGTGTCTGGCGGCTATCACCTTGCCCTGTACGTATGAGGAGTATTTGCCTTCATCGACAGAGTATTTGTATCTCGAGTACGGCGCCGCCTCATTGCCCGGCAAAACGGCTTCTCCGCCTTCATTTCCGCCCGCCTGTGTGGTGACAGGCGTATCAGCCGGACCGTTTCCCTTGAGCATCCCGGGCAGCACCGTCACGCCCGTGACGGCGATGAGAACGGCAGCCGCCGCGACGGAGCCCCATTTGAGCCAAGATACTTTTGCGCCGCCCGTCCCCGGCTCTTTTTCCGCGCCTTCTATGAGCTTTTCGTCGATATTGCCGATAGCGGCTCTCATGATATCTTCCTTCATGTGATAAAACCTTCTTTCTTCAAGTGGCGGGCAAGGTCGTCCCTTGTCCGCTTCAGCATCATGAGGACCTTGCTTTTACCGAAGCCGTACCGCCGGCATATCGATTCTATCGGATCGTAATGCCAGTACCGCCTGATAAAAACGTTCCTCTTCGTTTCATCAAGGGAGGCGAGAAAACGTGAAATCTCAGCCGAAAGCTCTGCTTCTTCAAGCGCGGAGTCAAAGTCGCCGCCGGAAACCATCTCCGCTATCTCGTCAAGCGGCTGCAGGACGGCGTGCGGGATCCGCTTCTGACGGTTGTTTTCCCTCCACTTGTCGACCGCCGTCTCACGCGTGAGCTTGCCGAGATACGCGCGCAGGTTCTCCGGCTTCTGCGGAGGTATGCTGTTCCACGCGGCGAGAAGCGTGTCATTCAGACATTCCTCCGAATCGCGCCTGTCGCGCAGCACGTTGTCCGCGATGTAAAGACAGTAATCGCCGTATTTCTTTTTCGATTCCTCCAGCGCGCTCTCGTCTCTTTCAAAGAACTTCAAAACTATCGTCTGATCGTCCATTTGTCCGCCTCCTTCTGTGTGAAAGGTCCTTTCACCATAATACCCGACAAAAAAGTACCGTGATCACATGATATTATAAAAGATCCGTAAATTATAAGCCGGATAAGATATCCTGCCGTTTGTTTACATTTAAGATGTTGAACTGTACGCAATAAACAATTATAATTTCACATGAAATATAAAGCCTTATATCATACGGGAGGTATGTCATATGATAAAGAGGATTGCGGCGTTATTGCTGATCCTTGCCTTTGCGATAACGGCGGGCTGTACGAAATCGGACGAGCCGGACGGCGATACGACTGTGATAAGCGATACACAACCGTCAGCCGACGGAAAAACGGCTGTTCTTGACAAAGACGGCAGCCGCATAGGCGAGATCGACCGTCGAGCCGTATGCACCGCGGTCGACGGCGGCATTTTCTACAGTATATCCGATCTGAAGGAATATCAGTTCACCGCGGACACGGAATACCGTTTCTTTGACATGGACGGAAAAAAGGACGTGTCTCTCGGAACGCTTGAAAACCAGGGCTATGAAGCGTCGTTTGCGCGGACGGATCACAACGGGAAAATATACACGCTGTCGGTCGTAGGCAACGCCACGTCCGGCGACCCGGTCCCGCTCCTTCTGCTCGCTTTCGATCCGGCGGCGGGCACGATGAAAAAATACACGGTATCCGAAAACGGATTTCCGTACGCTTCGATGACGGTTTCGGACGGAAAGCTGATCATTATGGATCACGAGATGTCGGAGCCGAAGTGCGATAAGATATACGAATTCGATCCCGGGACGGAGACGGTGAGGGAGATACTGACGTTTTCATCGGATACTGATTCCCTGCGCGCGGTCTGCTCGGCGGATGACGGATTTTTCCTTCTGCGCCTGAAGATAAACGACGGCGCGGAAAACGAAATGTTCCTCGACCGGTATGACAAAAACAACAAAAAAGTATCGGAAACGTCCGTCAATGAAACGCTTGTAGAAGCGATAGGAAAGATCAACGGTATGACGGGACGTCAGGACGCGCTGAACGAGCTCGGGACGCACGTGGGAGGCTTTTCCGTCGTTGACGGCAGATTTATGATATATGAGAATTTCTCGGTCACGCGTCTGATCGTCGACCTGCAAAGCGGAGATGCCATACTTGCCCGGGATGATATATACTCCGTTTCCACGGGCGGCGGAGAACGGTACGTTTACAGGATGGACTTCGACCCGGATAACGTTGAGGAACCGGAAATAATCGGTATGATCGGAGGCAAGCCCGAAAAGCTGCAGTTCACGCCGAGCGGCGCGCTCCGGCTTATAAGAGCCGTCTCACACTCCCCGGGCGGAACGTGGCTCGTTACCGTTTCCGACGTTTTTGCGGCGCAGGAGGGCACATACGCTCTTTATCTCTGGGCCGACAAATGACATGAAACAAACCGCGGATGAGCGATCTTGCTCAGCCGCGGTGTTTTATTTTTCCGGTGTCGGTATATCGGTACAGCTTTGCGCCGGCGGGGATATGCGGATCGACCCGGAGCAGATGCAGCTTTTCTTCGTCGCCTTCTTTACGGACGGCGGAGATGAGCATACAGCAGGATTCAATGCCTATCATCTTGCGCGGAGGCAGGTTGATGATGGCGATTGATAAGCAATTAACATAGAAGCGCCTCAACAAACGGGAATTTATAACAAACCTGTGTTCTGCGGTTGAGTTTTAAGATACTTCTGAAGGGCGGTGTATTCCCGTAAGTAGATCCCTCGCTTTTCTTCGCTGACATCCGCGTACGACTGATGACGGGAAAAGACGTCCACGGCTTCCGAAAGCGGGATCCATTTAGGCTCAGTACCTCGACGAACTTCTGCTTCCGTAAGATGCATCCGGCCGCTGCCTGTCACTTCACAGATGAAATAATGGGTGATATAGCAGTATTCTTCATAGTATTCAAACAGAGTAGTAAACTCCTGCAGCGGCAGGATCAGATTTCCTGTTTCCTCCTCCGCTTCCCGAACACAGCATTTTTCCGGTGTTTCTCCTTTTTCGATTCCTCCGCCGGGAATCATCCACAAATCCGAACCGGCTTCATGAACAAGCAAGATCATTCCATCCCGCACGATGACGGCTCTGCTTGCTCCTCTGATCTTGGTATAGGTTTCAAAGCGATTCGCACCGAGTATTTCAACTTTGGTCATATTTATTCAATCCTCGTAAAACCGGAATTTGTTGATATCAGAGCGTCAGTATTTCACTCACGATTTCACAAACGTTCTTATTGACTGTATCCACTTTTATGGTGTCAAGCGTTTGATACATGTCGATTTTTGCAACGCTTCTGTCGATTACATCGTTACTGCGGATCCCCCCGGCGATGTCAGTAGAGAGTCTTTTGCGCAAATCGGTTTCATCGATCATAAGCGAAATCTTTATGACTCTCGCATCTTTTGTGTCCAGTCTATCGATTATTTCGTCAATAATGGATTGTTCATGCATCACCCAGCAGAAAATGATATTTTCATATGCCGTACATTGGAGAAAACTATTCAGCAGGAAGCAGATATTGCGCATGACCATGGCTTTTGTTTCTTCTGTTACCTGAAACGGATCAGCATCCCAACACCAATCGCCGTCAAGAAAAACGCTGTTCGGCAGCTTCTTTTTCAGCTTCTGACTCACCGTCGTTTTACCGACGCCCATTGTACCGCCGATCAGATAAATTGTTTTCATATCTGTTCCTCACAAATCCCGATTTGTTTATTTCATTATCCCGGAAGTTATAAATCTTTTTTTACCATCACAACTTCCTCATTTTGGTATTCGATTTCAAATCCATTCTTCAAAAACAGTTTATATGATGGATTATCAGCCGCAATATCATCATATAATACGGAAATTCCGTTAGTTTTTGCAGCTTTGCATAATTGCTGAATTCCTTCAGTTCCATAACCTTGATTTCGATACTTGGAAAGAATAATAACATCACAGATATAAATATCTCGGAATTCATCATAGTGATATGCGATTTCTCCGACATATTCATTCTCGGAATTCATCAAATAACGATAGTATCTTCTGTTATCAGGATTCTTAACCCAGGCATCATACCAGGATTCCCATTTCTCTTTAGGAAAAGGAATCGTACCGCCCCACCTGGCGTTATATGACATGGTATCTTCGTCAGCCATTAGTTTTTCTCTAAACCATAAATCATCAAAAGCAGGCTTGACCAAAGTAAGCATCATTTATTCTCTCCTGCAACTACCGATTCAGCGACATCCCGACAAACCGGAATTTGTTATTCTTCCCAAAACTCATAACCAAGAGAGTCAATGCAGTTTGGAATATCTATTTTTACACCTTTTGTATCGAGTGCTCTAAAGAAAGTAGGTTGATTCATGAGTTTGATCGTATCATCAAAATCCATCAAAAAGTTTTGTTCAGAATCCCCTGA
>CACWOQ010000049.1 GCA_902762505.1 uncultured Ruminococcus sp. | reverse complement strand
TTGCTCGCAGTCGCTCGCAGCTAAATTGCTCGCAGTCGCTCGCAGCTAAATTATCTCGCTGCGCTCGATAGCTAAATTGTCCCATAGGGACAGCTAAATTAAATTCGCCTGTAAGCTCGGCGCAGCCGAATTTAGCTTGCGAAGCAAATTTAGCCGGGCGAAGCCCAATTTGGCTCGCCGCAAGGCGAATTTAGCTATGCGAAGCATAATTCAGCTCGCGAAGCGAATTTAGCTGCGGTGTACTTCCTTACGAAGTACACCGCAAAGGCGGTTTTTGTTATACCGTGTACAGGATATTCAGGTTTCTTATAAACGGATCCCGTATCCCGTCGTTTACCGAATACGCGTGCTTTTCGAGGTCGCCGCATATCGCCTCCGTCAACTCCTGATCCTGAAGCGCCGTGATGACCGACGAGCAAATATCCTCGATTATATAATATTTCGTCTCGGCGAGCGAATCGGTGTTTTCGGTCGTCAGAAGAAGCTCGAAGGTGTCGTGAAGCTCCGATAAAAGCGGAAGATCGCACAAAGCCCGGAACGACCATTTGTAATACGGCATATACTCACGGTTGAGCAGGAACACGCAGTCGAGCGCGTGCGTTACAAACTCGAATACGGCAAGCTGAGCAGCCGCTGTCTGACCGTGCTTTATACAGCGGTTGTAATTGTACTGCCCGGACTGAGCCATGATCAAAAGATCTCCGGAGATGCGTTTTCTGCGTACGTCGTCGGGCATATTGCGCAGTTTTTCGCGCACAGAGCTGATAACGCCGCTTCCGTCGAAAAAGATCTGACCGTTTACCGCCTCACACAAGGCGTATTGCGGCGTTTTCAGCCATGCGACCGTGTCAAGCGTACCGTCGGGCGAGCCGGTCTTTTCCGTAAGATATTCGTCAAGACGGATAACTCCGTGCCTGCTGCCGCCTACCGGACTCACGGGCGAACGCTTATACCCCGAAAATTCCTTCGGAAGGGACGCGTATGTGCGTTCAAGCCTGAAAGCGGTCTGTCTGTCAACTACGTCCTCGCCCGGCAGAAAAATACAGAATCCCGGCTCAAAATCGTGATCGGTCGACACTTCGTCGTCATATCCGTAGCATTCCGAGCCGGAGCCGCAAAGCCCGACGGCTATGAGCGGCAAAATCCCGGAAAACTTCTCTTTAAGCATCGCCTCGCCGTACTGATCATAATACGCGCGTGATAATTCAAGCCCTTTCATATATCCTCCCCGCGGTTTCTTTAAGCTGCGCCGCGTACAGAAAATAACCGTAATACTCAAACGTGGGAGCGCATTTGTCGCAAACGAAGGCATAATATCCGTTTCGGGTGAGAGAACCGGTCTGCAAAAGCTCCCAGGCGCGGTCAAGATATTCGGTTATGTATTCTTCCGCGCCCTGAAGACCAAGCTCCGCTTCGCGGGCGTTTGCCATGTTGAGGTACGTTATCGCCATTTCAAGCTCTCCGTTCAAAGCGTCAGCCATAACGGACAGCGCCTTTTCATAGTATTCAATCGCCCGGTCGAACTGATGAAGGTCAGACAGGGACAGAGCCATGTTGTTGTACAGCCCTCCCAGTCTGCTGTCTTTTCCGTCGAGCGTTGATTCGTAAACGGAGCGCGCTTTTTCAAACCACGGAAGCGCTTTATCGGATTCGTTGAACGTCTTGTAAACGGTGGCGACGTTAACGTACGCTGTACCTGCCGAGGCGGTGCCGTAGATACCGGTCGCACCGATCAGATCGAGAGCTTTTTCAGCCGCGTCAAGCGCCGCATTCCGCTGACCGGTCTTGCGGTAGTAGCCCATCATTTCGTTGTAAACGGAGAACTGACCGCGCAGATCGTTGCCGGAAACTGCTTCGTCAAGCCAGTATTTAAGATGGCGGAGCGCGCCGTCGTAATCGTTTTTGCCGTAATATTCGTCGAGCTTTTCAATGAAGCGCCTTGTGTTGATCGGATTCACGCTGCCGTCGCTCATGCAGAGCGGGCAGGACGGTTCCTCGTAATCCTCGGGCTTCAGAATTTTATCGTCATTCATTATTTTCCTCTCAGAAAATCAGAACTCAATGTGGAATATCAATACCTGATCGCGTTCTTTTTCAACGTGTTTTTTTATTTTTGCGTTTTGCTTTGCGCCTATCTTTTTTATGACGGCGTCAAGATTTCCGGCTATTTCGGAATTCATTATCGAAAACGTGGAACAGCGGATATAAATATCGTGGCTTTTCATTTTGCCGGCGCCTAATCGCATATTTACAAGACTGTTTATCTTCGGATTCTCGGCAAACCATGAAAGCGCGGGCCTTTCCGGCTCTCTTATCTCTTCAAAATGCGTTTCGGCTATTATGCTTCTGTTCGTTTTTTCATAAGAATCCGAGTTTTCGGAGGCTGACGCTTCGGCTTTGACGTAACCGGCGGCGTTGGCGGAGGTCTGAGCTTTGCGCTCTCTCTGCTTGTTTACCGTGTTCATATCCGTCATTTCTATTCTGAAATACTTCGCGCCGAGAGCGTATGCGACGTGCTCGAGCTCCGCGGTACGCGCGTTCTGCACCTCGGAAAACAGCTCGTCCACCATTATGTACTGATTCGGCGAGTGCGGATTCTGATAATAGATCGCGTTGCACTGAATGCCCGGAGAAAACGATATCCCGCTTGATTTTGCAAAAGAGTTGTAAACCGTCAGGACCTCAAGCTTGTTGATCTGTTCCTTCCAGCCTATCGCGCCGTCGAACTGCTTTTCTCTCGGCTTTGACGCGCCGTCGACGATTTTGATAACGGTCGGCACGTTGAACTCTCCGCTTCTGTAATCGCTTTCAAAAACGGGCTGAAGCTGTTTCGTTTTTATCTTTTCAATGGCTTTTATCCCGAGATCGCGTATCTTTTCGCCGGTGCCGAGCGCGAGATCCATAATGTCCTTTTTGCCGGTTATTTCCTTGAACAGCTCCTCCTGCATATACAGTACTGAGCTTTCGCCGTCACGCCATTTGATTTCCGCAAAGACGGTGACCATTTCCGCGTCATTTCTCGCGGATCCGGCGTACAGAGGCAGGGTGAGCGTCAGCGTTCCTATGATGGTCTTTGCGTTTGAAACGGCGCGTCTGTAACCGGATGAGCCACCGTTCTCGCCCGTCAGCTTTTCAAAGCTTTCGTACGCTCCGGGATAAAGCGCCGCGTCGCCTACGTAATAAACGTCCCCGCGTTTTATAAGGCGCGCTCCGCAGTATTTTCCGCTAACGACGGTGTTTACGTCGTATTCGGGTACTTTGTTTGTATCCATACGTCCTCCAGATGCTTATATATGCACAAGCCGAGGATGATGTCCCCGGCTTGATGTGCGGTTGCGGTCAGCGTTCGCCGTCTTCTTCGTTGTCAGAGTCGTCTTCGTCCCTGTCCTGCGGATTGCGCGAGAACATGGCGCGATCCATAGCGTCGAAACGGTCGCCTTTGTCGCTGTTTTCTTTGTCACGCTTTTCGGCTGCTTCCTCGTCGCGTTTGCGGGCTTCGGCTTCAAGCTCCTCACGGCGCTTGTTTTCTTCCTCGCTCTTGCGGCGTTTTTCGGCGTTTATCTCTTCAAGCTCTTCAAACGTGGGATTGCCCGACATGGCGGCTTCAAACTGATCGCCGTCCATCGTTTCGTATTTCAGCAAAAACTGCGCGATGAATTCGAGCTTGTCGGTGTGTTCCTTCAGAATGGCGGTGCAGCGTTCGTACGCTTCGTCTATGATGCGCTTGATCTCGGTATCGATCTCGGCGGCTGTCTTTTCCGAATAAGGCTTGCCGGAAGAGAAGTCTCTGCCCAAGAACACCTCGTCGCTGCTGTGCTCTTCATAAACAACGGATCCGAGCTTTTCACTCATGCCGTATTTCGTGACCATGCTGCGGGCGCGGTTCGTGCAGCTCTGCAGATCGGACGAGGCGCCGGTGCTGAGATCGTTGAATTTGAGCAGCTCGGCGACTCTGCCGCCGAGACTGACGACGATCTCTTCCTCAAGCTTCGTCTTGGAGTAATAGAACAGATCCTTTTCCGGCGGATGGAGCGTGAAGCCGCCCGCGTTTCCGGCGGGAACTATGGTGATATATGATACCTTGTCAACGTTTTCAAGATAATAAGCGGCAACGGCGTGACCGGCTTCGTGATAAGCGGTGATCTTCTTTTCAAGCTCGTATCTCTGCTTGGAAGTCTTCCTCGTGCCGACGATCTGGCGCAGCGTCGCTTCCTCAAGATCGTTCTGACCGATAAGCGATTTGCCCTTGCGGGCGGCGAGAAGCGCGGCTTCGTTCAGAAGATTGGCAAGGTCCGCGCCGGTAAAGCCGACAGTCGTCTGCGCGATCTTTTTCAGATCTACCGATTCTTCAAACGGCTTGCCCTTCGCGTGTACTCTCAGTATTTCGAGTCTGCCCTTCATGTCCGGATATCCGACGGTTATCTGACGGTCAAAGCGGCCGGGGCGGAGAAGCGCGGGGTCAAGTATGTCGGGACGGTTCGTCGCCGCCATGACTATTACGCCGGCGTGGGTACCGAAGCCGTCCATTTCAACGAGGAGCTGGTTGAGCGTCTGCTCACGTTCGTCGTGACCGCCGCCGAGACCGGCGCCTCTGTGACGTCCCACGGCGTCAATTTCATCGATGAAAACAATGCAGGCGTTGTTGCGGCGCGCGGTGTCGAAAAGGTCGCGGACGCGGCTCGCGCCGACGCCGACGTACATTTCGACAAAGTCGGAACCGGAGATCGAGTAGAACGGAACGCCCGCCTCGCCTGCTACTGCTTTGGCAAGCAGAGTTTTACCGGTTCCGGGAGGTCCTACGAGCAGGATACCGCGCGGAATGTGTGCGCCGAGCTTCGTGTACTTTTTGACGTCTTTCAGGTATTCGACGACCTCGCGCAGCTCTTCTTTTTCTTCGTCTGCGCCCGCGACGTCGGAGAAGTAAACGCGTTTCTTTTCATCCGATCCGAGACGGAGCTTCGCTTTTCCGAACGAATTCATCTTTCCGAAGCCGCCCGTGCTTGACGTCAACTGCTTTGTAAGATAGAAATAACCGACGATCACAAGTATGACCATCACGATCGAGGGGATCCAGGTGACGAATATCGGTATGCTCGGGATCGGCTCGTAGTCGTAGACCTTCAGAGTGCCTTCCGCGGCATTGCGGTCGATCACCTCGCCGAGTCTTTCCCTGAATATCGAAATGTCGCGCAGGGTATAGGTGTATTCAACGGACGACGTATCCTTTATGATCAGCGTGTTGTCCTTCTGTATCTTGAATTCAGCTACCTGGTTGTTTTCGAATTTTTCAACGACCTCGGAAAAGTTGTCTATTTTTTTTCTTGTACCCGCGGATCTGCTTATCACGGTGACGACGACCGTAACGGTGACAAGAATAAGCGCGGCGAATATCAGCAGGTTCTTTATATTGGGTTTCATAGATCAGTCCGGGTTATCCTCCTTAGTATAGACGGACGGCTTCAGTATACCGACGTACGGAAGCTCGCGGTATTTTTCGGCATAGTCGAGTCCGAACCCGACGACGAATTCATCAGGTATGATCTTTCCGGTGTAGTCGGGCGTGAATTCCACCTCGCGTCTCGCGGGTTTATCGAGCAGAGTGCAGGTCTTTACGCTGCGGCAGCCCTTCATTTTCAGATATTCGACAAGGGTCGACAGAGTCCTGCCGCTGTCTATGATATCCTCAACTATGAGGACGTCGACCGCGGAGAAATCCTCGCGGTGAAGGTCGAGCAGGATGCGCACGTTTCCCGTGGAGGTACTTCCTTTTCCGTACGACGTTACTTTCATGAAATCGATCTGCATCGGCAGAGTTATTTTACGCATAAGATCCGAGAAAAACACGACTGATCCTTTCAGTATGCACAGCAGAAGCAGATTTTTATCCGCGTAATCATCGGAGATCTGAGCCGCCATGGCGTTCTCTATCGAATTGATTTCTTCCTTGCTGATCAGTATTTTTTCAATGTCGTTTTCAAGTATGTTCATATAGGGCTCCGTTTGATTAGAATTCACAGTATGTCAGATATATACGCTCGTCTCCGCGCACGTTGTCGCGAACGTAGAACGGCGGCAGAAACAGCAGACCTTCGCCGTCACAGATGACTGGATAGCCGCTTTTTTCCGATGACGGTATCTTTTTATCGCCGAGTACTTTTTTGACGGTATGCGTCATCCCGGACGAAACTATAAAGTCGCCGTCTTCGCGGTTCCTTACGTATATGCCTTTTTTTATGATATCAGAACTTATTTTTATCCGTTTTACGAGTTTGTAAATATTTATATATGAGTCGTGCGGCGCCGCGGAATCCGCGTTTTCGATGAATATGACGAAGTTTTTTCCGGGGATTTCGTTTTTGCCGGCGCGCAGCTCTGCGCGGTACCGTTCCGGCGCCGTGCGGTGTATAAAACGGAAAACGCCGTTTTCACGTATCAGATCGACTCCGGACGGGAAGCACAGCCGCTTTCCGTTGTCGGCTTCCTTTACAAATGAGGAAATGAGCGAAAGATGCGCGTCGGACAGCGCCTCGCCGCACTGCCGTTCGTACAGGATCGAAAATACCTTTTTGAACGTCGCCGGGTGAAGGCGTGAAAGCGAGTCCGCGCTCATAGCCCCGTCAGACGACAGATATCCGTTTGCGGTGAATGATACGAGATCGTCAGCCTCGGCGCAAAGACGCGCCGCTTTGTTTATGTTTGACAGATACGCCGGATTTATTCTTTGAAGACGCGGCAGTATTTCGTGGCGTACGTAGTTGCGGGTGTAATCGGTGTCGACGTTGGTCGAGTCCGTTACGTAGCTTTGAGACTGCGCCGAAAGAAATTCCGTTATGCTCTTTCGCGAAAGGCAGAGAAGCGGACGGTAGTAAACGACGTCACCGTCACATCTGACGGGTTTTATGCTGCCGAGTCCCCTCGGACCCGAGCCGCGGACAAGGTTGAATATCAGAGTTTCCGCACGGTCGTTCATGTTGTGAGCTACCGCGACGGCGTGACAGCCGTATTCTTTTACCGCCTCGGAAAATATACGTCTGCGCTCGTCTCTCGCCGTTTCCTCCGTGCCTTTTTTAAGCTTTGCCGAAAGCTCGGGAACGTTTACGCGGTATGCGTGAAATTCTACGCCGTGCCCGAGGCAGAGTTGACGGCAGAACTCTTCGTCTGCATCAGCCTCGGCGCCTCTGATCATATGATTGACGTGTACGCAGACCGGCGTCGCTCCGAGAAGCTTCAGCATGAGAAGAAGAGTCACCGAATCGGCGCCGCCGGACAGACCGACGATCAGCCTGCCGGACAGCTCCATCCCGTTCTCCGAGGCAAACGAGCGCACCTCGTCAGTCAATAACTCAACCGGGTTCTTCAATGTTGGAAAGCTCCGAGAATTTGGTATGCGCGGGATCCCACGCCATTTCGACCGTACCCGTGCCGCCGTGTCTGTTTTTTGCGATTATGACCTGCGCACGGTTCTGCTGATCCTGTTTCTGATCGTAATAATCGGGACGGTATAGCAGAAGAACGACGTCCGCGTCCTGCTCTATCGAGCCGGATTCACGCAGATCCGCCATCGTAGGCACTTTTTCCTTGGTTTTTTCAAGATCTCTGTTCAGCTGTGAGCAGCAGATGACGGGAACTCCGAGCTCCTTTGCCATAAGCTTCAGATTACGGGAGATGGACGATACCTCGGCGGTCCTGCCGTTTTTCGCCGACGTCGGATCGTTCATGAGCTGCAGATAGTCGATTATGACAAGTCCGCCGGCGCTGAGCTCCTTTATCCGCTTCAGCTTCGTTTTTATGCGCGCCACGGTCGTTTCCGTCGTGCCGTCGATATAAATATTGCATTCCGCAAGCTTGGAGCAGGCGAGTCCGAGCCTTGCCCATTCCTCCTGCGTGAGCTTGCCGGTGCGCAGGCTCGTGCTGTCGATGACAGCCTCGGTCGAAAGCATCCTTTTGACAAGCTCCTCGCCCGACATTTCAAGCGAGAACACGCAAACCGTCTTTTTTCCTTTGAACGCGGCGTTTTCGGCTATGTTCAGCACGAAGCTCGTTTTACCCATACCGGGGCGTGCGCCGACGATTATAAGCTCGCCCTTGCTCATGCCGACAAGGATATTGTCAAGCCCGGAAAAATGTGTCTGCACGCCCTTGTATTTTTCGGGGTCGCGCGACAGCTCGATAAGACTGTCGTGCGTGGCGTACAAAAGCTTCTGTATATGTACGAGCTCGTTATCGTTCTGATCGTTCGATATCCCGTAAATGAGCTGTTCCGCGCGTTCCATCGCGGTGTTTACGGTCTCCGCGTCGTTGAACGCCATTTCGGAAATCTCCGACGAAGCGTCGATCAGCTGCCTGCGAAGGCTTTTTTCTTTTACGATATTTACGTAGTCTCTGAGGTTCGCGGTCGTCGGCGTGGTGTTGACGATCGCCATTATATTGCTCCTGCAAGCCGCTTCATCCATGTCTCCGCGTTCGACCATGGCGTTCGTGAGAGTCACGGGGTCGATCTGACGGTTCTGACTGAGCGAAAGCGTCGCCATGGCGTTGAAAATACGCTTGTGGATATCGAGATAAAAATCCGATTCGGACAGCGCCGTAGCCACCTCGTTGAATTTCTCCGGGTCGATAAGGACGGAGCCTAAGACCGACTGCTCAGCCTGCAGAGAGAACGGCATCTGCCTGTTCAGTTCGTTGGGCATATCCGGTCATCACTCCTTTTCGGTGACGATGAGATTGATCTTTCCGGTGACGTCCTGATAGTATTTCACGTCAAGCTCGTATCTGCCGAAAGCCTTTATGGGCTCGGCGACGGTGATCTTGCGCTTGTCGAGGTCGATATCGTGCTGTTTCTTCAGCTCCTCCGAAACCTCCTTCGCCGTGACGGAGCCGTAGAACTTTCCGCCCGCGCCCGCCTGCTGACGGATGACGACGGTAAGAGAACCGATCTTATCGGCAAGAGCCTTTGCCTCCGCGCGCTCGACCTCTATTTTATGCAGTCTTGATTCCTCCTTCGCCTGAAGCTCCTTCATCACGGAGTCGGTCGCTTCACGGGCGAGTTTTCTCGGGATAAGATAGTTTTTGGCGTATCCGTCCGATACCTTGACGATATCGCCCTTCTTGCCCTGTCCCTTTACGTCTTCAAGCAGTAATACTTTCATTTATATGCACTTCCTTTCAGTTTGACTCTTCGTTGTCTGCGTTTTTGAAGCTTTTGTCTATCGCGGCCTCAAGCAGGTGAGCCGCAAGCTCCGAGGTTACTCTCGGCAGAGGACCGTCGTACATCTGTATGACCTTGCCCGCCGTCAGCTGAGTTCCGGCGTTCGAATGATGTCCGCCGCCGCCCAGCCGCTCGAGTATGACCTGCACGTTCACCGTTCCGTCGCTTCTGGCGGATATGGTGTAAACGGGCTCCGACATGACGTCGGTGTTGATCCTTACGATCGCGAACGACGCCGATACTCCGTCAAGCCTGAGCATCGTGTCGGCAACGCGCGCCGCGGTCGCCGGGTCGGACGACGGCGAGCTGTCGTCGCCCGTACAGATCACGCATCCGTCGCGGTACTGGCGCATCGTGCTCTCGATCTTCAACTCGAGCAGAAACGCCTTTTTGTCAAGCGTGAAGAACGAGGAGGCGATGGAAGCGTCCGCGCCCTCGCGCCGCAAAAACTGCGCCGCCGCGTAAGTTCCGGCTCCGCAGTCGCGCGTGAAATTGTTCGTGTCGAGCTGGATTCCGGCGAGCAGCAGATTCGCCTCGTCCGGCGTGAGAACGCCCGAGGGGAAGAACTGCGCAATCATCTGAGAAACGATCTCGGACGCGGATGACGCCGAAGGCTCGACGTACGTGATCCTGGTGTCGAACGGGAAGCTCGACGACGACATTCTGTGGTGATCTATCACTATGATCTGCGAAACGTGCTTTGTGATCTCGGGATATTCGAATATCGCCGGGTTGTTCACGTCAAGTATGAAGAGAAGCGAATCTGATTCGACGGCGTCGAGATCGTCACGCTCGAAATCGTAGAAGATATCGCGGTAATCCGGCATCTCAAGCATCTTGGCGTAAGGCTTCGCAATATTTTTGTTGTTCTTAACAAGCAGCGTCGTTTTTTTGCCGAGCGACAGACAGATCTTCGCAATGCCCATACAGGAGGCGAGACAGTCGAAGTCGGCGTTCTTGTGACCCATGATGAAAACGGATCCGGCTTTCTTTATAAGCGGCGTCGCCTGCAGAACGAGACGTCTCGCGTTGAGACCGGTCAGCTGCGGATCGTGTTTGGAAAGCCCTCCGTAGAATTCGTCCTTTGCGCCGCGGTCGTTCTTGATGACGACCTGGTCGCCTCCGCGCTGCAAAGCAAAGCTCATGGCGGACGAGGCGAGCTGGCATTTTTCGGCGACGGTGCCGCCGCAGTCGGCAACGCCTATCGAAAGCGTCATCGGGACCTGGTCGTCGCCGAAGGTGATCTTCTTCGCGTCCGAAAGAATGGAGAACGATGAGCGCCGCATGGCGGGCAGCTGGTCGGCGAAGAACATCATTATATATTTTCCGGCGCCGTATTCGCGTATGTGACCGTTTACCGATTCCGCCCAGCCCTTCAGAAGCTTTGTGACGGCGGCGGAGGCTTCGGCGTACTGATCCTGCATATTCGACAGGAAGTTGTCAGCCATGTCTATCACGACGTACGCGACGATCAGCCGTTCGTCCTCTAACCGCGAGCGAAGCTCCGCTTCGGCTGAGACGTCGAACCACAGCGTCGTTATGGTCCTTCCGTTCGAGCCGGACTGCGGATAAGCGAACACGCGCATGCTTTTTCCGTTGACGCCGACTGCGACGCCGTCCGGTGATTCGGACGATAAAAGCTCTTTGAGAGTCACGCCGCAGAGCGACTGCAGGTCGGAATCCTTTCTGAGCTTGTCCTGCGCAAGATCTGAAAACGCGTTGTTGTGCCATACGATCCTGCCGGAGCCGTCCGTAACGGCTACCGGAGTCTTCATGACGGATAAAAGGTGCGTGATCGAACGCGACGTTGTTTTCGGCGGCTCGTTCTGCGATTGAGAAGCGCCGCCGAAGCTGATGATGAGCCATGCTCCGATCAGCGTCAGCACGCAATACGCGGCGACGAATATCACGGTCGGTCCCGCTCCCGGCAGACGCTTGTGATATGACAGCAGAGAAAACGCCGCCATGAAGATAACCGAGCACAGAATACAGTATATGATAACGAGTCTTGATTTTTTAGTCATACTCACTCCTGCGTTTTGATATCGGTATATTATATCCGTATTTTACATTATATCATATAAAAAATAGATTGTCAAGTTGCACGTGAAAAGAACTTGTAAAATTTGAAAATGGACTTGAAAAAATCCTTCGGCTGTGATATGATGAAATAAATACTTAAAACGGAGTGACGACAATGAAAATATACGGAATACAGAAGCTTTCGCTCGTCGATTTCCCGGGTAAAACGGCGGCTGTCCTGTTTACCGGCGGGTGTAATTTCCGCTGTCCGTTCTGCCATAATTTCGGACTTGTGCAGAATCCGAATGATCCGCTTGACGACGGCGAGGTCTTCGATTATCTGAAAAAAAGACAGGGCCTGCTCGACGCTGTCGTCATAACCGGCGGCGAGCCGCTTATCCATTCGGATATCGCGACCCTGATCGTCAGAGTCAAAGAGCTCGGGTATCCCGTGAAGCTGGATACAAACGGCACTTTCCCGGCGCGTCTGCTTGAGCTGATCACGCAGGGGCTCGTCGATTACGTCGCCATGGATATAAAAAACAGCCGCGAAAAATACTATCTCACAGCCGGCTGCGACGTGGATCTTGACGCCGTAAATAAAAGCGTTATGATTCTGAAAAGCGGCGGCGTCGATTACGAATTCCGGACGACCGTGGTCGATCAGCTGCACGAAAACGATGATTTCGAGCGGATCGGAGAATGGATAAAGGGCGACGAAAGTTATTATCTGCAGCGCTTCAAGGACAGCGAAAACGTCCCGTACGGAAACCTTTCGGCTCCCGACGACGCGAAAATGCTTGAATATCTGCATACGGTACAAAGGTTTGTTCCGAAAGCGGCTTTGCGCGGAATTTAACAATATATAGATTTTGCAGGAATTTTTTTCACAATATATTGCGAAAAACTCTTGACAAATCGGAAAATATGGTGTATGATATACAGGCTGATCGGGATGATCCGAACTACGGGTTGATATAAAAGTTGAAAGAAAAGGAGCAGAACATGTATCAGGTAGTCAAGCGTGACGGCAAAGTTGTTGATTTCAACATCAAAAAAATAGCGGAAGCCATCAAAAAGGCATTTGAGGCTCAGAACAGACAGTATAACGATGACATTATCGATATGCTCGCGCTGAAGGTAACGTCCGATTACGAACCCAAGATCAAGGACGGGAAAATAGGCGTCGAGGAAATACAGGACAGCGTCGAGAAAATACTTATAGACGCGGGTTACGCGGACGTGGCGAAATGCTACATCCTTTACAGAAAAAACCGCGAAAAGATCCGCAACATGAAGTCGACCATCCTCGACTATAAGGAAATAGTAAACAGCTACGTAAAGAATCTTGACTGGAGAGTAAAGGAAAACTCCACCGTCAAATATTCCGTCGGCGGACTTATACTCAGCAACTCCGGCGCGATAACCGCCAACTACTGGCTGTCGGAGATCTACGACCAGGAGATCGCGGACGCTCACAGAAATGCCGATATCCACCTGCACGACCTCAGCATGCTCACCGGCTACTGCGCCGGCTGGTCGCTCAAGCAGCTCATCAAGGAAGGTCTCGGCGGCATCCCCGGAAAGATAACTTCGTCTCCGGCGTCCCACCTTGCGACCCTGTGCAACCAGATGGTCAACTTCCTCGGCATAATGCAGAACGAATGGGCGGGCGCGCAGGCGTTCTCGTCGTTCGACACGTATCTTGCTCCGTTCGTCAAGGTCGATAACCTTACGTATAAGGAAGTCAAAAAATGCATCGAATCGTTTGTGTTCGGCGTGAACACCCCGTCAAGATGGGGCACTCAGTCTCCGTTCTCGAACATCACGCTTGACTGGACCGCCCCGAACGACCTTGCCGAGCTTCCCGCCATCGTCGGCGGCAAGGAGATGGACTTCAAATACAAGGACTGCAAAGCCGAGATGGATATGATCAACCGCGCGTTCATCGAGATAATGATCGAAGGCGACGCGAACGGCAGAGGCTTCCAGTACCCCATCCCCACCTATTCCATAACGAAGGACTTCGACTGGTCCGAAACCGAGAACAACAAGCTTCTGTTCGAGATGACGTCCAAATACGGCACGCCTTACTTCTCGAACTACATAAACAGCGACATGGAGCCGTCCGACATACGCAGTATGTGCTGCCGCCTCCGTCTCGACCTTCGTGAGCTCCGCAAAAAGACCGGCGGCTTCTTCGGCTCGGGCGAGAGCACCGGTTCCGTCGGTGTCGTAACGATCAATATGCCGAGGATCGGTTATCTGTCTGCGACGAGAGAAGAATTCTTCGAGCGCCTTGACAAGATGATGGATATCGCGGCAAGATCTCTCGATACGAAGCGCAGAATCATAACGAAGCTTCTCGACGAGGGTCTGTATCCGTACACCAAGCGTTATCTCGGCACGTTCGAAAACCACTTCTCGACGATCGGTCTCGTCGGTATGAACGAAGCCTGCCTCAACGCGAAGTTCATCGGCGTCGATATGACTCATAAGGAAGCGCAGGAATTCACCAAGGACGTGCTCAACCACATGAGAGAGCGTCTGTCCGACTATCAGGAAAAATACGGCGACCTGTTCAACCTCGAGGCGACGCCGGCGGAATCCACCGCGTACCGTCTCGCAAAGCACGACGTCGCGCGTTATCCCGATATAATAACCGCGTCCGAAAAGGGCAATACTCCTTATTACACGAACAGCTCGCATCTGCCCGTCGGTTATACCGCCGACGTGTTCGAGGCGCTTGACGTTCAGGATGAGCTTCAGACGCTTTACACCTCCGGCACCGTCTTCCACGCCTTCCTCGGCGAAAGACTGCCCGACTGGCGCGCCGCCGCAAACCTCGTCCGCAAGATCGCGGAAAACTACAAGCTTCCGTACTATACCCTCTCTCCGACGTATTCGGTCTGCAAAAACCACGGATATCTCGTCGGCGAAGTATACGAATGCCCGCATTGCCATGAAAAGACCGAGGTTTACAGCCGTATAACCGGTTATTACCGCCCCGTTCAGGACTGGAACGTAGGCAAAGCCGAGGAGTTCAAGGAAAGAAAAGAATACGACATAGCGAAATCGCGCCTCACGCACGAGCGCCCCGTGTTCGTATCCGAAGAGCCGAAGACCGAGGAAAAGCCGGTCGGCGGCAGCGATATAATACTGTTCGCCAGCAAGACCTGCCCGAACTGCAAAGCCGCCGTGATGCTGCTTGACAAAGCCGGCGTAAAGTATACGAAGATATACGCCGAGGATCAGCCTCAGCTTGCCGTACAGTACGGCGTAAAGCAGGCGCCGACGCTCGTCACCGTCAAGGACGGTCAGACGGAACGCCACGTAAATCTTTCCAACATAAGAAAATATATAGGTGTCTGATCTAAAACGGAGGCGCACGGAAGCGTGCGCCTCTTTTTGACAAAAGGAGATAGTATGTACGATATAATCATCGTCGGAGGCGGTCCCGCGGGGCTTACAGCGGCGATCTATGCAAGGCGCGCGGGCAAAAGCGTGCTCGTCATTGAAAAAGAGGGCTTCGGCGGACAGATGACGCATTCGCCCAAAATTGAGAATTACCCCGGATACAAGCAGATCTCCGGAAACGAGCTTGCGGACGCTATGCTCGATCAGGCGCTCTCGCTCGGCGCGGAGATAGAGATAAACGAAGTCACACGGATAGTGGGCGGCTCGGTAAAAAAAGTATGCACAGAATACGGTGATTTCGAAGGAAAGACCGTCATAATAGCCGCCGGCGTGCGGCACAGACGTCTGAACGTTCCCGGCGAGGAGGATTTCATCGGAGGCGGGATCTCGTTCTGCGCCGTCTGCGACGGAGCGTTCTACGCCGGCAAAAACGTCGCCGTGATCGGCGGCGGAAATTCCGCTATGCAGGAGGCGATCATGCTTTCCGAGCATTGCACTCACGTCACCGTGATACAGGATATGCCTTATCTTACGGGCGAAAAGGCTCTGTCCGATATAATAGAAGCTAAAGATAATATAAGCGTCATGTACAACTGCCGCGTCGTCGCATTTTCCGGCGAAACGGAATTTTCCGGCGTGAACGTGCTTCAGGGCGGCGAAGAAAGCCTCGTCCCGTGCGACGGATGCTTCATCGCAATAGGGCTTATCCCCGGGAATAA
>CACWOQ010000048.1 GCA_902762505.1 uncultured Ruminococcus sp. | reverse complement strand
AGCGCTCATAACTCATAACTGATAACTGATAACTTAAACGGCTGTTTTCGCCTTTATGATCCGGCTCTGCCGGATCATCGCGTTCCGGGCTGTGGGGGGCAGCTCCGGAACAAGGTAGATCGCCTCATACACCGCAAGCGATTCACTTTATAAAGGTGAAAATGGCGTTCGCCTCATCCACCGCAAGCGGTCCCCCTTCCCCAAGAGGGAAAGGTAACGGTCCCCCTTCCCCAAAAGGGGAAGGTAATTCGCTGCGCTCGGGATGACGAAGCCCGGCGGCTCGACCGTACGTGCCCGGCGGCTTCATTGCCGGGGGAGTCCCACCCCTCAAAACTCCCCCTGACCCCCTCTTACCCCCTCCATCAACTCTGTAAGTTGATGGGGCGCGGAAAACGCGCTGAGCGCTCATAACTCATAACTGATAACTGATAACTGATAACTTATCGCGTTCCGGGCTGGTGGGGGGGCAGCACCGGAACAAGGTAGATCGCCTCATCCACCGTGCAGAGCACGGTCCCCCTTCCCCAAAAGGAGAAGGTAGTTCGCCTCATCCACCGTGCAGAGCACGGTCCCCCTTCCCCAAGAGGGGAAGGTAACGGTCCCCCTTTCCCAAAAGGGGAAGGTAGTTCGCTGCGCTCGGGATGACGGGCGCCGGGCAGGCGGAAATCCGGACAAGTTTTATATCGGCTCATTTATTAACATTTTCCGTGTTTTCTTTTGCGCCGTGATATGTTAAAATCAAGAAAAAACGGAGGGATCACATGAACGGTATATGGATACGCGCGGACGAACGTCCCGTGCAGTCACATTTTTATTACTTCAAAAAGAAAATCACGGCGGGAAAGGTCAACGCTCTTTCCGTAGACGTGTGCGCGGACACGCGCTATCAGCTTTACGTAAACGGGTCGCTTTGCTGTGAGGGACCCTGCCAGGGCTCCTGGTATCAGAGATACTATGACACGGTCGAATGCGGGGACAGGCTCATTGAGGGTGAGAACGAGATCTGCGTAAAGGTTTACTACGCTCACGACGGAGCGTTCATCTCCATGTTCAAGAAGGACCGCGCCGCGCTCTGGCTGAGGGGCAGACTCGTCTGCGACGGAGAAAGCCGCGACTTCCGCTCCGATGAAAGCTGGGAATGCTTCCGCGACGATTCCGTCTCCTTCATGCAGGGAAGGCACGTTCACACTTCGATACCGGAATTCGAACGCGTAAGCGGCGCGCTGAAGCTCGTTTCCGTACCCGTAACGTGCTGGTATGAAGCCAGACCTCAGCTCGGCTGCTATAACGAATGCGGCCTGAACGAGCCGTATATCCTTGAAAAGCGTCCCATCCCCCAGATGCAGACGTATCCCGGAAAAGAATTCACGGTCGATCTGAAAGAGCCGAACGTTACGGAACTCGATGCCGGCAAGTACACTACTGCGAAAGTCCGTTTCTCGGTCAGGGCGAAGCCCGGGACCGTTGTCAGGATCGTATACGCGGAATGCCGTCTGACTCCCAACGGACGCGGCGGATGGTACAAAAATATGCGCGACGAGCCCGGCGGACTCATCACGGGCGTTTACGACGAGATCACGGCGACGGACGGTGTGACGGAATTCAGCCCGTTCTGGTATCGCGCCTTCAGATTCATCAGACTTGAATCCGATGACGAATTCGAGCTGTGCGGAGCTTCGTTTGAAGAGTATTTCTATCCTATGCACGATATCGCCCGGTTCGAGTGCTCCGACGAGCAGCTGAACAGAATGTGGGACGTCAGCCTCAATACCGTCCGCTGCTGCATGCATGAGATCTACGTTGACTGCCCGTACTATGAACAGCAGCAGTACGACATGGACTCCGCGAACGAGGCTCTCTTCACGTACCGCTACGTATCCGATACGCGCATGCAGAAGAAGTGCATCACCGATATGGCGCATTCGCAGATCCCGGACGGAATGATCCAGGCGAACTATCCGTCCACGATGATACAGGTGATCCCCGACTTTTCGCTGTTCTTCATATTCATGGTCAGAGACTATATGACCTACACCGGCGATATTCCCTTCGTCACCGAAATGACGGGATTCATCGACCGCGTGCTCGAGGGCTTCCGCAGATACGAGGATGAACGCGGACTGTTCGGCGTCACGCCGTACTGGGCGTTCGTCGACTGGGTGCCCGGATGGCCGGGCGGCGTTCCCGTGGGCGGACACGAGGAGCCGCTGACGGTTTCCAACCTTATGTACGCCGCGGCGCTCAAAGCCGCCGCCGAGATCTGCGACGTGTGCGGTAAGCACGGAGCCGCCGCCGATTACAGGGCGAGGGCTGACAGACAGAACGATCTCACCGTGAAATACTGCTACGACGCGGAAAAAGGTCTGTTCAGAAACACGCCTGGCAGAAACGATTATTCGGAGCACACCACGCTGTGGGCGGTCCTGTCCGGCGCTTTCACGGGCGAGGATGCCTACGCGCTCATGCAGAGGACCATCGACGCCGACGTCGACCGCTGCACATTCTCCATGAACCATTTCATGTTCCGTGCGCTTGAAATATCCGGACATTACGACCACGCGGACCGCGTGCTTGACGGCTGGCGCAAAATGCTCGACATGCACTGCACTACGTGGTGCGAAAACCCGGGCGAGCCGAGAAGCGAATGCCACGGCTGGTCGAGCGCTCCCGCGTATGAATTCTCGGCGGTGATCCTCGGCGTCAAGCCCGCTTCGCCGGGATTCGACACGGTGACGGTAAAGCCGTACACCGAAACGCTCGACTGGGCGAAGGGCGAGGTGCCGACGCCGCACGGCAAAATATACGTCGAATGGCACAAGGAAAACGGAAAACTTTCGCTTGACGTGAGCCTGCCCGATGGCGTCAGACTCATTTAAACGGCGTATGGACGGATACTGGATCAGAGTCGACGAGTACCGCGCCGAAACGGCTTTTTACTGCTTTAAAAAGACCTTTTCCGCAGGGAACGGAAGCAGTCTCGTCGTACGCGCCTGCGCCGACACGCGTTATCAGCTTTACGTCAACGGCGTTCTTTGCTGCGAGGGACCGTGTCAGGGCTCTTCTTATCAAAGATATTACGAGACCGTCGACTGCTCGGACAAGCTCAAGCCCGGTGAGAATGAGATAGTCATGAAGGTCATGCACGTCGGCGCGGAGAGCTTCCATTCGACGTTCAAAAAAGACCGCGCCGCGGCGTGGCTTTACGCGGATCTTTTGTCAGACGGAGTAAAAAAACCGTTTTATACGGACGGGGGCTGGCAGTGCTTCCGCGACGATTCCGTGTCGTTTTATCCAGGCCCCGGACTTCACGGTTCGGTACCTGAATTCGAGCGTCACGAGTCTGTAAAAAAGCTTTCCCCGGTGACGTATCACGTCTGGTACGAGGTAAAGCTTGCGGCGAAGAGCATAGACGTCTGGGGCTGTGCGGAGCCGTACGTTCTTGCGGAAAGACCGATCCCGCAGATGCGGACTTATCCGTACCGGGAATTCATCCGCGACGGTGAAAACGAGTTCGACGCCGGAAAATACACCACGGCGAAGGTCAGATTCACGGTCGCCGCGCCGGAAGGCGCCGTCGTCAGGATAATATACGCCGAATGCCGGCTGACGCCCGACGGGCGCGGCGGCTGGCGCAAGATCATGCGCGACGAGCCGGGCGGACTGATAACCGGCGGCGCGTACGATACGCTTATCGGAAACGGCGCGGAGCAGACGCTCGAGCCGTTCTGGTACCGCGCGTTCAGATACGTCAGAATCGAGGCGGACGGCGGAGAAGACGTCCGCGTGACAAGAGCGGAATTCGGAGAATATTTTTACCCGGCGGACGATCAGGCGACGTTTTGCTGTTCCGATTCCGTGCTGAATAAAATGTGGGACGTGAGCGTGAACACGCTCCGCTGCTGTATGCACGAAATGTTCGTCGACTGCCCGTATTACGAGCAGCAGCAGTACGGCATGGATTCAAAAAACGAGGCTCTTTTCGCCTACCGTCTCAGCGGCGACACGGCGCTGCAGCGCAAGTGTCTGTTCGATCTTGCGCAGTCACAGCAGCCGGACGGACTGCTTGCGGCGAATTATCCGTCGACTTTGCTTCAGATCATCCCCGGATTCTCCCTGTTTTATATATTCATGCTCCGCGATTATATGATCCATACGAACGATATGAAGTTCGTAAGATCGCTCACCGGTACGGTCGACCGTATTCTCGAGGGTTTTCACGGGTATGAGGACGAAAGAGGGCTTTTCGGCGTAACGCCGTACTGCGGATATATCGACTGGCTCCCCGGCTGGGATTTCGGAACGCCTCCCGGAGGCAGAGAGGAGCCGCTTACGGTGACGAATCTGATGTACACCGCGGCACTTTCGTCGGCGGCGCAGATCTGCTCGGCCGCGGGCAAGCCCGGAGCCGCGTCCGATTATGCCGCACGCGCGGACGCTGTACGGGCAGCCGTGCTGAAATACTGCTATGACGGCGAAAAAGGGCTTTTCAGAAACACGCCCGGAAGGCGCGAGTATTCCGCGCACACGACCCTGTGGGCGGTCCTTTCAGACACCGTCACGGGCGGCGACGCGTCGGCTCTTATGAAGCGCACGCTTGAATCGGACGTGCCGGGCTGCACGTTTTCCATGAATTACTTCATGTTTCGCGCGCTTGAAAAAACGGGGTATTACGGATACGCGGACAGACTGCTTGACGGCTGGCGCAAAATGCTCGATATGCATTGCACGAGCTGGTGTGAAAACCCGGGATATCCGGGAGATCCGAGAAGCGAGTGTCACGGCTGGTCGTCGGTCCCTTTATACGAGCTGTCGGCGGTCATACTCGGCGTGAAGCCCGCTTCGCCGGGCTTTGACACCGTGACGGTGAAGCCGTATACGGAAACGCTCGAATATGCGGAGGGCTCCGTCCCTACGCCGCACGGCAAAATATACGTGGAATGGCATAAGGAAAACGGAGAGGTGAAGCTCGGCGTGAAGCTGCCCGACGGCGTGAAGCTCGTTGACTGAACCTCCTCCGCCCTACGGCGGACGGCCCTTTAATATAACATTCATTTAATCCATTGGACGGCGCTATGAAATACGAGAGTAAATACACAAAAGAAGAACTGACGGAAAGATGGGACGAATATACGTCCCCCGCGCGCTTTGCCGGCGCGAACGAACAGCTTGACTGGGTATACAACGCGTCGCGCTCGGGCGATTCGGTGCGTCTTGTGAAAAAGCCGCGCTCTTCATACGATCCCTACGCCACGGTGTTCCGCGGCGTGATCGAGAACTCGGGCGAAGGCTCGCGCATACGCGGCGTGTATACGAAGGGCGTCTTCGACTACGTAATCACGCTTTTCATAGCGGTGATTTATTTCGGAGTCTGCGCCGTATACGCCGGGCGCGTAAGCGACAGGACCGTACCGTATCTGTTGATATCCGCCGGCGTGATCGTCATACTGTTTCTGCTTATCCCGCTGCCGGGAAAACGCAGGAAATACGGCGAGCTTATAAAAGAAGTCACCGGGCAGAACGAAGACGGCGGCGACGGCGCGGCGAACGAGAATAAAGAAAAGTATAAATTCAGAATAAAGGGAGCGAAAAAATGATTTTATACGACAGACTCTATAAAAAATACGGAGACCGCGACACCGCGATCGAAAAGCTGAAACGGACGGATCTCACGGCTGTCGCCGTCAGCCTCGTTCTGATCCCCGCCGCCGCTTTTGCCGCGCTGTTCTTCATATTCCGCCGGACCGTAACGCCGGCGTCGGTCGTGATACCGCTTTGCCTTCTGATCTATATCGCCGTATCATACGCCGCGAGACGGAAAAACGGATACAGATACGTTCATTGCAGTCATGACGTAAAGGGCGTCATAAAAGAGTTCGAGACGGAAAAAGGCTGCGGCGAAGGCATGACGGGAGAGGGCGGAGACGGCTCCGTCTTCAAATACACGCTTGATAACGACGCGGCAGTCAACTGTTCGTTTGACGGCGGCGTATACACCTTCACGGTACTGAACGACGAATGGGACGAGGCGGGAAGCTTTACCGCCTGCCGTGAGGAAGATTTTGAGCAAACGGCGAAGAAAGCTCTCTTTTACGCCGCGTCGCTTGAAAAAAAGCCGGACGGTGAATACGACGAGACGCTTCAGCCCGAGGTCGAGATCGACGAATATGAGGACGACGGGTACGAAGAAGAGTACGCGGAAGATCCGGACGGGGAAGAAGAGGAACGGTAATGCGTAAAAATCCGGCGAAACAACGTTCGCCGTTTTTTTACGCTTTTTTTACGCTTTTTTTCGCTTTTTTTTGAAAAAGTACTTGACAAAACGGAAATCCGATAATATAATATACGCGCAGGTTAGCGAGTGCTAACCAAGTATATACGTCATCGGGAGGTATGAAATGCTTCCTTTGAGTCTTGCCGGGCAGGGCGAAGAGCTGATAATCAAAAAGGTCGGCGGCTCGGCTGAGATCAAAAAACACCTTGAGGATCTCGGCTTCACCGTAGGCGGCAGCGTCACCGTTGTGAACAAGCTCGGCGAAAACGTCATTGTAAAGATCAAGGATTCACGTCTCGCCATAAATGAAGACATGGCGAGAAAGATCATGGTTTAACCGAACGAAAGGAGAGAACTGATGAAGAATTTGAGACAGGCAAAGATCGGCGATACCGTAAAAGTCGTCAGACTTCACGGAGAAGGAGCCGTAAAACGCCGCATCATGGACATGGGGATAACCCGCGGCGTCGAGATATACGTCCGCAAAGTCGCGCCGCTCGGGGATCCCGTAGAGATCAACGTACGCGGTTACGAGCTTTCCCTGCGTAAAGCAGACGCCGAAATGATCGAGATCGAATAATGATCCGGGGGTGAGACCCCCTTAAAACAAGCCATCGGGTTAGTATGTGCTAACTCAAAGAAAGAGAGGAAAAAATCAGATGGATATACGTATTGCCTTAGCCGGCAACCCGAACAGCGGCAAGACGACGCTGTTCAACACTCTGACCGGCAGCAACCAGTTCGTAGGCAACTGGCCCGGCGTAACGGTCGAGAAAAAAGAGGGCAAGCTCAAAAAACATGACGGAGTCATAATCACGGACCTGCCCGGTATCTATTCGCTTTCACCGTACACACTTGAAGAGGTCGTCGCGAGGAATTACCTCATCGGCGAGCGTCCCGACGCGATCCTGAACATCGTCGACGGCACGAACCTCGAAAGAAACCTTTACCTCACCACACAGCTCACCGAGCTCGGCATCCCGGTCGTAGTCGCGGTGAACATGATAGACGTGGTGCGCAAAAACGGAGACACCATAAACACGGAAGAGCTTTCGAGACAGCTCGGCTGCAAGGTCGTCGAGATCTCCGCGCTGAAAGGCACCGGAGTCACCGAGGCGGCGGAAGCGGCGGTGGCGGCGGCGACCGGCGCGAAGACCGTTCCCCAGCACACCTTCTCCGGTCCCGTCGAGCACGCGCTCGCCCACATCGAGGAGGCGGCGGTCCACGGTATGCCCGCGGAACAGCAGAGATGGTACGCCGTAAAGGTGTTCGAGCGCGACGAAAAGGTGCTTGAACAGCTGAACCTCAGCGAATCCGTAAAAGCTCACATAGAAGAAGACATCAAAGCCGCCGAGAAAGAGCTTGACGACGACGCCGAGAGCATAATCACAAACGAGCGTTACGTATACATAGCTTCCATAATCAAAGGCGTTCTCAAAAAGAAGAGCAAGAGCAACCTCACCACCTCGGACAAAATAGACAAGATCGTGACGAACCGCTGGCTCGGTCTGCCGATCTTCGCACTCGTCATGTTCCTCGTATACTTTATCGCCATGGCTCCGGGCGCGATCGGAACCGCGGCGACAGACTGGGCGAACGACGGTCTTTTCGGAGACGGCTTCCACCTGTTCGGCATAGGCTCGAAGGCGTCCGAGGAAAAAGCGGAAGATTATTCGGCAGCCGTCAACGCGATCAACGCGTTCGGCTTTGAAATAGACGAAGAAGACTTCAACGCGGACGATCTGCTTGCAAAGCTCAAAGCGTTCACAACGTCCGAGACCTCCGCAAAGGTCACGGTAGAGGACGAGGAAACGCTTGAGGAATCCGAGCTTGACGTTTACTATGAAACCGTACCCGACGATGCGTCTGAGGACGATACGAACCCGATGACGTTCAAGGAAGCCGTGGCTTACTTTGAAGAAAAAGGCTTTGACGAGCCCGATCCCGCCGACGACGGCGTATGGATCCCCGGCGTTCCCGCCCTGCTCGACCGGGCGCTTCTCAACGAAGACGGCGAACCGAGAGTCCCGCAGTGGCTGTACGGACTCATTCAGGACGGTATAGTCGCCGGCGTCGGCGCCGTACTCGGCTTCGTGCCTCAGATGCTCGTCCTGTTCCTGCTGCTCGCGATACTCGAGGGCTGCGGCTACATGGCGCGTATAGCGTTCGTCCTTGTTCCGGCAAATCCTTCATACCGATGCTCGTCGGTACCGGCTGCGGTATCCCCGGCATCATGGCTTCCCGTACGATAGAAAACGAGCGTGACCGCCGTATGACGATCATGACCACGACGTTCATCCCGTGCGGCGCAAAGCTTCCGTTCATCTCCATGGTCGCCGGCGCGATATTCGGAAAATCTCCGCTTATAGCCGTTTCCGCCTACTTCATAGGCATGGCGGCGATCATAATCTCCGGCGTAATGCTGAAAAAGACGAAGAGATTCGCGGGCGACCCGGCTCCGTTCGTTATGGAGCTCCCCGCTTACCATCTGCCCACGCTCAAAAACGTTCTGCGTTCCACCTGGGAACGCGGCTGGTCCTTCATCAAGAAAGCCGGTACGATCATACTCCTTTCCACCGTCGTCATCTGGTTCCTGTCCTTCTTCGGATGGGCTGAAAACGGCGAAGGCGCGATAGTGTTCCGTATGCTCGACGAATCCGAGATCGACGCCTCGATCTTAGGCTACATCGGACGCGGCATATCCTGGATCTTCGCACCTCTCGGCTGGGGCGCCTCCAACTGGCAGGCGGCTGTCGCTTCGATCACCGGTCTTGTCGCAAAGGAAAACATCGTCGGTACGATGGGCATCCTGTTCGGCAGCTGGAAGGGGATCGCGGCGTCGTTTTCAACGAAGCTCGCCGGCTATTCCTTCCTCGTGTTCAACCTCCTCTGCGCGCCCTGCTTCGCGGCTATCGGCGCCATCAAGCGTGAGATGAACAACGCGAAATGGACCTGGTTCGCGATCGGTTATCAGTGCGGCTTCGCTTACGTGATCGCGATGATGATCAACCAGTTCGGCAATCTGTTCACCGGCAACCTCGGCGCAGCCGACGGATACGTTCTCAACATAATAAGCCTCGTCGTTTCGGTCGCTTTCCTCGGACTGTTCATCTATATGCTCTTCATCAAGAAGTATAAAGAGTCCACGAAGCTCACCAAAAACGTAAAAGTCTGATAACGGAAGGGAGCGTACCGTATGCCTTCATGGGTAATAACCGTCGTTGCCGTCGCCGCGGTCGCAGCGCTCATCGCGCTTGCGGTATGGGGCTTGCTCAGAGACAGGAAGAAGGCTTCTTCCTGCGGCGGTAAATGCGCCTCGTGTCCGTACGGCGGCTCCTGCGGCAAAAAATAAAAGTACGGGGATGCGCCATCGCATCCCCGTTTTACCGGAGAAAATATGGAAAACATTGTAGAATTCAAAAACGTAAGCCGGGTATATAAGGTCGGCGACCATGAGCAGAAAGCTCTGGACGGCGTCGACCTCAGCCTCCGCGGCGGGCAGATGACGGTGATACTCGGACCGAGCGGAGCCGGCAAAAGCACGCTTCTCAACCTGCTCGGCGGACTTGACAGCCCCACATCCGGAACGATCACCGTGGACGGACAGGATATATCGAAGCTCAGCGGAGACGGGCTTGCGCGGTACCGCGCGGAAAAGGTCGGCTTCGTGTTTCAGGCGTACAATCTGATACCGACGCTGACAGTCCGTGAAAACGTGGCGCTCGTATCTGAGATCGCCCGGGATCATCTCGACCCGGACCGTATGCTTGCCGACGTCGGGCTTGCCGATCACGGCAGAAAATTCCCGTCGGAGCTGTCGGGCGGAGAACAGCAGAGGGTAAGCATAGCCCGCGCTCTCGCTAAAAATCCGCAGATACTTTTATGTGACGAGCCGACGGGCGCGCTTGATTCGGAGACCGGCGTCATGGTGCTCAAGGTGCTTCTGAGGATGACGGGACAGTACGGAAAAACGACGGTGATAGTGACTCACAATCAGAACATCGCGCGGATCGCAGACACGGTCGTCCGCGTGAAAAACGGAAGGATACAGAGCTGTGTGACGCAGACTCCGGAATCCGTCGACGAGGTGGACTGGTGATGCTTTTCCGCAAGCTTTTGAGGACCGCGGGAAAATACCGCGCTCAGTTTATCTCTATGATCGTGATGACCGCGCTCGGAATAGGCGTGTTCGTCGGATTCAATACGGAATGGTACACGATCGAGCGCGACACCGCCTCTCTGTTCGAACGCACAGGCTTTGCCGATCAGCGTGTGATCGACGCGTCGGGCTTTTCGCATGACGATCTTGAAAAAGTCAGAAATATCCCGGGTGTGGACGGCGCGACGCTTTATATCTCGTTCAACACCGTCGCCTCGGACGGGGACACCGTGGCGCTGACCGTCACGTCGGACCCGGACGTCTCCGGCTTCATCGTGACCTCGGGCGAAGCGTATGACGAAAAAAACGCAGACGGCATATGGCTGTCCGACAGATACGCCAAGGAAAACGGCGTTGAAGAAGGCGATACGCTCACACTCGGATACAAAGGGCTGAATTTCACCGGCAGGGTCGCGGGGCTGATCAAATCCGGGGAATATATGATATGCGTGCCGGATCCGACGCAGCTCATGCCGGACTATTCAACGTATGGATACGCGTACGTAAGCCCCGCGGCGCTCCGTCAGCTTACCGGAGGGGAGTTTTACACGCAGATCAACGTGAAAACAAAGCTTCAGACGAAAGAATTCCGCGAAAAGATCGACCGGGTGTTCGGCAAAACGATGCTTACGGTATCGAAGGACGACACCGTGTCTTATGCCGAGGCGATGGGAGAGAGCGAGGAGGGCAAGACGATGGGGTCGATCCTTCCCGTGCTGTTCCTTGCGATATCGGTGTTGACGATGGTCACGACGATGCACCGCCTCACGGCGTCGGAGAAAACGCAGATCGGCACGCTCAAAGCGCTCGGCTTCAAAGACGGCACGATCACGGCGCATTATACGTCGTACGCCGCGCTTATCGGAGTTACCGGTACGGCGGCGGGCGTCGGTATCGGGATGTGGCTCGGCTGGTTCATCATGAACCCGAACGGCTCGATGGGCACGTATATCGACATGGACGACTGGAGCCTGCATACGCCGCCTTTCGTATGGATCGTGCTGCTGCTGATCAACGTGTTCCTGATCTTCATAGGATTTCTGTCCGTCAGAAAGATGCTCGCGGGCACGGCGGCGGACGCGCTCCGTCCGTATACGCCGAAAAAGATGCGCAGCCTGCTGATCGAAAAGCTCCCGCTGTGGGACAAGCTCGGCTTCGGCGCGAAATGGAATCTGCGCGACAATTTAAGACATAAGACGCGCTCCGCGATGACGCTGTTCGGCACCGTCGGCTGCACGCTGCTGCTCGTCGCGTCGTTCGGCATGAAGGACACGATGGACGCGTTCCTCGATACGTTCTACAACAACGCCATGAACTATTCATACCGTATAAACGTGGATACGGAAAAGGCGACGGAGGAGGACGTCAGATCTCTTGCGGAGAAATACGACGCCGACACGTGCGCGCAGGCGAGCGTTCAGATCGACGGTCAGACTTCTCTTGTCGAGATCTACGGCATAAGTCACGATACGCTGAGATTCGTCGGCGACGAAGGCGGATACGTGACCCTGTCAGACCGCGGCGCGTACGTGAGCCGCCGTGTGGCGGAAAAATTCGGAGTGTCGCCGGGCGGCACGCTGAGCTTTTCAAAATACGGCGAAAGCGAAGAATACACGGTACGGATCGAAGGCGTGCTCTGCTCTATGAGCGAAAGCGTCGTCATGACGGAAGACTATGCGGAAAGCGTCGGTTTGAAATGCCCGGCGGGGCTTCTTATGACGAAGGCGGATTCTGTCGGACCGGATCCGCTCATAATCAACACGCAGAGCAAACAGAGCATCATAGATTCGTTCGACACGTTTCTTGAAGTAATGTACACGATGCTCGTGCTGCTCGTCGGAGCCGCCGCCGTACTCGGTATCGTGGTGCTCTATAACCTCGGAGTCATGAGCTATACCGAAAGATACCGTGAAATGGCAGCGCTCAAGGTCCTCGGCTTCAGAGACAGACAGATAGGCGGACTTCTCATAAGTCAGAATATGTGGATGACGCTTATAGGCGTGATCATCGGTGTGCCCGCGGGAGTCGGCGTGCTGGCTTATCTGCTGAAGGCGCTTGCGTCGGAATACGAGCTCGATCTTCATTTAGGAGCGCTATCGTACGTCGGCAGCGTGGCTCTGACGTTTGCGGTATCGCTCATCGTAGGACTGATGATAAGCCGCAAAAACAAGAAAATAGATATGGTAGAGGCGCTTAAAGCGCAGGAATAAAGGAGAGGAAAATGTATAAGACAACGGTTTTGATAGACGGTATGGCGTGCGGTATGTGCGAGGCTCACGTGAACGACGCGGTCCGCTCTGCGGTAAACGTCAGATCCGTTTCTTCATCGTACAAAAAAGGCGTGTCGGAAATAGTGACCGACGCGGAACCCGATACGGACGCGATAAAGGCGGCGATAGAAAAAACGGGATACAGGGTGATCTCTTCCGTTACAACGCCCTACGAGAAAAAAGGCTTCCGTCTTTTCGGAAAAAAATAAAACAAACGCCGGACGGCTGTGATCCGAAACAGCCGCCCGGCGCGTTTTATCCGTATTTGTTTTTTGCAGATCGTGTTTTTGACACGATTTTCTTTTTTTAACGGATATAATGTGTTATCTCTTCAGAGTGATCACGACGTCGTCCGGAAGAACGTCGGCGCTTTTATAAGCGATCTCCTTGATCTGAGCGATCTCGCTCGGGAGCAGCTTGTCGCTTTTCACCACGATGCTGAGGCTTTTTCCGGATATGACGGCTATACAGTCCTCAAATCCCTTCGCTTTTATGAGCGTTTCAATGTTCGCCTCTTTTTCGATATCGGAGGATATGCGTGATATGTCGGCAAGAGCCTGCTTCGACGCCTCGCCGTCCTTTCCCGCGTCGACCACGGTGTGGAGCACCTCCATCGCCTCGTCTCTCGCCTTCGTGCGGTTGAGCGCCGACGCGGCGTAGAAATCCTCGTATTTCACGTCAGCGCCGGCGACGCCTGCCGGCTGTTTCCCGGCGCCGTCCGCCGTCTTCGGCAGAATGAAGTTCAGAGCCACAGCCGTCCCGACTATGAGCACGCCCGCAGCCGCCGCAGCCGTCCTTTTTCCGTATTTTGAGAAAAAAGCCGCGATCCTTTTCCGTATTTCCGGACTTTCCTTTTTCTCGTTTGTCTTTATTATCCTCATGACCGTCTCCCTCTTTCTGTTTTTATCGGTATTTGATTGACGTTACGTAGATCCGCGCGCTCGACACGCCGTACGCGCACGAAAGCGCCGAGGTTATCTTCCGGCACAGAGCCGGGTCGTCGCCGTTTCTGCATATCACCGTTATGCCGCGGATCACGGGCGAAGCCTCGCGCACGACGACGGGCCTGCCTGATGAAAGCACCGTCTGCTCCGAACCGTTCGACGTGTTTTTCGCGTACTGGGTCTCCGTACCGTATTCAGCCGTGACGATGACGTATACCTTTCCGCCGCACATCGCCCCGACGGTTTGTTCTATTTTATTCGCGGCGGCGTTCTCATATTCGCGTATTGCGTCGGAGGTCTCCGTTTTTGTCCCGCCGGATCCGAGCATAAGAAGGAATCCGGCGGCTGCCGCCGCGATCAGTATCAGAAGCGTCTTTTTGCCCCCGAGGAGCTTTTTTATGATCCCGTCTTTCATTCGATGATCTCCACCTCGCATTCGACGCCGAGCAGACCGGATACGCCGTGCTTCAGCTCCGTCACGCAGAGCGCGTATTTCAGGCCGTACAGCTTTACACCGACGGAGCCGATCCGCACGGGATCGCCGCCGGCGGATATGCTGACGTCGATATCCCCGTCGCCGACGCCGTATTTTTCATACGCCAGCTCTTTTACCGCCGCGGCGAGTCGGCTGACCGTCTCCGACCTTATCAGCTCCGCCGCGGTACCGGTCATATCCTCTATCTGCACGCGCTCCGCGGCGTCTGCGGGAAACCGGAAGTCTTTGCCGGGCAATGCGGCTGAAAAAATGCACAGAGCGCAAAGCCCGCAGCAGAACCTCAGATATACGGCGGTATCTTTGTCGGATACCGCGATCATGCAGGAGGCGAGGACGGACAGCACGGCAAGCGATGATATAAGACCGCGTATCACAGGCAGAACAGCGCGCAGGCGACCGTGAAGATCACGCACACGGACAGATCCGCGGCAAAAAGGATCGATAAGGTCGACCGGCAGTCGTCAAAGAACGCGGCGGGAACGTCCGCTCCGAGCAGGGAGCAGAGGAAAGACGCCGCTCTCATGCAGAGCATACAGCACGCGGTAACGGCGACTGACGGCAGGGTCAGCGCAAGCACCGATAAAACGCCGCCCGTGCCGGCTGAGATCCGTATCGCTTTGAGCGCGGACGAGACGGCGGCGGCAGATTCCGAAAGAGAACTGCCGACGACGGGCACGAACGACGACGAGGCGAACTTCACCGCGCGCAGCGCCGCACCGTCCGCCGAACGGGTTATGACCGTCTGATATGAAAGCACGGCGCAGATCACGGCGCCTCCGGCGGAGAGCATCAGCGTCGCCGCGCGCGACGCCGTACGGCACACGCGGGAAAGCCCCGCGTCAAAGCCGAGACGGCATATGAGCGAAACGCCGAAGCACATGAGTATAAGCGGGAAAAGCACGGACGTGAAAACGGTACGGAGCGCCTGAAGCGCGAACATGAGCGCCGTCACAGACGAGGCGCCGGACGTAATTTTGCCGTCGAACCCGTAGGACACGCACATCACCGCCGTCATCGAATCCATCAGCGCCGAAACGCACTGAAAAGAGTATGATACCGCGTCGTACGCGCGCTTCAGTATCCCGTACGCGGACGAAGAGCACAACAGACATACCGCGGCGTCCGTGAACGGAGCGCCCGGATAAAACGCTTCGGCGGCGGCCTTGAGCACCGCCGCGCCGAGCGATACGAGAAGCAGTATGAAAAGCGCGCCGAGTACCGGTTTCACCTCCGCGCCGACGTCCGGCAGAAGATCCGCCGCGTCGTACGACGGAAGCTCCGGGAAGTAGTTTTCCGTTATATATCCCTGCAATTCCTGCATTTTCACACCGCTCCGTTTATGTATCCGAGCGCTCTTTCGAGCAGTTCTTTTATCAGAGGCGCGCACACCGCCAGCATCCCGAGCTTTCCCGCCGTAAGTATCCTGTCGCCGACGGACGCTTCGCCCGAATCACGGCAGACGTCGGACGCCGCGCGGCAGAAAAAACCGATACCGGCGCAGCGGAGCATATACGGCGCGTATTCGCCGACCGCGCCGTCGCGAAAGACGCCGAACTGCCCGTAAAGACAGGCGGCTGACGCTGTGAGCAGAAACGAAAGCCACAGCGTCACTCCGGCTGACATAACTCCGCCGATCCCCGGCTCCGCCCGCCTGACGAACGGTATCAGAAGAGCAAGCGCAGCCGCGGCGGCGCACGCCGGCATCAGCTTATCCACAGTCCGAACGACGTGCGGACGTATGAAAACAGCTCGTTCACGCGCCCTGCGATCATCAGAAGAATTATCACGGTTCCGCACAGAGAAAGGAGCATCGCCATCTCGTCCCTGCCGCTTTTCGACAGTACGACGTACGCCACGGCGACGAGTATCCCTATCCCGGCGACCTTGAATATAAGTTCAGTTTCCAAAACACGTCCCCTCAGATGAAAATGATGACGGCGCACGCGCCGATGAAAACGGATACGGCGACGTAGACACCGGGTCCCTTTTCAGCCGCCTCGGACCGCTTTTTCATAAACGCGCCGAGACTCGCGCAGGCGGCGCCGAGCGATGCCGCCTGAGACGAAGCGGAGCCTTTGCCGAGCGCGTCGCAGAACGATCGCACGGCGAGCCTTTCCTTATCCGACAGATATACGACCCTGTCGGACAGGGCGGCGTAAAGCCCGTGCTTTTCATAGATTTCCGCGTCTACGTCAAAGGGCGACGATCTGACTGCGACGTCTGTCGGCATAAGCCGCTCGCAGACGCACTCGCGCAGATAAGAGAAAAGACCGCAAAGCTCGGAAAGCGCCGAATGCGCCCTGCGCTCACAGACCGACAGATAAACGCCGGCAAGGATCGAGCAGACCATAACGGTCACGGCGCCCGCCGCCCTCATCCGTCCTCCGCCGAAAAGGTGAATACGCCTCCGTTTCTTGTGAGAAAAACGTATTTTTCAAATACGGCGGCGTCGTGAATCGCCTTCATGCTCGGGCGCGACAGAAGCGACCTCATCGAATCGGCGTGCGCCGACGCTATGAAGATCACGCCTCCGCTCTGAGCGGAAAGCACGGCTCTGACCTCATCCTCGCCTCCGAGCTCGTCGCATATGATCACCTGCGGCGACATACAGCGGACCGCCGCGCCGATCGCTTCGGCTTTGTCCTTTCCGCAGAAATAGTCCGCAAGCTCCGGCTTCTTATCCGGCAGAAGCTCGTATTTCGTGTCTGCAACGGCGACGCGGAGCCTGTATCTGTCGGACAGCTGAAAAGCCGCGTCGCGCAGAAGCGTCGTTTTGCCGACGCCGGGCGGCGAGCAGATCAGCATGGACACCGTGCCGAGAGCCTCGAAAAGCGGCGCGCTGCAGCCTGCGACGTGACGCGGAAGTCTTATGCAAATCCCGTCGATCCCCCAGACTCCGCCGCCGTACGTGCCGTACGTGGATACTCCTGCGCGGATACCGCCCGCCGAAATATAACCGGCTTCAAGCTCCTTTTCATGGCTGTGATACGATCCGCGGCATAAAAGCTCCGCGCACCGCTCAATATCGTCTCCCGTGCAGATATAAGGCTTGCCGGATACGTTGCCGGATAGGTCGAGCGTACGGTTCTCAGCCCCGCACGAGACGGAAAAAGCGCCTCCGCGCCGCAGGCGCACCTCAGTCGCGCAGCTTGCGTACCCCGGGGATTTCATGCAGAACAGCCCGAGAGCAAGCGAAAGCTTTTCAGGCAGGAACCGGTACGCCGACTCAACGTGCGGCGCGCCGCCCGGAGTACTGTTCAGGACGATCGCCCCCTTTTCCTTTTCTCGGTGCAGTATATGACGGCGGCACCGTGAATATTACACGTCGCCGCCGTCAACAATCATACAAAAGTCAAGCGAAGCGTACGGAGGATAATATGAAGCATTCCGCGATTATTCTTGCCGGAGGACTCGGTGAAAGGATGCGTCCGCTCACCGACACTCTGCCCAAACCCATGCTGCCGGTGGGCGGCGAACCGAATATGTGCCGACTTCTCGACACCCTGCTTTTCAACGGCTTTGAATCAGCCGTCGTGTGTCTCGGATATCTGCCCGGGAAGATCAAAGCCCTGGGAAAAAGCTGCCGCGGCGTAGACCTGACGTATCTGACGGAGGATACTCCTCTCGGCACGGCGGGCGCCGCCGCGGCGGCAAAGGACCTGTGCGGCGAAGATTTTCTTGTCATCTCGGGCGACGCGGTCTGCACGCTCGATCTGTCTGCGGCGATGCAGGAGCATATCGCGCGCGGCGCGGCAGCCACGGTGATACTTCACACCGTCCCCGAGCCCGGTGAATACGGCTGCGTCGTCTGCGACAACGGACGCATAGTGTCCTTCTGTGAAAAACCGGCGTGGCAGTCCGTGGTTTCGGACAAGGTGAACACCGGGATATATATCCTGTCCCGCCGCGTGTTCGATTACGTCGGTCCGCCGCCGTGCGATTTTGCGCGCGACGTGTTTCCCGCGATGCTCGAAGCGGGCGAAACGCTTATAGGATACGAGCCGGAGGGGTCGTGGCGCGATATCGGAAGCTTTTCGGAGTATCTTTTGGCGAACAGGGAGCTTTCAAGGTACGCGGAGGGCGAGCTGGAAGGCTCCGTATGCGGCGACGGGTTCATAATGGGAGAAAACTCGGCGTTTATAAATTCCGTGGCGTTTGACGGCGTGAGGATCGCGGACAACTGCTCGATCGTCGGCTGTATACTCGGCAGGAACGTTACCGTCGGCGACGGGTGCGTGCTGAGAGACGGCTGCGTGATAGGAGAGGGAGCCGTGATAAACGACGGAGTAAGGCTCGGCGCGGGTACCGTTATCGGTACCGGAAAGACGGTGAAAAACGATATGAACGGCGACGGAAAGAACAAAGCGGAATTTGAAAACGGAGAGGCGGAGATCGGAGCGGAGCAGACGCAGACGGTCCTTCTCACGCTCGCGGCGCAGGCGGCGAACGGATCCGGCGGTATCGTCGGCGTGTGCTGTGACGGCGGAGGTCTGCGGAAGAACGAAGCCGAGCTTTTCGCACGCGCCTGCCGCGACCGCGGGGGAGTCGTGTATGAATTCGGACCCGCGTCGGAGCCCGCCTCCGCGCTCGCGGGACCGTATTTCGGCTGTGCGATGACGTTCCGGTTCGTCCCGCGCGCGGACGGGACCGCCGTCATCTGCCGTGATGAGAACGGAGACGTCCCGTCGCCCGACAGGATGAAAAAGCTCGGATACGCAAAGGAAACGCCCGGCAGAAAAAGCGGAAAGCTCACGCAGGTCGGAGGGCTCGATCTTCTGTACTGTGCGGCGCTGTCCTCGTACGCGAGGCTTGACGGCGTGAAGATTGCTCTGGTCTGCCGTGAAGGCGGCGCGGAAATAAGCGACGCTCTCCGCCGCGCCGGAGCCGAACTGACGGCAGCCGCCGACGTGCACGGCGGCGGATTCATCATAAACCTTGAACCGGGATCCTCGCTTTTATATTCGGGCGGCGTCTCGCTCGACTTCGACGAATGCCTGCTCGCCGTGCTCGGAATGACGGATCCGTCCGTGCAGCCCGCCGTAGCGCTTCCGTATTTTCTGCCGAGAGTATTCGCAAAAACGGCGGAGGCGTCCGGCATAAAGGTATTGTTTTACAGAAGCCGCCCGGCGACGGGACAGAGCGCCGACGACAGGGCGAGAAGACTGCGACGGGACTGCCGGTTCGTGACCGATCCGCTTTTTTGCGCCGTCAAGCTTGCGGAGCTTTTGAAAAAAGAACGGATGAGTTTGTCCGAGGCGAAGAAAAAATACGTCGGGCAGACGCTTGTGCGCGAGCAGATCCGCGTGCCGAAGGCGAGAAAAGCCGCGCTTTTGCGGAGAATGTACGAATCGTATATGCCGTATCAGACGGACGCCTGCGACGGCGTAAGGATCGTTGAGGCGGGCGCGGAGGGCGTCATAATGGCGGACGACAGCGACAGGATGAGGCTCGTTATAAGCGCGGATTCAGCCGAGGCGGCGGAGGACGCGGTCGCGGAGGTGATGATGAGACTCGGGTTGACGTGACCGTCGTCCGTGTTCATAAAATTTTTATATGAAACGACTTGAAGACAACGCCGCGCCGAGTATAATAGTAAATGAAAGCCGTATAAAACGGTCCGGCCTGTGCTCGCCGGACGTTACATATATAAAATCAAACAAAACGCCACGAAAAAAGTCGCGGTATTTTTCGCCGTTTAAAAAAACGGCGCGGAAAGGAATTGACAATGCCAAGAAAAAAGAAAACGGAAACAGCCACGGGCAAACTCAGGATAGCCATGCTCGGCGGTCTGTATGAAATAGGAAAGAACCTTGCGGTGATAGAATACGGCGACGATATGATCGTCGTAGACTGCGGCCTCGGCTTCCCGGACGACGATATGCTCGGAGTCGACCTCGTGATCCCCGATATCACGTATCTGAAAGAGAACGAAGAAAAGCTGAAGGGCATCGTGCTGACGCACGGTCACGAGGACCATATCGGCGCGCTGCCGTACGTGCTGCAGCAGATAAGCCCGCCCGTGTACGGAACGCCGCTTACGATCGGGATACTCAAGGTCAAGCTCGATGAACACGTCTACGAGACAGAGCCTGATCTGAACGTCGTTCACGCCGGTCAGAAGATAAAACTCGGCTGCTTCGAGGTGGAATTCATAAACGTGAACCACTCCATCCCGGACGCCGTATGCTTCGCTATCAAAACGCCGCTCGGTACGATCATACATTCGGGCGACTTCAAGATAGACCTCACCCCTGTCAACAGCCCGATGATAGATCTGCCGAGGCTCGGCGAGCTCGGAAACGAAGGCGTGCTTCTTCTGATGTGTGAATCAACAAACGCGGAACGCCCGGGCTACACGCCGTCGGAGCGCACCGTCGGCGCCTCGCTTGACTCCATATTCTTCAAGAATTCCGACAAGCGTATATCTATCGCAACATTCTCGTCAAACGTCCACAGGGTACAGCAGATAATCAACACGGCTGAAAAATACGGCAGAAAAGTCGTAATAAACGGCCGCAGTATGACGAATATTGTCAACGTCGCGACGGAGCTCGGATATATGCACGCGGCGAAGGACACGCTGATCGATATAAACGATATAAAAAAATACAACCCGGAACAGCTCACCGTAGTCTGCACCGGAAGCCAGGGAGAGCCGATGTCGTCGCTTTACCGCATGGCGTTTTCGGACAGGAGCAAAATAGAGCTCTCGCAGAACGACGTCGTCGTCATTTCCGCTAACGCCATACCCGGAAACGAAAAGCTCGTCAACAATATCATAAACGAGCTGTTCCGCCGCGGCGTCACCGTCATTTACGACGCGATAGTCTCGGACGTCCACGTCTCGGGACACGCCTGCCAGGAAGAACTGAAGACAATGCACGCGCTGACGAAGCCGAAATATTTCATGCCGATACACGGCGAATACAAGCATCTGGCGACTCACAGGAACCTTGCGCTTTTCTTAGGCGAAAAGCCGGAAAACATATTCCTTTCCGAGGTCGGACGCGTGCTTGAGATAGATTCCGAGGGCGCGCGCTTCAACGGCACCGTCCCGTCCGGCAAGGTCATGGTGGACGGCTACGGAGTCGGCGACGTGGGAAGCATAGTCCTGCGCGACAGGCGCCACCTTTCGCAGGACGGTATAATCGTCGCCGTGGCGACCGTTTCGGTCGAAAACGCGATGCTCATATCCGGACCCGAGATAGTGTCGCGCGGCTTCGTCTACGTGCGCGAGGCTGAGGAAATGATGGACGAGCTGAGAGACCTTACCGCAAAGACGATAGAGGAATGCTTCGCGGACGGAGATCTTGACAGCGTGTACATCAAGAGCAGGATCAAGGACGAGATCGGCAGATATATAAATCAGAAGACGAAGCGCAGACCGATGGTGCTTCCGATACTTATGCAGATATGAAAAAAGCGCTTTTTCCGGCGGTCCTCGCCGCCGTAATGCTTCTTACCGCGTGCGGCGCGTCCCTGCCCGCACAGACGACGGAAGAGGATAAAACAGATACGGCGCCGGCGCCTGTCACACAGGCGGAGCACACCGGCGGCACAACGGAGGAGCCGGGCACGGAAGCCGAGACGTCCGGCGCCGCCGGGACCGGCGGCACAGAGAAGACACCCGAAAAGACCGCGGCGCCGGTTATAAAGGGCACGGTCACGGTCGGCGCGGGAGAGGCGATCGTTTACGGAACGTGCGAGCCTAACAGCAGGCTTAAAGTATCCGCGGGAGACTCGGCGTTTGAAGCGTACGCGGACGGCGGATATTTCGCCGTGCCCGTCACCTGTAAAAGATCCGTGACGGTGACCGTCACGGCGACGTCGGACAAAGGATCCGAAAGCGACGGCGCGTCTGTGCTCGTGAAATACCGCAAAAACGCGGAAGACAGGGGCGTCACGGCGACGCTCGGGTCGCGCGTGATAGAGAAAAAGGTGCTCCCGGATCAGTACGGGACGAACGCCTTTGACGGATCCGAGCTTGCCGCGCTGAAAAAAAGCGCCGCTTACAGGGTGAAAAAAGCCGCCGACAAGGCGGGAAAAAGCGTAAGGATCGTATACGTGATAGCGCCCGATCCGCTGACGGTCTATCCGGAGGAGCTGACTGCCGAGATGACGGAGAATATCGAAAAGAAGAACGCAAGGCTCGAACAGACTGTCAAAGCGCTTTCCGGGGTCGAAGGAGTCACGGTCATAGATCTGCGCGCGGCAATGGCGGAAAACCGCGAAAACGGAAAGCTTTATTACAAGCTCGACAGTCACTGGACGGAGCTCGGCGCGTATTACGGATACGCGGAGACGGTGTCGGCGCTCGGTATGACGGCGCGGCCTCTGTCGGATTTCCGGGTGGAATATATCGATATCGACGATACGGATATGAACGTCTATTCCGGCGTCGGGACCGGGGAAATGTACGAATCGGCTCCGTTCCTTACGCCTCTGTTCGAAGCGGACACGCCGTATTTTGCAAAGAAGGAAAAGTCCGCAAGGTTCTGGAACTACGCAAACGAGTTTTTCGTGGGAAAAACGTCCGTCAGCCTGCAAAAGGATCAGACCGGAGTTGCGCTCGTCCTGCTCGACTCATACGGATTCAACATCGTTCCGTATCTTTCGCTGCATTTCGGTACTTTCGTCACGCAGCGCGTGTGGAGCCATAACTGCGATTACGGGCTCGTATCCGAATACAGCCCCGACGTGATAATACATATAATCGCGGAAAGAGATCTCGGGGAACTCGTATCGGCGACTTAAAGGAGGATTTTATGGATCTCGGACTGTCCGAAGCGTATCTTAACGGCGCTTTCATGACAGCCTCATCCGTGTCTTCATGGATGGGACCGTCGTTTTCACAGATCTGTCTTTTCGAGCCGGAAGACATAGACGTGCAGCTTTTGTCGTACGCAAAGCTCAAACCGGAGTATTTCGAGCCGTACGACGGCGATTTCACGCGCCTGATCCGTGAGCTGTTCGGATATGAAGACAAAACGGATAAGAGGATAACGGATACGCTCCTGTACGTTACTGGTACCGAGCTGGGCGAAGCCGGAGCCGTATCCGTGATCAAAGCGGACAAACTGAATATCATAGAACGCAGGAACAGCCCGTTCCCGTTCATGTTCGCGGAGGAAGCGGCGCTCGTTACGTTCAAGGAATGTGTTATGCTGCTCGTGACGGGAAACAACGAATGACTCTCTGCGATCAGAACTCCCCGTAGGGATAGGCTATATAAAGAAGAAACAAACCCACTCTTACATCTTTCAATTATAGAAAGTGTCATAGTGGGTTATTTTCTTTCAACTCGTCTTAACCCTTCCGATATAGGAAAGGTTTTTATTATTCAGCTAAATTGCTCGCTTACGCTCGCAGCTGAATTAAATTCGACTTTAAGCTCGCGTCAGCGAATTTAGCTGCGGTGTACTTCCTTATGAAGTACACCGCTAAAAGGGGAGTTTTTTTGACGCCATAATACGGCAGAGATAACTTTTGCCTCCGTCTCAACCGGGCGCGGCTTCCCGTCATCCCGAGCGAAGCGAAGGATCTCTTTTGATTCTTGTCGCGCATCGATTCATGCCGCCGTGCGAACCGCATAACCTTCCCCTTTTGGGGAAGGGGGACCGTTACCTTCCCCTCTTGGGGAACCGCTTGCGGTGGATGAGGCGAACGCCATTTTCACCTTTATAAAGTGAATCGCTTGCGGTGGATGAGGCGATCTACCTTGTTCCGGTGCTGCCCCCCCCGCAGCCCGGAACGCGATGATCCGGCAGAGCCGGATCATAAAGGCAAAACGATCTCCTGTCATCCAGAGCGAAGCGAAGGATTTTCTTGCGGATCTGCCGTCTTCAAAAGAAATCCTTCGTCGCACGGCAAACCGGAAAAACAGAACGGTTCACTCGTTTCCGCTTGCGTTTCATACCGTGAATTTCTTAATATTATGATTACGGTATTGACATATCGGATAAAGTATGATATAGTAAAATCACAGAGTCAACGTTCGCCGGGCGCGATGATCGCACGGCAACGGTCGGTTTTCTTTTTCAACAGCACACCGGACGGTTCAAGAAAAAAGGTATATGTGAACTCTTTTAAACAGACAGATAACGCAAGTTTCACATACGGCGGCAGGGCATACGGCTGATACGCTGCCGCCCGGAAGAAACAGCCGGATTTTCGGGAGGTGACGCCTGCGGAGATTAAACAAGGCGTCGGCAAAGCAACGGACGCTTCGCCCTGCTTTTTTTCGGTCCGTTGTCCCGCCGCGGCTGCCGCTGCACGGCGGGAATGACCGCGGTTATCATGTTCAGAAAGGATAGAATATGAAAAAGAGACTTATAGCCGTGATACTCGTTGTCGCGGCGCTGTCGACAATGCTCGGCATTTCGGGCAGCGCTGCTGAGAATACATGGTATAACATGTATTCTTATACATATTCGAATTCTTCAGGTATAAACCTTTTGTCTTTAAACCTGTATGAATATTACAGGACATCACCTACAGAGATGTACTCTGTCAAAGGAAGAATTCGCATTTGGAGCAATGAGGCATATTCTTTGTATGACTTTGGCGTTGTTTCAGCCAGTTTTACTGGATATGTTGGCGGAAATCATTTGATTCAATGGAGAGACGATTACGATCTTAAATATTATATGTATAACGTAAGAAGGTTTAACAACGAAGATTCTGTTGCCGTTGATGGCGTAGGAATTGAAAACTATACCTTTACAGCATATAGCAATGTTGTACCGAATTATTCGTACTTGTTTTATGTTGCCGGAAAATCTTCCTCTGTGCAATCGAGCACATTTTACTGTAGGTATACATATTATGATGAAAATACCGGTTTTCCATCCGATATTTGGTTTAGCGATGTAGCAAGCAATATGGAACAAATACCATGGCATTTTTAAGATGTCTAAAGGGTGCGCCGAAAGGCGCACCCTCCGAGAATGAACATATGAGGTGTAATATGAAAAGAATCATTTCCATTCTCCTCTGCATATCAATGGTATTATTTCCGCTAGTATCATGTAAAAAACCCGACGAGGTTTCAAAACATAACTACGATGATATCGGCAATATTCCCGGGGATTATATATTTAACACAACAGCATCGCGATACCGTTCACAGAACGATGGCGCCAGACTGCTTAAATACAACGTACACAGCGGTGAATGGTCGTACGTTTGCAATGATCCGTTTTGTACTCATGACAGCGATAAATGTTTTTTCTACGGCGGTCCCGCCGCGTCATTTACTTATATCGGAAACAACATCTATTTCGTTAAGATGAATGAAACGAAAGGAAAGTACGGCATATACGCATACAACGTATCTGAAAACACGGGTTCTTATATTTACTATTTTGACCGTTCCGCATATGCAAAGCTTATTGCTTATAAATACAAACTGTTTTTTGAGGAAGAAGGATACTTGCGCATCGTGGATACAAAAAAATTTGACGTGCTTACGTATGAAAAGCCGTACCGGACATCTTTAATGATGATAAGAAATGATGAGATATACTGGTACAAAGCAGGAGCTCGGGATTTAGAGTATATTATAACAGATCTTTCGGGCAACCGTATCCGCGAATGCAATTACGTCGAATACTTCAACGGATTCAGATACAGAATGGATAAAGAAGACGGGTATTTTTTTGCTTATGATCTATATAGATCGTCAGACGGAGAAAAATATGAAAAAGTACTTGATCACGTTGGCCCGGTAGGTGTGTACGGGGACAAACTGCTGTATTTCAACGCTTCTCCGTATCTGGCAGACGAAAAAGGCATGATTGTAAAAGAAAACCGTGATGAGCAGATCAGTGATCTGAAGCTTACCGAATTATGGGTATGTGATCCTGACGGTTCAAACCGGAAGATGCTTGTTAAAGATCTGAATTTTACAGAACTTCCGTTAAATGGCACTAATCCTATGATATGCGGTGAATATGCAGGCATAGTCATAAGAAAAGAATCACCTGTTACCGCAGAAGAGCGTGAGTGTAACGAAGATCTTTTGATAGTCAACATATATACAGGCGATTATTTCACGGTAAGACCCGGGATCTGATCCCGGACAAAGCGTTAACGCGAAAGTTTCCGCGTCATCCCGGGCGAAGCTGCGTGTCATCCTGAGCGCAGCGAAGGATCTCCTTGCGGATCTGCGATATCTTTAAAGGAGATCCTTCGTCGCATTGCTCCTCAGGATGACACGAAGGGATCCTTCGCTGCACGGCTCCTTTAATAATTGACCTCTTCACAATCAATAACGATCAAAAAGAAAAAGAGGTATAAC
>CACWOQ010000047.1 GCA_902762505.1 uncultured Ruminococcus sp. | reverse complement strand
GCCGCGTGAAAAATTCCACCCTGCTGCGCAGCAGGGTGGAATTTCCACACAAAATATTTTTGTTTTTTTCACTGTCTACTTGACAGGGGGCGCATCACTTGACAAATCGCGGCGGCTGTGCTATAATTTTCATGAAAATACCGGTTTTACCGTTTTAAGGAGATCAAAATGAACAAAAAAACAGTACCCGGCAAGGACGGAAACAAATACGTACCGTTCGAAAAACGCACGGGCGACTTCTCGATCGTTTATTTTACGCGCGATCTTTCGGCTGACGGACTCAAAAAGATATACGACAGAGTAAGCTCCGTGATTTCCGGTAAGACGGCGATAAAGCTTCACACCGGCGAAGCGGAGGGCCCGAACATAATCCCGCGCCCGTGGGTCAGATCGCTTGTCGAAGACCGTCTGCCCGGCGCGACAATCGTCGAGACGAATACCTATTACGAAGGCAGCCGTTACACCACGGAGGCTCACAGAAAGACGCTTGAGATAAACGGCTGGAATTTCTGCCCGGTCGACATCACGGACGCCGACGGAGTGACAACGTTCCCGGTAAAGGGCGGCAAATGGTTTACCGAAATGCACGTCGGAAAAACCCTGCCGGACTACGATTCGCTCCTCGTCCTCACTCATTTCAAGGGACATACGATGGGCGGCTTCGGCGGCTCGAACAAGAACATCGGCATCGGCTGCGCCGACGGACGCATAGGAAAGAGGGATATCCACAGCTGTCCCGGCGCCGGTATGTGGAGCATAGCCGAGGAGGAGCTCATGGAGCGCATCAGCGAGAGCACCAAAGCCACGGTCGACCATTTCGCGCCGCATATCTGCTATATCAACACCATGAGGAATATGTCCGTATCGTGTGACTGTGAAGGCGCGGAAGCCGAGCCCGTCGTCACTCCGGACGTCGGTTTCGTCGCCTCGCTTGACATTCTCGCCGCGGACAACGCCTGTGTCGACCTGATATACAGTCTGCCCGGAGGCGGCGGAAAAGCGATGATCGAACGTATAGAAACGCGTCACGGCCTGCGCCAGCTCAGTTATATGAAGGAGCTCGGTATGGGCAACGACAGATACAAGCTCATAGATATCGACAATAACGACGCTGAGATCACAGCCGCTGAAGCCGTATCGGACGTAAAACCTGTATGGCGCCCGGACAAATACAACACGTTCCGCGGCAGAAACACGGGCTTTGACGAATAAACGTAACAACAGTATAAAAATACCGGCTGGTCCGCCGGTATTTTTTGTATTGTTACGCGTCATTTGTCTCTCGGCTTCAGAAGTCCGAGTCCGTAGTTCGCACGTACGATGAACGAGCCTGTGATATACGCGACGGTTATCGCAAGAACGACGACGCTGTCTATCAGAAGCAGTACGCTGCCGTACCGGATCACGCCGCCCGACATTATCATTCCGGCGACGGTTATCACGAGCAGAGCTATGCCGGCGGCGAAGCCGATCTTCAGCATCTTCTTCGTCGGATCCTTCCACGTTTTGTATCCGATATACCCGATGATCAGGTGCATCACGACGTATACGAGGTTTACGGCGAAAGAGACCGGGACAAGCTCACGGCTTACGTCTACCATGTAACCGGTCGAGGTGAAAAGCTCTATACCGCAAAGCAGAGCGCGGAGAATCAGCACGAAGCCGGATGAAAGCATAAGCCTTCTGCCTATGCGGAACGCTCTGTTCAGCCCTACGTCCTTATACTCTTTTCTTGCGTAGTTTTCAACGGCGAAGTGAACGAGTATGAATATCGGTATCGCCACGTACAGAAACAGTCTCAATACAACGAAATTGTGCTGATCCGATACGAGATTGCGTATGACCTCCGAATTCCACGGGCGGAACATCTCGCGCACAAGCTGTGAGTCGAATATCGTCTGGCCTGCCGCGCGGTCGAACGCGAGCATGCCCTCGCCCATTGTCATGCCGCCTATGTACGCCGCCGGGAGCATGACTCCGAGGAACGAGGCGACGAACGTAAGCGCCGTGAGCGTGAAGGCTCTGTATTTGTTGAACGGTATGCACATCGAGAACACGACGACGAAGCCGGCGATCGTCAGCAGTACGGTCATCATCGGACGGACGTTTTCGTCGGATATGAACGGCGCGTAACCGAGCGCGGACGGGATCGTGTTGAGGAATATCGGCAAAAGCACGGCTATCGCGCCGAGGATCCCGGTGGCGACGGACTGTGATATTATGTTTTTCAAAAACGAGCCCTTGACAGGCGTGCGCCGCGGCTCGAGCGAGAGCAGGAAGCCGCCGGTGCCGATTATCGCCGCCTCGAGCATATACGTGTTTTCAACGGAGAACCACATCTGACCCTTGGCGAACGGTATAAGCGCGAACGCGAACAGGAACACGCAGAAATTCTTCATAAGGTACAGGACGGCTGTCTTCTGTATGTTTCCGACGACTCTGCGCCCCTCGCCAACGACCTCCTTGAGATGTGAAAAATCGTTATCGAGAAGTATCACGTCGGAGCAGGATTTCGCCGCTTCCGTTGCTTTTGCGAACGTGATCGACGAGTCCGACTTGCGCAGAGCGAGGATATCGTTGACGCCGTCGCCCGTCATCGCCACCTTGTGACCCTTCTTCTGAAGTGCGTCGACCAGGGCTTCCTTCTGTTCGGGGGAAACTCTTGCAAAAACGGTATATTTCTCCGCAATCTCCGGTATCTTCTCAAGCGGACAGCCGGTCAGCGAAATGTATTTGTCCGCGTTCTCTATCCCGCAGTTTTCCGCGATCTTGCTGACGGTAAGCGGATTGTCGCCGGATATGACCTTCACCGTAACGCCATTTTCACGGAAGAAACGGAGAGTATCGGGCGCCGTGTCTCTTATATGATCCTCTATTACTATGAACGCGGCAAGCTCGCCGTCGACGGTCATCGCTATGACGCGCTTTCCCTGTCCCGCGCATTCCGCGGAGAAGGCAAGACGTTCGTCGTCGGGGGGAAGCAGATACTCCGGCGCGCCGACGAGCACCTTTCTGCCGTCCTTGTAAACAAGCCCGGAGCATTTCGTCGCGCTTGAAAACGGGATCTTTTCGCTGTATTCGACGCTTTCATCGCCTCCGAAGCGCTGATATATCGCTTCCATCGTTGCGTTCCGTTCGCCCGCCGCCGCGACGATCGCGCGGGCGTGGCGCTCCACCTCGTCCGCCGGAATGAACGCCTTAACGTCCGTTACGTTCATATTGCCGTCGGTCAGCGTCCCCGTCTTGTCGAGACATATGACGTCGACGCGGGAGAGATTTTCAAGCGAATAAAGCTCCTGAACGAGAGTCTGCTTTTTCGTAAGCTGCGCGATGGATACCATAAGAGCGACGGATGTCGTAAGTACGAGCCCGGAAGGGATCATACCGATGCCGAACGAACCGCCGGTAAGGATGATCAGCGCCCACGCGAGCGGATCCGACAGGGACAGCTCCGTCCCCCATACGGACGCGTCGGCTCCGTGGTCGGCTATTTTCACACAAAGCGTAACGGTCACCGTCACAAGCACGACGGCGATGGCGACGGTTATGAATTTGATTATCTTCATTATGGAGGTCATAAGCTCGGACTTGTGGCTGCCCGCGCTCTTGACCTTCTTTGTAAGCCCGGCGGCGTACGTGTCGTCTCCGATCTCCGTCGCGCGGCAGCGCGCCTCGCCGACGATGATCGCGGAGCCGGACAGGATCCGGTCGCCCGGCAGCTTTTTGACGTGGTCGGACTCACCCGTGAGCATTGACTCGTCGACCTCGACCTCACCGTCAAGCACGATAAGGTCGGCGGTCGCCTGATCACCTGCCGAAAGAGCTACTATGTCGTCAAGAACTATGCCCTCGGCTTCCGTGATGACCGTCTTTCCGTCGCGGATGACGCGGCTCTTCGTTTCGGTGACGATACGCAGGTTCTTTATGACCCTGAGACTCTGTATCTGCTGATATGATCCCATCGCTACGTTCATGACCGCGGGGATCAGAAACACGAATTTCGAAAAGCCGAAGTACGTTGCGGCGACCTCCGGCCTGCCGACGGCTCTGAAATATACTATGCAGAGAATGAATACCGCGGCTATTATGAAAAGCACGGTGTTGAAAAAGGTAAAGAGATTGCCGGCGATGATCTTCGGCACGCTCTTTTCGTTCGGGTCGACGGATACGTTGACGTGACCGGCTCTTACACGCTCGTCGACCTGAGCCTGTGTGAGCCCCGTCTCCGGCGCGGCTTCAATGCGCGCAACGGGAGCTTTTTGCTGTATTTTACTCATGATAAGCCTCTTTTCCGGAACTGATTTTCAGATTATACCACAAAATAAGGAAAAATTCAACAGGTGTCCGGCAATTTAAACATTTCAAAAAAGAAAATCCCGCCGCGCCGGTCACGCCAAAGCGGTATGACGGCTTGCAAATAGTGTTTCAGATCCAAAAAGGAGTTTCTTCGATATGAGTTCTATCGCGGGTGCGCCGAAAAAAGCGCAGCATTGAGCAAGGCTCTTGACAATTTGAAAAATACATGATATAATCAATCCGGCATCACTGTCCCGAAAGGACATGAATAGGGAGGACAAAATGAAAAAAATCATTGCACTTTTCACGGTTATCGTAATGGCGGCGACCCTTGCGTCGTCCGCGTTTTCGGCGTCCGTCGCAAACCACCTGTTCGACAAGCAGGGCGGCATAGACGCGGGAGGTCAGACGTGGAGCGTTTACGGCTGGATAGTCACTGACGCGGAGATCACCTCCGTCGGCTATATACTCGATAACGGAGACATATCGTCATACAAAGCGGTCGTTACGGGTATCGAAAACGACACCCGCGACACCGATAGCACAAAACCGGGCGAAAGCGACGCGTACCGCGATCTCGCGCTCGAGGAGGCGGTAAAGAAAGGCGGAATGAGCGGCGGCGTAAGCTGGGACATTCTCAGAGCGTACAGGATACAGATAGTCGTGGACATAATGGAGCTCGAGATAGGTGAGCATTCCGTTCTTGTATGCCTCGAATTCAAGGACGGCGGCATCGCCGAGGCGTTCAGGGATAATTCGGAATTCACGTTCAAAAAAGCCGCTCCCGGCGAACAGATTGCCGACGGTAAGGGCGCGAGCACAAAGCACCTGGTGGATTTTGACAACAGCGACGATACCAAAGTAGAAGCGACCGGATGGGCAGGCTCCACCGTGAAGACCGTAAAGCTCGGTTACAGGATAGATGACGGCGAGACGCAGTTCAACGACAAATACGTAAAGCTCATAAGACTTGACGAGAACGACCCGAGCGACATCGCGGTCATCGACCTTGCCGGTCAGTATGCGTTCCGCTTCAGCGTCAACATCCCGATAAACGAGCTGCCCGCCGGCGATCATCGCATAAAGCTCGTAATGGTTGACGAGGACGGCAGTGAGACCGTGGTCGGCACAGGCGGCGGAAGCGAAGAGCTTTTATTCTACTACGAATCGGAAGAAGAAGCGACAACAACGGATACGGAGCCCGCAACGGATACGGAGACGGAAACGGACGCGGACACCGGGACCGGCAGTACGGATCAGAGCGCCGTGGTGACGACGGAGCCCGCAGCTACGGAGGAAACGGCAAAAACAGAAACAAAGGGCATGCCGAAGGGCGCCGTGATCGCGATAATAGTCGCGGCGGTCGCCGTGATCGGCGTCTCAGCCTTCTTGCTGATAAAAAAGAAAAAGTAAGAAATAAATAAAAAGAACTGTCGCGTTTATTCGTGACAGTCCTTTTTTTTGACGCTTATCGGTAATTTCCGGATCTTATATTATCCCATATTCGCCACAACGACCTTCAATTTCGCTTCAAACCCCATATACGTCGCGGTGACTGTTGTTTCTCCGACGGACAGCGGCTTTATCACTCCGTTCCTGTCTATCTCTATAACGTCCGTATCGTAACCGGAATATTTGACGGACTGCTTCCAGTACTTAAGCTCCTGAGAGCTGCCGCACGATAATTCCGTTGTTTTTCCCCAGAGGACCAAATAATCGTTTGCCGCGCTTTTCGCTATGAAGCACGGCTGTTTTAACTCGTCCTTATAGTAGAACGTTACGGTGTCTGTCTCGGGATAAAACGCTGTCGGTGTATCTCTTTTGATAGAATTCGGTATGACCATCAATTCCGCGGTGAGTGTACCGTACCTTGCGTAAACGCGCGTTAATTTATCGCCTTTGAGCGTTACGGTCTGATTTTCGGCGTCCACGACCACCTGTTCGGGATCGTACGTATATTCTATCTTATCGAGTATATCCTTGCCCGCTTCTTTTGTATCGCCGTTTTTGTCGACGTACATGACCGTAAAATCATACGCCATACCCTTGAACCGGACGGGGATATACGCGGATTTATACGGTCCGTCCAGCCGTATGCCGGAGACCTCGGGAGCGTGTTCAATGTCCTTTAAGCTTGTTTTATCAGCCGGGCGCGATATCACGTTTTCCGGTGTGCGGTAGTTATCCGAGCCAATGAATTGGATCGGCGCTAATCTCAGTCCCCAAACGCCCCAGGCGGAGCCTTCGGGAGAGTACGCGTAGCCGATGAAGTGCTGTTTGTTGAATATGTCTATATGTCCCGAAGCGTCGCCGGTAATACCCATGTTATGTATGCCGGATTCGATAAGAGAACCTTGTGTCGTATGCTTCAGACGAACCTCGCTGCGGTAATATAAACCGTCGTAAGATACGTTCACGTGAACGTAACAGTCACCGGAAAATCTGTTGCCCGCTGCAACGGAAACAAAACATTTATAAGCGTCCACGTATTTGAAATCCGCGCTGTCCTCGCCGAGACCGTCGTGACGGTAGGCTATACCGCGGAATCTCAGAGTTTCCGGCCAGTTTTCGCTTGTCGCGTCGGCGGTGTAAACTCTTGTTGAAAACGAATCGTCGCACCACGTTGCGTAAAGGTACAGCGTATCGCCGACAACGACCATTGAACCTTCGCCCGCGCCCCATTGACCCTTCAAACCGTCAAACGCGACGATGGGCCTCGGCTCGGAGCCCCAGCCGCCGACGCCCCATTTTTCAATACAGGTGCCGGCGGGATCCTTTGTCCTTGCAACGAAAAGGTTGTTGTCAACGCCGCCGGGCCAAAGCACGGAGGTGTATGTTATGTAATAATAATCGCCGATCTTAATCGTCCCGGGATCGCACGTCCAGTGCCAGTCCTCGCTTGCTTGAGTCGGTCTTACGGCGCCGGTGTCCGGCGTCCACGTCAGACCGCTGTCATACGATTTTCTGTAAACTCCGACGTCCGCTTCGCCGCCGTAGCCGAGAGTACCGGCAAGCCAGCAGTCTATGGAGTTGTCGTCGTTTATTATCATGCTCGGCCCGTACCTGTACGTGCCGTTGAAAATGTCCCACCCTTTGTTTGCAAGGCGGAAGACGGAGCCTTCCTCCGGCGCGCTGCCGTCGAGGTACGCGGACTTTATATTATATCCGTCCGCACGCTTTTCTATATAAAGCTCCCCGTTCTTTTCAATGCATAAAACAAGGTCAAGCTTCAGGGTGTTTGACAAAAGCTGTGCGTATTCCGAGTATGTTACATTATCGGAATTCTTTTTTGCCAAATCGATATAATCGGATACTCCCGCTTCGGCGGCTGTCTTTGCAACGCCGTTTTTATCTGCGTAATCCCTGTATCCCAAAGCGTACAAAAGACCGCGCAGGACTTCGCCGTAAGTCACGGGCAAATCCGGCATGAACTTATCGGAGGCGGGTCTTATCATAAAGCCCTGATTTACCGCTATCTCCGCAAATTTCATCTCCTGCGAGTACGCGGTCATATCGGAATAATCGTTCTGGCATATGTAATAATGCTCGCGCTGTGCAAAGCCGGAGTATTTTACTATGTCGCGGGCAAATGAAGCACGGTCAAGCAGATCGGCGGCTTTTGCGTTTTCGTTTCCGAAATACGAGCCTGATCTGAGCCTTTCAAATATCGCATCCCCGTTACCATCGTCATCAAGCGGATGATCTGACGTGTTCATACCCGTCAGATCCTCGTCGGGTATCGTTAACTGTATGCTGTCCGGCTCCGTTTCCGTATCCCCGCTTGTTTCGGATACCGTATCCCCGCTTGTTTCGGATACCGTATCTGTGTCTTTCACCTGTGCCGCCGTCGTTTCATCCGGTTTCGTATTGCAGCCGGACAGAACCGGTAAAAGCATCAGAGCCGAAATAATGATTGCCGTGATCCTTAAACTTTTCAAATCTTCTGCCTCTCTTTCACATATGATGTCTTTTAAGATCCGTACATACTGTCGATCGTTTACGCTGCCGCCTTTATCAGATCCTTACAGGCTCTTTTATTTTAGTTTTAAGCCGTCTTTGAAAGCGTCTCCGACCCTGCCGCCTACTTTGTAGTAGCCGTGGGTATACGGATCGAAGGCGATCGCTTGCAGAGAATCGATATCGACTTTTCCGTCCTTCAGATTTGCCTCGTCTACGGATGTACGCAGTACTTTTCCGATCACGCCGAGTCCCGTCGCGTCGTTCTGATATTCCACGAATTCGCACTCAAAAGCGACAGGAAGTTCGTTGATGACCGGCGCGTCCACCAGCTCGGATCTTTCATACGTGAAACCGGACTTTTTGAATTTATCCGGCTCCTTCTCGCCGTGTACGCAGCCGAACCAGTCAGCCTCGACAACGTGCTTCGCGTCGGCAATATGGACGACAAAGCCTTTGCGTGCTTTGATGTTTTTTACCGTCGTGTGTGTTTCGGTCAGATTGAGCGCGACCATATCGCGGTCAAGCATGGTCCCCCACGCCGCGTTCATAACGTCAACGGTGCCGTCGTCATTGAACGTTGAAATGAGAAGCACCGGCATCGGGAAGATTGCCTCGGTTGTTTTGATCTGTTTTTTCATCGTACAGTCACTCCTTTATTTATGTTTATATTGCTGCCTTTATACGTTGTACGTAAACCCGATCTTCGGACCGGTTTGCGCTTTGAATCTTTGAACCGCAATTCATCTGTATCCGGTCCGAACAGATGCTGAACTGAGTACCGGATGATCTAAATCAACTGCTGTTCGTTGATCATCAGTTTGAATTTAAGCCCGAGTTTTTCCGCCGCCTTCCTGCAGAGTATCATTCTTTCCATAAAGATCTCGAAATACTCCATCACCGAGCCGACGTGCGTGTCTATCTGCAGTTTCAGTTTTATGAGAGAACGCGCTTCGTTTATCTTCAGTTCGGCTTTTGTAACCGAATAGTTCACACGGTCGTGGATGTCAAAGTTCGTAAGCTCCGTGTTTCTCACGCGGCTCCGCCTGACGTCGGACTTATCCGCGATGATAAGTGCCGCGGCGAGCGGACTGACCGGGACGCCGGTCCCCTCGTCGTGGTTGCCTATGGCTGAAACGATCAGCGCTATTTCGTCCGCCGGAAAACCCATATGGTCAAGGATGCGGAACGCCATCATGGCGCCGCTCTGACTGTGGTCGATGCGGTTTATCAGATTTCCGACGTCGTGCAGAAAGCCCGCTATCTTGCCAAGCTCGACCATCCTCGGAGAATGACCGAGCGTTTCAAGGATGTATCCGGTTTTTTCGGCTACCGCGGTAACGTGGGCAAAGCTGTGTTCCGTGTAGCCGAGCGTCGCAAGACTGTCGTCCGCGGCCTTCACGTATGTCCGGATCGCTTCATTGGTTTTTATTTGTTCATACGTCATATATTTACCTCCGGATCAGCCGCAGACGGCTGATTCGATATTTACAGTGTAATGAATCTTTGTTTGCAATACGCTTCAATCCCAGTCCCGGAACGGCTGTACGCCGCTTTTTTTGCCGTGCCGCCGCGCCGACGGGTCTGCCGCCGTATATATGCGCCCTAAGCGTGACCGTTTCATCCGTGTCCGCAGACCTCCGAAAACCGGAGGTTCATACCGAGACCCGAGCTTGTTTTTTTGTCAATAACTTTTATGATCCGGAACCGCCGTATCAACCGGATCGATGCCGCCCGGCATCGTTTCGCTGACTGCGGCGGATACGATGATGAGCGCCGCGCCTATCCAGCCGTACCATCGCAGAGGTTCGTGCAAAAATACTACGGAGCACAGAACGGAAACGACGGGGTCCGTGTAGCCGAGTATCGCCGACGACTGTACCGGCAGGTTCGCCAGTCCGCTGAAATAAAGGCAGTATGCCAGACCCGTATGCAGGACGCCGAGCATACATATGATAAGCCCGGATTTGACGTCGGGCAACGGCAGACCCCTGTTTTTGATCAGAACAACGGGAAGCACCGCTGCCGCGGCGGCCGCAAGCTGCACGAAGGCTCTGTCCGTTACGGAAATATCGCGCAGCTTACGGTTGCTGAACACAATGACCGTAAAACAGCACGCGCCCGCCAGCCCGAAAGCAATTCCGCGCGAATCCGCGATCTCGCCTGACGGAATCCCGGATACGAGCGCTATTCCGATGAAAGCCGCGGCAATACACGGTATCTTTCTCTTGTCGGGTTTCTCTTTCAGCACAATCGGCGCGAGGATTATGACAATGATAGGAGCCATGTAGTTGCAGAGGCTTGCCACGGCTACGGTGGTGCCGGCGAAAGCGGCAAAGAGAAAGATCCAGTTGAGGCCGAGAGCCGCCCCGGATATAACGAGCCATACCGCGTTTTTGCGTATGGCGGCGGAGTCCGGGCGGCCTTTTTTCACAAGACGGCACAGAAGCACGAACAGAGCGCCGACAGAACCGATGTAAAGCGCAACAGCCTCGCCCGGCAGGCTGACGAAGCGCAGGAACAGCCCCATGGTCCCGTACAGCACACAAGCCGTGATGAATTTGATACGTTCTTTAAGATACTTCATGTAAAACCGTCTTTTTCCGCCGCTTACCGGGCTGCAACGCCGTACGGTCGTTTGATCACTCAAAGCTCCAGAATCCGGTACCTGTTTCGGGGTCATACCGCCTCCCGATCGTTCCGCCCCGCACAGGTCTCAGCTCGATCTCCGCCGTGTAGAGGACCGTTATCGCTTTGACGTGTCCTCCCGCGGAGCGGTGAGCTCCGTTTCCGTCCTTGTAAGTAAACAGGGCGTGCGTATGGACAAAAAGTCCGCTGCCGTCGGATACAACGTTTCCGTTGAGCGAGACAAGCTCAAGCATGCCGCGAACGGTCCTTGTTTCAAAAGCCCCGGTCTCCGGGATAAAGGTCTGGATCTGAGCTTCGCTGCAGCCTCCTATCCCGCTGAAAACGGCGGAGCATATCTTTTCCTTTTCGCAGATATCCAGTATGCCGCGGACGATCTCATCGCCCTTGTCCATGCGTACGTATAACGTATCATCGTATTTTCTGTAATCCATATCTTTCTCCCGTTTTTATATCCGGATATAATCACCGATCCGCCTCAACTCCGCGGAAAAACCGGTTTTACGCATCCGGGTTTTCCATCATCCGCCGCAGGCGGCGGGCGGATCCGAGCAGTCTTGAAAGTATCGCGTCGCGCTCGCTGTCCTGCGCTTCAAGACTCTGATGATGAGCTTCAAGAACACAGTCGCCCGTGTAGCCCACGGCGCGGAGATTTTCAACTACGCCGTTCCAGTCCACCGTACCGTCTCCCGGGATCAGATGTTCGTCCATGCCCGCGCCGTTGTTGTCCTGAATATGAAGAGATCGCGGAGCGCAGGCGCATTCGCGCAGAACGGACGGCGGGATGCCGAAGCAGTTTGCGTGTCCCGTATCGAAGCACCAGCCGAAATACGGAGAATCAAGCTTGTTTACGAGCTCGGAGATCGCGCGCGGATCCTTTGACGCGCCCCACAGAAGATTTTCGGATAAAACGGCAATGTTATACTTTTCCGCGGCTTCGATACAGGCGCCGTACGCCTCGGCGTTTACGGCGATGAACTTTTCTGCTGCTTCGATTATCTTTCCGTTTTCCCGGAATACCGGGTGAACGACGATATATCCCGCGCCGAGGATCGCCGCGGTCTCTATCGCGCGGATCACCGTCGGGTCATTTCCGGCTTCGCCCGGAGCATGAGCGTGAGTATACGGGACCCCGATCTTTTCCGCGTGTTCCCTAAGCTCGTAAGCCCATTTCCTGTATCCGTCTGACATAAAAGGCGACCCCGGCTCCGTCCAGTAATCAAGCGCCATGTCAAGCCCTTCAAAGCCGATCGAAGCAAGTCTGTCGGCGGCTTTTATCGCCGGATAACCCGGCTCGAACACCGAGGTCGTTGTCACGATCCTTTTCTGTATTTGATCAACCCGGATTTGCATTACTCTCATGACCTCTTTCCTGATAAATGATAGCATATTTGTGTGAATAAATCAAGGAAAACGGAAGACAGTGAAATATTTTGCCTGAAGGTAAAATGTGATATAACGGATTCGCCGATGTGAAATTTTGCGGTTTCACCGCAAAGCGGGATTTCATCGCGAAAGCGATTTCACCCACCCGATAGGGTATATTTCATGATGGAGGCGCAGTCAGTTAATATCCAACATATACACAGTACTTGTATGTTTTCATGAAAAGCGCCCTAAAAATCCGGAAGTGAATACAATACCATTCCCAAAACCGCGGATATCATTATCATTATAATGGGAGATGTTTTTTTCTTGAAGAGCCTGTCAGCTGCAATCGTTATTACGCCAAGCAGCGCCAGAATCAATATTGCCTTCACGTCTGTTTTTGCCCCGCCCGATGCTTCCTTGATCCCGAACAGGACGCTCAGCGCCATCGTCGCTGCCGTTGCGAGAATAAGCGCCACCACACACGGCCGCACACCGCCGAGAAACGCCTGTACGCCCTTGTATTTCAACAATCCGCGTACCAGTGCGGCGATCAGCAGTATGATAATAAAAGACGGCAGGATCACGCCTAACGTGGCGCACAGAGCTCCCGGTATTCCGGCCTGTTTTGAACCGATGAAAGTTGCCGCGTTGACCGCGATGGGGCCGGGAGTCGATTCTGCCACCGCAATTACGTCAAGAAGCTCGCTTTCGGTGAGCCATCCGTTGGAAATGACCTGTTCGCGTATAAGCGATATCATACCGTATCCGCCGCCGAACGAGACAGCGCCGATCTCAAGAAAGACAAGAAAAAGTCTGAGACAGATCATTTTTCACCGGCCTTTCTCCCGGATACTCTGCGGACGAGATATATGAAAACCCCGACCGCGCCGCAAATAAGGATGTAAAAAACAGTCGAGAAGCTGACTGCGAAAAGAGAGAATGCGATCATGCACAACCCTACCGCGCCTATAACGACATAGTTAAAAACGCTTTTCGGAAGACTTTTCAGCATTTTGATTCCGGCCGAAAAGATAAGATAGATCACACAAACGCGTATTCCTTTGAAAGCGTACGCGACAAGAGTTACCGAAAGAAATGCGTCAAAGAAAAGCGAAATCGCGTAGATTATGACAAAGGAGGGAATACAAACGCCGAGAGTGGAGAGAAGCGCCCCGAGAAACCCGGCCTTTTTGTACCCGATATACGTGGCTGCGTTTATTGCGATCGGTCCCGGCGTGGATTCCGCTATCGCAACCATGTCGAGAAACTCATCCTTTTCGAGCCATCCCTTTTTCTCTGTGAATTCGTGCTCAAGCAGGGCTATCATTGCGTAGCCGCCGCCAAAGGTAAACAACCCGATCCTCAGCATCGTTAAAAACAGCTTGGCTGCCATACTTTTCATGTACACCCCTCAAAAATCTACCGAGTAACCGCCTATGGCGATCTTTGTAATATAGCTCTTAAATGATTGCACCTGATTATTGTTTTGCTTCTTCCAACAGTTCATACAGCGCGTCCTGAGAAAGCACACCGCGTTTCAGATCCGGCGGCAATTCTCCCCGTTCATCTGCTTCGTAATCCTCCATCCATTCGCCGGAAGTGTAATATGTCTCAAGAGCACTGAGTTTTTCAGGATCATGAGAGATAACAGCCTCGTCGTACAGCTTCTCGTACTTTTTCACCCGTTCAATACGGTCCGGGCTATAGATCTGCGTATCAATAATTTCTTTCCGATCGGCAGTCTCTTTCTCTGTATCTGTCAGTCTGTAATCGGACCCGTCTTCGCCGGAATACGGTTTTTCATGATCATATTCACCATACTCACAGCCGATATGGGCAGCTTCGATTTCATCTGTCAGTATCAGCCTGCCATCCTGACGGTCATAGAGTTTTACGGTGCCCCGGCCATTGCCTCCGTTCCACAGGCGGTTATGGTGTCTGCTGCTGTCCGGCGCTTCATAGTTGATCAGCAGCATGTCCTTCTTCAGGCAATGAACCTCTGTCTCCATAGCGGCATGGATATTTTCCTGCCGTACGTGCCAGATGACTTCCTCATCATGCTCCTCAAAGGAAAAGTCTGTCTTCACTCTCAGGTGAAGCTTGGAAAAATTAAAATCATATTCCTTGCCTTCGTAATAAAACACGCCCAGCAGACGGCGATCCAGCGGTACAAAATAGATCTTTGGCCTGCCGCCGCCGATATCGAACACGCTGTTTTGAAGCCGCTGACCGGTCTTTTTGCTGGTCAGGCAGTTTGAGGAAAGCCAGACCCACGGCGTTGTAAAATCCCGTCCCCAGTTTTTATCCGCGTAACCGTAGCTGCGCTCCGGCGTTACTGTGTACTTTCTGCCGTTGAACGTAATATTTCCGCTGTAAGCAGTCTTCATTCCCTCCGCATGCCAATACATAGCGAACGCTTCCGCATCCCGCAGAGGCTTGCTCGCTCCATATCCTACGTTAAAGGCAATCTGCTTGTCCACCGAAATATCCCAGCTCATTTCGCCTGCGTCGCACATCCATTCCGGGTGAGCAGCCGCTTCCTCCGGTGTAACGGATATCTTTCCCTTCAGCGCGGTTTCGCAGGCCAGACAATCCGCTGCCTCGATCCGATACGGCGCATCTTTGTGCATATTAATATCTTTCCATGCAAAGAAGCGGTGAAGCTGACATGCATCCTCGCCCCAGGTGCCTGCCTTTACCATCAGGTACGACGGCTTCTTTCCGGCTTTCTGATTGGCAGGCAGCTGTCCAAGCACCGGTTCATCCTCTGCAAGCGCCGGATTGCAAACATAAAATTCAATGAAAAACGGCTTGTCCTCCCCTGTCTCTGCGTCCTGGGCAGTGAAAGAATGCCACCACCAGTCGTAGCCGTGGTGTGCCAGTGCGCCGTGCAGCATGCAGGCGTTCCGTGTTATATCATGGTGATTAAACATATTGTCCTCCTTAAATCCCGACCTCTGACGCCGTGGACTCTATTCTCGGTTTTTCTGTTTTCTTCTTCGTATTCGGGTTTTTCTCAATGTCAGATATTGCTGTTTGCTTTTGGACTTGGCGTTCAGCTATATCTCGGCATCTATCATTTCGTCTTTGCAGAAGTATTTTCTGTCTCGCTCGGAAACCTGTCTCATAACTCTGCAGGGATTTCAAACCGCTACAACTCCGTCCGGAATATCCTTCGTCACGACACTTCCGGCGCCGATCACACAGTTTTTTCCTATATGAACCCCCGGTACTATGACAGCACACGCGCCTATCCATGTGTTTTCCCCGATATAAACGTCTTTATTGTATTGCAGGCCTCTGCCTCGAAGATCCGGGTCAATTGGGTGGTTCGCCGTGGGCGTATTGCGCTTCACGGATATTCGCGCCGATCGACGTGCCGGAACGTCCGATCCGGTAAATGATCGTTTCGTGTTTCGATTTTAAGTCTTTGACGAGGTTGATGATCGAGACGGCGAAGTTCATTGATTGTATCGAAAGTTCACCGTTGCACATTTTTTTACCTCCGGATATATGATACCATTTTTGTGTGAATAAATCAAGGGAAACGGGAGAAATGAGAGAACGGGAGTTTAATGAAGACGTTCGCTTCGCTCACTAATGAAGACGGCAACTCCGTTGCCTAATGAAGCGAAGTCGCCCCGCTCCTTAATCAGCGACCGCAGGGAGCGTCTTCATTTCTTCATTAGCGAAGCGTCTTCATTAGCCCTCGCCAGCCCATTTCCCAAAACGCGCTCGCGCGTTTCGGGGAACCCGTGGGCGGGGCGACTTCATTGAAAAAGGACTTGCAATGCAGCAGAGCTTGTGAATCATGAACTGATTTTTTATATCTACACCTCGAATTTGCGCAAGCCATACTGATGGTATAAAAAAATATGATATTTTTGTATTGGCGGTGTCTTCCATTTGTCTTATCTTTCAAGTATAATAACAGCAGAAACAGTCAAAGGGGGATCAACAGATGAAACTATCGCTCTCTGAAAATATACGTTCGCTTCGGAAACAACGAAAGATGACGCAGGAAAAGTTGGCGGAAGCGCTGGGGGTTACGGTCGGCGCGGTCTATAAATGGGAATCCGGACAATCACAGCCCGAGCTGAATTTGCTCGTAGAAATGGCAGATTTCTTCGAT
>CACWOQ010000046.1 GCA_902762505.1 uncultured Ruminococcus sp. | reverse complement strand
CTTATTCTCCGTAGATCGAGCGTCTTGCGCCGTCTATCAGTTTTTTTGCGTTGCCGTACATCATATCCGAAACGTCTTCTTTCGTGCAGCCGAGCGTTTTGCAGGCGCGCTTGAAGGCGAGCAGCTCTTCATAGCAGAAGAACGTTATCTTTTCCGCTTCCTCGGGGCTGACCTCGCGCAGATGTCTGTCCTGCGACGGGTCGCCGTAAAGTCCGGGCGGAACGAGGTTTATATACGTTCCGTTCTCCTCTATGCGGTGCGTGCGCATCCTAAGTATCGGCATATCGGTGCCGAACATCACGTGCTCGGGTGTGGCGTGACGTATCACCTCGGTTATCGCGTATTCACAGCAGTTGGCGGTGAAGTCGTACATCAGATCGGGCACGCGGCAGAGATAATCCGTGAACGCGTTGCCGACGTCCTCACGTACGTAGGCGCGGCCTATATGCGCGATTATGACGCGGACGTTCGGGAATTCGGTTTTGAGTTCAAGTATCTGTTCGAGGTTGACGGGATCTTTGAGTCTGCCGTTTCTCGGGATATGGAGCATTACGATCGCTCCCATTTCATCCATACGCTTCAGCTGTTCTTTCGGGAAGAAGTCGAAGATCCTTATCTCCGCCTCCGGTATGTACGCGGGCGACAGGCTCAGATATGATTTTATACCGAGGAAGCCTCCCTTCCGTATCATACGCTCCACCTCGTCCGGGCTCTGCGTCGGGTGGCTGTAATAAAGCGCCGGCCAGCCGGTCTTTTTCGAGCATTCGGCGACGTATTCGTTGTTTCTTCTGCCGCTCTCTATGCTGTGCACCTCGCTTGTGAACATGAGCGCGGAGACCTCTTTGCCCGGGAACATAAGTCTGTACGTCTCCTGCAGGTCCTCTATGCTGTTGTCCTTCGCCACGAGCTTCGGCCACATGACCATCCTCATATCCTCGTCCGCGGGACGCGGGACGGTGTATTTGTCAAGCCAGACGTGAGTGTGTACGTCGAGTATTTTGTCCGGAAGAAAATCCCTCAGTTCTTCCTCGTATATCCTTTTGTCGTTTTCGGTGACTTCGAATAAAGCCATAAGCCGCCCTCCTTGCCTTTTGTCACTGCCGATTATATCACGCCGCGGCAAAAATGTAAAGTGAAAATCCGAAAATTTAATATAAAATCCGCCCGAAAAACGAAAAGCGGGCGCGGACCGGGACGCCGGGTTTCACCGTGTACGTTTTTTGCGCCTCAAATTCGTTTAAAATCATTGACAAAACCCAAATCTGATGTATAATATTACGTGATCTTATCGGAAGGTGGAACTATGGAATATTATATCGGACTTGATATCGGAACGTCTGCGGTCAAGGGAGCGCTGATGAGCGTTGACGGCGTTGTCGTCACGACCGCGCAGGCGGCTTTTACTTATACTGTTGAAGGGACGGCGAAGCTGCTCGATCCCGGTCATTTCACCGACGCGTGCTTCTCCGTGATACGCTCGCTTTCGTCGCGTGCGGACGGACACGTCGCCGCGATCTGCTCCTGCTGCGCCTCGGGCGACCCGCTGTTTCTCGACGATGCCATGGAGCCGATCTCGCCGATCGTCGGCTGGCAGACTCAGGTCCCGTGGGAGGACATAAACGCGGTATACACAAAAGATGAGCAGGACGCGTTTTACCGCCGCTGCGGATGGGGCTTTTTCGAAGGCATGCCCGCCGCGGACCTCGCGTGGATAAAGCGTCACAAACCGGAGCTGCTTGAGAAGTGCGGATTCTTCTGCATGCACGCGGAATATCTGAACTATTTAATCACGGGCGAATGGGGGATCTCACGTTCCATGGGTACCCCGTCGTATCTCATAGATCAGGAAAAAGGCGAATACTACACGCCTCTGCTTGAAAAATTCGGACTTGACGTCTCGATGCTTCCGCCGATATACGAAAAAGGCACCGTGCTTGCGTCGGTACTGCCGGAAGCGGCGGAGGCTCTCGGAGTTTCCGCGGACACGAAGGTCGTCCTCGGCAGCTTCGACCATCCGTCGGGCGCGCTTGGCGCCGGCGTTCTCGAGCCCGGGCAGTTGCTCCTTTCCTGCGGTACCTCGTGGGTCGAGCTGTTCCCCGTGGAAGACCGCGGACACGCTTTGTCGACCGGAGGTCTGGTCGACAGATTCGCCTTGAACGGTCCCGGCTGGTGCGTCATGAAATCGCTTGAGTCGGTGTCTGACAAGATAGACAGACTGCGCGAGCATTTCTTCGGAAAAGTCCCGCATAAATACTTCGACGGGCTCGCCGGCGAGGGTGAACCCGGCTGTCACGGTCTCGTATTCGATTTTACGGATGAGGATTACGAGCGCGCCGAAGGGCACGGAAAGCAGGATATCGCCCGCGCCGTAATCGAGGGCGCGGCGCGTATGCTCGGGGATAATCTGAAGAATCTTGAAAAATGCGGGCTCACCGCAGACAGCATAACGGCGATAGGCGGCATAACAAATTCACCGATATGCGTAGATATCATTTCCCGCGCTCTTGGAAAAAAGATCGACGTGATAAACGGTCAGTCAGCCGGCGCCGTCGGCTCGTGTCTGCTCGCAGGTATCGGTACGGGATACTATAAAAATGAAAAAGAGGCGTTCGGCATAATGAACGCGGCGAGGATAAAATGAAAAAAGAAACTCTTGAAGCGGCGAAAAACGCGTTCGTCACCGAAAGCGAATGCATCGCCGAGCTCGGCAGAAGATTCGACCCGGAGGCTTACGGCAAAGCCGTGGAACTGCTGAAAAACGCTCCGCGCATAGGCGCGACGGGCTGCGGGCATTCCGGTATCATGTGCTGCCATTTCGCTCATCTGATGTGCTGTATCGAACGTCCGGCAAGATTCATATCCCCCGCCGAGGCGGTGCACGGCGCGACCGGATTCTTGCAGGAGGGCGACGTGTGTCTTTTCGCCTCTCGCGGAGGCAAGACCGCGGAGCTTTTGCCGATAATGGATATCTGCAAAAAGAAGGGGGTCGGGACCATAACCGTCACCGAAAACACGGATTCGCCGCTTGCGAAGGGGGCGGACGTTGTACTGACGCAGTACGTCAACCGCGAAACGGACAGATACAACTGTCAGGGAACGACGTCGACGACGTCGCTCGGCGTTATTTTCCACGTTCTGCAGACCATGCTGATCGAGGAAACGGATTTTCAAAACGAACAGTTCGCGCTGATACACCCCGCAGGGGCTGTCGGAGCGCGTCTGAATAAATGAACACGGGAGAAAAAACAATGGAATTCAAAGTTTATCAGAAAGAGCTTGAGCTGCAGTCGAGAGGCTGGATACCGACCTTTCACGACGTATCGAAAGAGGTCATCGAAATCGTCGCCGCCTCGGGCGTCAAAAACGGCACGGTCACGATAGCGTCCCACCACACGACCTGCTCCGTAATGATACAGGAATGCAGTCACGATATAGACAGCTTCGATATCGAGTATCTCCAGCACGACCTGCTCGACATCATGAGAAAGCTGATCCCGGATTTCGCCGAGGAGCATCAGTACCGCCATCCCGGTCCGATACATCTGCAGTTCGGGCGCCACGTCGACGAGCCGGGCGACTTCACGAGCATGAACACCGACGGTCATCTGCGCTCCGTTTTCTTCGGCAGATCCGAGTGCATGACGATAAAGGACGGCGTGCTTGACGGCGGCGAATTCGCGCATATATATTTCGTCGACTGGGATCACGTCAGAGCCCGCAGAAGACAGCTCAATATAACCGTAATGGGCACCACCGAGGACGTTGAGGACAGAAAGTGGAACAACGGCGAGGTCATCAACACTCTCCGCAAATACACGGACGAAGAAAAGGCTGACGACGTTCATTACACCCTCCAGCAGAAGAGATAAGACGGCTCCCCGTCATGAAAAAATACAGGATCCTGATGTTCTCCGCCGTACTGCTCTACGTCACGTACATGGCGGCGAAAAATATCTACACATCTGAGATCATAGAGATAATGCGGCACTTCGGCGTGACAAAAAGCGACGCAAGCGCCGCATCGTCTTTTTCGTTCGTTACGTACGCCGCAGCGCAGCTCGTTTTCGTGAAGATCATAAGAAAGCTGAACGTCAGAAGGTACCTTCTGATCTGCTCGCCCATAAGCGTACTGCTGTTCGCGGCGGTCCCGTTCTGCACGGATATCCGTCAGATCTGGATGATATTCGCCGTGCTGGGAGCGCTGCTCGCGGGAGTTTTTCCCGTTTGCATGCTCGTGATAAGCGAATATCTGCCGGACGAGCTCGTGCCTGCCGCAAACGCTTACAACGGCGCGGCGTTCGCGCTGTCGTTTTCGCTCGACTATTTCTTTTCGGCGCTTTTCATAAAGATCGCGGACTGGCGGCTCGGATTCTGGGTGTTCCCCGCTCTATACATGATCTCCGTCATATTGTTCTGTCTCGCTTTTTCCGCGTGCGAAAGAAGGAAAACGGAAAAGGCGCAAAGCGCGGTGCCGGGCGGGAAAAAGGCCGCTTTCAAATACCTGTTCTTCGCCGGATCCGTTGGGTTTCTCGTGAATCTGATATATTACGCCGTATCCGGGTGGGTGCCGAATCTTTTATCCGAGCAGTTCGGTCTGACGCCGGCGCTGTCAGTCCTTGTGACGCTGCTGATACCGCTGACGGGAGCCGCCGGATGCGTCGTCTGCCTCAGGCTGTGCGATAAGCACAAAAACGCCGCGACGGTCATTTCAGCGGCGTCCGCCGTGCTGTCCGCCGTGCTTGCGTTCGTATACGGATCCGCGTTTCCGCTGACTCTCGGTCTTGTGACGGTACTGCTCTTCATCGTCCGCGGGATGGCTCACGTATTCGGATGGCAGGTGCCGGTCAACGCGCGGCGCTTCATGGATCCTTCGTCCGCGGCGACCGCGATAAACATTTTCGGCTGTATCGGAGCGGCGGCAGGTCCCATTATCTTCGGCGCGATAGCGGACGCAAACGGTTACGCGCCGTTCTTCATCGCCGCGGCTGCCGCGGCAGTCCTCATGACGGCGGCTGCCGCCGCCGGAGCAGACGCGATAGCGTGAACGGCTCCGAGCCTGACGTTTTTGATGACGAAAGATAAGTGATAAGCACAGCAGGGCGACAATGACGGGCGCCGTTATCAGAGTATACCGCGCCGGGTTTTCGCGGATAGAGTCGCCCGACGTCGGGATCGACAAAAGAAACGCCGATTTCGGCGGCGGATTCCATACCTCGCCGGACCGGGGCTTCGTATCGCGCCGGGCGCGCGTAAGAGACGTAAAAACTCCCCGGAAGGATCAATCGTCCTTCCGGGGATCTTCTTATCCGCAGGCGTTTTAAGCCGCGGTACCTTTATTTCTGATCCGGTATTATATACATTTTGAAAAAGCCCGACGCGGGATTTCCCTCGCTGTCAAGATACGACTTTTCCGCCGTTGCTCTTATCGCCGGTTTTCCTTCGTACAAAAACGCCGTCAGGGAAAGATCCTCCATGAGCTTCACTTCACCGTTTTCATTGACCGCTGCTCCGACTTTACATCCGGCGTCTTTCAGAAGCGTGAATATATTGAACGATGCGATCGCCCTTATTTCGTCATAAGTGAAGGGATCGTTTTTTTCATTGAAACCGTATTTCCGGTCATAGACGTTAGAGTAACCGGTCACCGTTCCGTCTTCCGTTTTTATGTTCACGGTCAAGCTGTTTCTCGTATAATCGCACCCGCAGTATTTGTCGCAGCACTTCAAAACGACTCTGCCGATCGGATCATACCGCTCCACCTTTACTTCGTCGTAAAGGTCGTAGTTGATACCGTCTCCGAATTTATTCTTAACAGCGGTTTTTATCGCTTCGTCGTCCGAAAAATCGATTTTGCCGAGCGAACCGAGGACCGTTCCGCGAATATCCACCGCTTTCCCGTCCTCCGAAAACCAGACGTGGCTCGTCTTCGTCAGCGTTTCTTCCACACCGTTTACGTATTCGGTGTATTCATAATCGTCATAGCTGTACCGGTCGATTATTAAGTCTTTGTTGTCACAGTAGTAATATGAGCAGCCGTCATACGTCAGCTCCAGTTCTCTGCCGTTGAACGTCAGCGTTTTTTTCTTTTCGGCGTCTTCTCTGACGAACGTATCGTACTTATCCGAATAATCGGAATACGATGAAAAATTGAATTCGGACAGATCGTCCGCTTTTTCACTCACACCGTTTTTGCCGACGAAAAGGACTTTATATCCGGACGTCGGAACGGCAGCTGCCGCGGAGGCCGTTTCCGGTGCGGTCACTTCTTCCGTCTCATCCGTTGTCTCGCCTTCGGTCCCGGTGTTTCCGGCGGTTTCGACGGTTTCGGCGTCTGAGGGATCCGTGCCGCCGGCAGGCTTTTCCGGTTCCTGCCGTTTCATTGCGCACGAAGTAAGAAGCATTAAAGCCGCGATCAGTACTGAAATAGTTTTTCTCATATGATTCTATCCCCCTTTACCTTTATTATACTTTTATTTTTATATAATTTCTATCTTATTGTTTTGTTTTTTTTGAGCGTTTATTAGCAATATGTAAATATTTTCACAAACCGGAACTAACGTCCGACGTAAAAACGCCTCGGAAGGATCGATCGCCCTTCCGCGGTGTCTGCCGCGCGGAGGTCATCCGGTAATTTCTTCTATATGGCTTACGTATTCTATCGTACCGAGCGCCTCGATGATCTCCTTATGCGTTTTATACTTTTTCAGCTCCGGGCTGTCTGTCGACAGCGCCACGGTATATACCGCGAGCCCCGAATTGACGTACGCGGGGTTTACCTCTATATCGTCCACACGGAGACCGAGGCGGCGGATCGTGGTTATGAAATCGCGCAGGTCGGTGCTCGCGGCGAGCTCGAGATGGACTTCAAAATGATTCGAGCGGTTTTTCAGATACTTTTCGATACCAGTAAAGAAAGCCATACAGATCAGTATCGCCGTAAAGCCGATAAGCGAAAGCGTGTAGAGTCCCGCGCCGAGCGTCAGCCCTATGAGACCGACAGCCCAGAGCCCCGCAGAGGTGGTAAGACCCTTTATCTGATTTTTCGAGCTGAAAAGTATGGAGTTGACCGTGATCGTCGCTATGGCGACGACCGCGGCGGCGGATATGAGAAAATAACTTTTCCCGGTAAGTCCGTAAACGTACATATCCGTCAGCATCGCAAGCGTCATACCGAGAGATACGACGATGAACGTACGCAGTCCGGCTGAATGACGCTTGCTCGATCTTTCGCAGCCGATTATCGCGGCAAGCGCCATCGAAAGCGCGACGCGCAGCACGGCTGACCAGACGTTCAGCTCCGTGGACCACTCTCCGAGCAGTTTTCCTATCGGTTCAAACATGACAACACCTCATCTTCTGTTTTTTCTTATGCCGGGGCGGTTTTTCGGCGAATACGGATCGTAATCCACCGCCGCCTCCGTGAAAGCCTTCTCCGCCGGGTTTTCCTGCGGGAGCTCGCTCCGTATTTTATTTATTCTTTCTATCAGTATTTCGACTTCCGTTTTCTTCTTTCCTCCGGCTTCCTCCTCCACGGGAGCCACGTCCTCGATCTTATCGGAGTATGAGCCGGACAAATAAAGCGAGAGCTTCGCCGCGGCGGGGCCGATCAGCTCGTAAAGAACGCTTGACGCAAGGATTATAGTGTTCAGCGCCGCGCCGGTTTCGCCTCCGAGCGTGCGCGCGCCCATCGCGGCGAGACCTATCGCCACGCCCGCCTGCGGTATCAGCGCGAGTCCGAGATAATTCCGCGTTTTTCCCGGCTTTTTCACGACGGCGCAGCCGGCGAAGGCTCCCGCGTATTTGCCGAGTATCCTTACGATGAAATAGAGCACGCCGACGACCAGCAGCGGATACGCGCCGACGGAGCCGGACGGCTTCACAAGCGCCCGCAGATCGAACGACACGCCCGAGCGGACGAAAAACAGAAGCAGTATCGGCGGGCTGAAATAGTTGAGCTGCTTGAAAAGCTTGTCGTCGCGGCTGAGATTCATATACACCGTGCCCATCGACATACAGCCGAGCAGCGGCGATATCCCGAGCATCGCGCAGACTCCGCAGAACGCGAACAGAAGCGAGACGGAAATAATAAGTCTGTTGTCGCTGCTGCTGCTTTTTGAGATTATCAGCTTCATCACAAGCCCGAAAAGTCCGCCGAGCGCTATCACGCCGAGATTTATAAGTATCGGTTTTATCACGCTCATGACGCTGACGCTGCCGCCGGTCTGCGAAGCGACGGCGACGGATATCGCGATACTGTACGCGAGAAGTCCGATGATGTCGTCAAGCGCGACGACCTGCAGAAGCGTCTCGACGAAATCGCCCTTCGCCTTCGTCTGCCGTATCGTCATCAGCGTTGACGCGGGCGCCGTAGCCGCGGCGAGCGCGGCGAGAACGACAGAGAACGCCGTGTTCAGCTTCAGCACGAAAAACGTGAGCACGAACACGAAAAGCGACGCGACGAGCGATTCGAAAACGGTGATCACCGCGACCTTTCCGCCGTTCTTTTTCAGCGAATCAAACCGGAAAAACTCACCCGTGCCGAACGCGATGAACGAAAGCGCTATATCGGGCAGAAAATCCGTTCCGTCAACTATCCTCTGCGGTATCAGATCGAGGCAGAACGGACCGATCAGTATGCCCGTCAGTATATACGCGGTGACGTTCGGGAGCCTCAGCCTCGACGTTACCCGCGTCATAAGAAATCCGAGCAGGAGCATGACGGAGACCGATATGATCGTGACCGCCGAAGGCCCGAGCCCCTCATATAATTTATTCAGCATATACGTCTCCGTATCTAAACGTTATATTTCATTATATCATATATCCCGCCGAAAATCAACCGTTTTTACGTTTTATTTATACTTGACACCGCAAAAAACAAGATGTATAATAATAAAAAAGACGGCTGTATAAGAAAAGGAGCATGAAAATGAGCGGTAAAACGTTTCTCGGCATAGAGCTCGGCTCAACACGGATAAAGGCACAGATAACCGACGGAGATCACAACGTCATCGCCTCCGGCGGATACGACTGGGAAAACAGGTTCGAGGACGGGTATTTCACTTATCACTTAGAGGACGTACACGAGGGGCTCCGCTCCTGCTTCGCCTCGCTGTCCGCGGATTACGAGCGCAGACGCGGAGAAAAGCTGCGGACGGTCACGGCTATGGGCGTATCGGCGATGATGCACGGATACCTCGTTTTCGACCGCGATATGCGCCTTCTGACGCCTTTCCGCACGTGGCGCAATTCACGCGCAAAGGAGGCGTCCGAGTATCTTACCGGACTTTTCGGTGTTCATATCCCGCAGAGGTGGAGCGTCGCCAACCTTTACCAGTCCATGCTTGAAAGACAGTCCCACGTCAGCGATATCGCGTATCTTACGACGCTGTCCGGCTACGTTCACAGACTTCTGACCGGCAGAAACGAAGTCGGTCTGTGCGAGGCGTCCGGAATGTTCCCGGTAAAGGACGGCGCCTTTGACGCGGAGGCCGCGGAAAAATTCGACCGTGCTTCGTCCGCGCTCGGATACAAAATCCGAATTCTTGACGTTCTTCCAAACGTCCGCCCCGCCGGGGCGAAGGGCGCGTATCTGACGGAGGAGGGCGCGGCGTTCCTTTCGCCCGACGGCACGTTTTTGCCCGGCGTCCCGGTCTGCCCGCCCGAGGGCGACGCCGGCACCGGCATGGTCGCGACAGGATGCGTCCGTCCCGGCACGGGCTCCGTTTCCGCAGGCACCTCCGTATTCGCGCTTCTGACGCTGAAAAAACCTCTGTCACGCGTTTATCCGCAGATCGACACGGTAAAAACTCCGGACGGCTGCGACACGGCGCTGATACATTGCTGCAACGGCACGACGGAGCTTGACAACTGGGTCGGTATCTTCGGCGAATTCGCTTCCCTTCTCGGACAACAGATCGGAAAAACAGAGCTTTATTCCCTGCTTTACGGAAATACGAAAAACGCGGATCCGGACTGCGGCGGCGTGACGTTCTACAACTTCACCGCCCCGGAGCCGATCATGAACGTGACCGAAACGCGCCCCTCCGTCACAAGACCGTTCGACGGCCGTCTTACGCTTGCAAACCTCTTCCGCGCCGGCATCTGCTCAACGGTCGCCGGTCTGCGGACCGGTATGGATATACTCGAGCAAAACGAAGGTAAAATGACCGATTCCCTTCACGTACACGGAGGTCTGTTCAAGATCCCGGGCGCGGCTCAGCAGATCCTTTCCGACGCGTTCCGGGTTCCCGTCACGGTAAGGTCGTCGGCGGGAGAGGGCGGAGCGTGGGGGATGTCACTGCTTTCCGCGTATATGAGCGAGGGAGGCGGCGCGCCTCTTCCGGTGTGGCTTGACCGCGACGTTTTCGCCTCCGCGTCCTCGTCCACACTGTACCCGGACGAGGAAGGAGCGGCGGGCTTCGACGCCTTTATGCGGAATTATACCTCCGGTCTGCGCAGTTTCCGCAATTAAAGAAGTACAGTTGAATTAAAAAAAGCCAAGTTTTTTTGCTGAATTTATTGACATACAAGAATATTCGTGTTATAATACATCAGCATGAATAAAATAAACAGGAGGAAAATCATGAAAAAGATTCTTGCTATGGCAGTCGTCGTGATAATGATGTTCACGGTCTGCGCGGCGACCCTTACCGCTGAAGCCGCTTCCGATCACATCAACATCGACTTGTCAGCCGCTACCGGCAGCAGCGTTGAACTTACGGTCGCTGACGGCAAAGTAGTTGCGAAGACGAACGGCGGAGACCCGTGGGTATCCATTCCGCTGAACGAAGTTGACACTTCCGTCTACACCTACTTCACCATCCTTTACAGAGCCGACAAAGAGATCGGTACCAACAACACCTATCTTATGGACACTTCCGTTAACCCGGGTTACTCCCCTGCGCAGGGCACGTGGGCGCCTCACGGCATGGCAGGCACCGGCGACGGCGAGCTCCATACCAAGCAGTACAGCATAGAAGACTTCCCGGCGATGGTCGGCACCAAGCTTACCGGCGTACGTTTCACCGCCTGCGGTGATACCGACGGTCAGTTCACCATCGAAGGTCTCGTCTTCTCCTCTGTCCCGTACGATCAGATCAGCGACGACGAGCCCGCGGCTCCCGCAGCCACGCTCTCTCTCAAGAACTTCGTCGGCGGTGAGGGCGAATCCATAGGCGTATGGGTAAACGAAGGCAACCCGTACATAACAGTCAAGTTCACGACCGCGGGTGAGTTCAACAGCGTAAACTTCCATTACTGGGCTTCCTGCGTCGAGACGACCACCGGTCCCGAGGCTGAATGGAACGTTGAGCTTTACAAGTTCGCTTACAACACCGAGAACACCCTTTCCAAGAAGCCCGTCGCTTCCAAGAGCGTTCACTCCATCGGTGACAACAAACCCGAAACCACTCTTACGTTCGACACGCAGAAGGCCGGCACTTATATAGTTAAGTTCACGCTTACCAACCCGACGTTCGAACAGGATTTCGACGGAAAGGTAAAGAAACCGTACCTCGTTCTCCCGAAGATCACCAATCCCGATCCCGATAAGTTCGCGTTCAGCGGAGAAGCTTTCAACATGGGCGTTAACGGCGCCGACGTTGAAGGTGACTTCTACCTTGCGAACCCCGCCGAGACCGACGTTCCCGCCGACAACCCCGGTACCGCTGACGCTTCCGTCATCGCCATCGCGGCTGTCGCCTGCATCGCTCTTGCCGGTGTAGTCGTTGCGAAGAAAGTCAAATAATTCATAACGGATTTCAAAAAACCGCCGCAAGGCGGTTTTTTGATTCTTTTTTTTCATTCGATTCATAAATCTTCAAAAAACGTATTGACATTTTGTGTACCGTGTGATAAAATGAATCAGCATGAATAAAATAATTATTCAGGAGGAATAAAATGAAGAAAATTCTTGCTATCGCACTTGCTGCCGCTATGATGCTCGCGCTTTGCGCCGTCACGGCGACCGCAGCGGATCCCGCTCTCATCATCACGGCAGAACAGCTTTCCGCTGACACCAACGCAACGAAAAGCGGCGTAAGCTTTGAGCTCAAGGAAGAAGGCGGAGAGAAATTCGCCAGATTCACAGCCGTGGACCTCGATCCGCACCTTTATCTCACGCCCGACGTCACGACGGACGCTGCCAATCACTTCGCGGTCATAAAATACAGAACGACCTCCGAAGCCGCTACGATCGACGCTTATATGGCAGGCGCAGAGCCGCACACGGTATTCACGGATATCGAACACGACGGCAACTGGCATATGTGCTACGGCGACCTTGAGCAGTCCGGCGCTAACTGGACCGGCAAGTTCGCCCGTCTTGACCCGCTGAACAACGGCAGCCTCAAGGAAGGCGACGTCATCGACATAGCCTGGATCGCTCTGTTCGCGTCCGAGGATGACGCGAAAGCCTACACCGGCCCCGCTGCCGGCGAGACTCCCGTCGCTCCCACTACCGAGAAATCCGCAGACCAGTGGCTCGGCGGCAGCGAACCTGCAGGCACCTCTACCGGTTGGTGGATGAACCCCATCTCCGAGGGCTGCGACAAATACATCAAAATAGGCTTCACGGCTGCCGGCAACTTCAGCGGCATCCACGGCTACTATCTCTGCAACCCGACCACGTCCAATGAAGGTCCGACTGTAGTTAAGGCTCAGATCCTCAAGGGCGACACCGTTCTTGCGGAAAAAGAGATCCCCGTAAACGGCGACCAATGGTACGACACCGATTTCGGCAAGTCCTTACCCGCCGGTGAATACACCCTCGCTTACCTGCCCGTTTCCGGTAACGGCGGCTGGTTCGTTCTCGGCTCATATGACGGCCAGGGCGAATGGACGCTCGACACCAACTGCAACACCAACGACGCCACTAAGACTCATCCCACGATCATGCTCATCGGTGCTGCCGCTGCGGCCGATCCTCAGCCCGAAAACCCCGGAACCGCTGACGCTTCCGTCATCGCCATCGCGGCTGTCGCCTGCATCGCTCTTGCCGGCGTAGTCGTCGCGAAGAAGGTCAGATAATTCATACTGAATTGCAAAAAACCGCCGCAAGGCGGTTTTTTGAAGTTTTGCTTGTTCCGGAACGTCATTTTTTATAAAAAACAGGTTTAAATTAACGAAAACATCTTGACATTTTTGTTCGATTGTGATAAAATAATTCAGCAGAATTAAAAAAACAGGAGGTATACCATGAAAAAAATTCTTGCTATAGCATTAGCTGCCGTTATGACGCTCGCTGTTCTCGCAGTGGCTGTCAACGCGGAAGCTGAACCCGTTCTTCTCATCACTGCCGATCAAATAGCCGCAGAAGGCAACCAGAAGTCTGCCGGTGTAGCCACCGTCGAGCTCGTTTCAGACGAAGGCGGCTTCGCCAGGATCACGTCCGCGGGCGACGACCCCTTTATCGCGATCAATCCCGTTCCCACGACTGACGTTGCAAACAAGTATGCGGCGATTAAGTACAGATCCACATCCGAAAAATCGACCGGCATCGAGATCTATACCGAGATCGCTGAGCCGCACGCAACCACGAGCGAAGCTTTCCAGAACGACGGTCAGTGGCATACGATCGTTATTGATCTGAGCACCGCCGGAGCGCAGTGGAAAGGCAACTTCAGCCGTCTTGACCCGATGAACGCCGCAGGTCTTCCCGCCGGTGAAGTCATCGATATAGCCTGGGTCGCCATCTTCGCTGATGAAAACGACGCAAAAGCCTACACCGGTCCCAGCGAGCCTACCGCTCCCGTTGACGATCCCACTCCCGCCGAAAACCCCGGAACCGCTGACGCTTCCGTCATCGCTATCGCCGCTGTCGCCTGCATCGCTCTTGCCGGCGTAGTCGTTGCGAAGAAAGTCAAATAATTCATACTGAATTGCAAAAAACCGCCGCAAGGCGGTTTTTTGAAGTTTTGCGTGTTCCGGAACGTCATTTTTTATAAAAAACAGGTTTAAATTAATGAAAATATCTTGACATTTTTGTCCGATCGTGATAGAATAACTCAGCAGAATTAAAATATACAGGAGGTATACCATGAAAAAAATTCTTGCTATCGCAGTCGCAGCTCTTATGACTGTGGCTCTCTGCATCAGCGCAAGCGCTCTGCATCACACCTCTCCCGACCAGATTCTGGCAGGTTCTGACGGACACGATCTCGCATCTGTCGGCGGCAACAACGCAGCAGGTACCGATATCGGCGCCATCACCGAAGAGAGCTTCTACTTCTGGGGCTGGCACTCCACCGAAGTTGAAGGCGGCATAGTTGAATTCGGTTACCGTTACGGCGACGTTACCGTTCTCGGTTCTCCGAAGTTCTACCATGACAACTCCAACGATGCCGGCAAAGCCGACAACGATACCATCGCTTCTCAGTGCGGCGGCGTAGGCGAATCCGTTCGTTTCAGAATCGAGGTTCCGGTACTTAAGGGCGAACAGGAAGTCGTTGCTGTCGTTAAGCTCGCTGACGGCACCGTCGAAGACATGTGGACCGTCAAGTACTCCGCCGAAAACGGCAAGACCCTTGCGGACATCACCCCCAAGGCTGACGATCCCGCTCCCGCGGATCCCACTCCCGCCGACAACCCCGGTACCGCTGACGCTTCCGTCATCGCCATCGCCGCTGTTGCTTGCATAGCTCTTGCCGGCGTAGTCGTAGCGAAGAAAGTCAAATAATTCATACTGAATTGCAAAAAAACCGCCGCAAGGCGGTTTTTTTGCATCATTTATCAGAATTTTCGTTATGTTAAAAAAAGGATTTTGTTCCTTACCCAGCCGGTTTTCATTAACTGTCCTTAAGAGTACCGCGCATAAAATCCGGATTTTTTGTTCAAAATATATTGACAAACATTTTCATGTGTGATACAATGACCACAGCATGAATAATACTAGGAGGTATACCATGAAAAAAATTCTTGCTATTGCTCTCGTGGTCGTGATGCTCGCGGTCACCGCAAGCGCCATCCACAGCCCCGAAGACACCACCAAAGTCTGGCTGAACAGCGAAGAAGTTGCTCTGTCCTTTGACACCTTCTATCTCAACGGTGTTTCCCACATGGATCTCGGTTGGGGTCAAGACGGCGGCGCTCATGAAAAGCTTTCCGCCAACCCCGTAACCGTAGGCGATGCCGAAACCATCACCATCCGCGGCTGGGCGGGCCTGAAGAACGGTACCGTTGCCGAGTTCGGTTACAGGATCAACGAAGGCGAACCGGTATTCAACGCTGATTTTGCGAAACCTGCCGAAGACGCTGTTAAGAACGCCGGCGGCGATTCCAGAATGGAAATCGTAGTTCCCGTTAAGGGCCTCACCGCTCCGACGCTCATCACCGCTGTTGTCAAGGGTGAAGCGGGTGAAATCGTTGACTTCATCGAGTTCTCCGTAAACGGTCAGTACGAAGCAAAGGCTGATGATCCCAATCCGCCTGCCGAGAACCCCGGTACCGCTGACGCTTCCGTCATCGCTGTCGCTGCTGTTGCTTGCATAGCTCTTGCCGGCGTCGTAGTCGCGAAGAAAGTCAAATAATTCATACGAATTGCAAAAAACCGCCGCAAGGCGGTTTTTTGTCTTGACAAAACTCACTCAACATGATATAATTGCTCCAGCATGAATAAAATCAGGAGGTAACTATGAAAAAAATTCTTGCTGTTATTCTCGCAGCGGTATTCTCTGCCGCGCTTTGTGTTGCCGCGTCTGCTCAGTTCAGTCTTGACAGATTCAACGTCAACGCCAACACTCTGACCACCATGCCCGACGATCCGATCAAGG
>CACWOQ010000045.1 GCA_902762505.1 uncultured Ruminococcus sp. | reverse complement strand
TTTCGTCTGAAAAGCATGAAAACACGAATCGAGAGCGCTTGTACGAGTAGCACAAGCGCATGAAGGGGCATCACGAGTACAAAAAGTCTTAGAACCGCGAAGGAGGGCGGCATATGTCGAAGTGTGAGCAGTCGTATAGGGCATTCCTGAACCCGCAGTCAGAGTTTGACCATCGGTATTGCTGCTGGGCCAACAATCATTCTGGTTGGTCAAGGATGAAGCGGTTGAATCGGCGAATTGCCAAGAGGCGACAGCGACGGGCGGACAGAAAACTGTTGTGGGATGAACAGATGGAGATCCGGGAGGGGCTGTGGGAGGATCAGGAAGATCTGATGGAGCTCGGGGAAAAACTCGCGGAACTCGCTGCACAGCTGCGCCGCGAGCGTTTTATTGTGCGCGAGCACGAGCGTGGGCCTGTTCAGATTTGCGATGACGTTCGCCATCGTGAAAGTTTTGCCGGAGCCAGTGACGCCGAGAAGCGTCTGCATCCGTTCTCCGCGGAGGACGCCCTCAGTCAGCTCAGCGATGGCGCGCGGTTGGTCCCCGGTCGGCTTGTAATCAGATACGAGTTTGAATTTATCCATATTACGGTTTGTTTTTTATCATGCAGTATTTGTTGTCCGCGACCACGATATGATCTATGAATTCTATTTCAAGCGTGCTCATCGCGTTTTCAAGCGCGTTCGTTATCATAACGTCGTCGGGCGACGGGACGGCTATGCCGTTCGGATGGTTGTGCGCAACGACAACGGAGGCGGCGCGGCGTTTGAGCGCCGTCATCGCCATGTTCCTTATGCTGAATCCGGCGGAATTGACGGAGCCCTCGTGTATCCTGTCACAGCTTATGAGCCGGCGGCTCCCGTCGAGGCAGATCATCAGAACGCGCTCCTGCGTTACGCCGACGAACTGTCTGACGAAGTATTCTCCTATCTCGTGAAGCGACGAAAGTACGAGGTGATCGGTAAGCTTGCTTCTCTGATAATATCTGCAAACGTCCGGGACCGTTTTAAGGAACGTTGCCGTATGGTCGGACACGCCGTCCACCTCGATAAGCTCCGCGTAATCGGCGTCGAGCACGCCGGAAAACGACCCGAACCTGTCAAGCAGGCGGTGAGCGAGCGGATTTGTATCGACTCTCGGCAAAGCGTAGAAAAGCAAGAGCTCGAGAGCGTTTATTTCATTGAACCCGTCGAGTCCGTATTCGAGAAATCTGTTTTTCAGCCTCTGTCTGTGTCCTTCCGCCATACCGGAGCTTCCTTTCGTTTACTGCTGCTGTTTGTTCTGAGTCTTTCCGTCCTTCTTTACGTAGCCTATGAGCTTTACGTCGTCGCGGTGGTATACCTTCGGCGCCGCGTCCGGGTTCTGCGAAAGCTGTACCTTCACAAGTCCCTGCAGAGGCACCGTCTCTATCACCACGCCGTCTCCGTCGTCCGTGCGGACGAGCGAATCGACCTTGGGAGTCTTTCTGATCTCGTCCTCGTACGTCTCGTGCTCGTAGCGCAGGCAGCACATGAGTCTTCCGCACGTGCCGGAGATCTTGGCGGTATTGAGCGAAAGATTCTGTTCCTTCGCCATTTTTATCGAGACCTGCCCGAAATCCTCAAGGAACGAGTGGCAACAGATCGGGCGTCCGCAGACGCCGAGACCGCCTATCATCTTCGCCTCGTCCCTGATGCCGATCTGGCGCAGCTCGATCCTCGTTCTGAAAACGGAAGCGAGGTCTTTCACGAGATCGCGGAAGTCCACGCGCGATTCGGAGGTGAAATAGAAAAGCAGCTTTGAGTTGTCAAAGGTGCATTCCACCTCTACAAGCTTCATTTCGAGCCCGTGCTGAGCGATCATTTCCTCGCAGATGCGGAACGCCTGTTTTTCCTTTGCGTCGTTTTCCTTTTTGCGTTCTCCGTCTTCAGCCGACGCGCGCCGGAGGACTTTTTTGAGCGGACTTATTATTTCCGCCGCAGAAACGTCTTTTCCGCCGAACGCGGCGATACCGTATTCGAGTCCGCGCGCCGTTTCGACGATGACCGGGTCGCCGCCTGAAACGTTCAGGTCGCCCGGATCGAAATAATATACCTTTCCGCCTTCCTTGAATCTCACGCCGCAGACGCATACACGCTCCGGCTCCTTCATCTCCTCGGGCTTTACGAGATAGCCCTCGGGCAAAATGAATCTCGGCGCTTCGTATTGCGAAGCGGGTTTTTTGACAGTCTTCGTCTCCTCGCCGGCCGTCTGGGGCTTCTGCAGGTAGGGTATATGTCTTTTACGTCTTCTGTCGTTCACTTTCTTCTTTCCTTTCGTTTGCGGTGATGGATGAGATCATCCGCGTTTCATAAATCGTGCGTCACCGCGCCGCGCGAAGTTCAAACGCCGTTTTCAGAGGAGATGCGCGTCCCACAGACGGGATGCGAACTCCGTGACGGTAAGCTGAAGATTCAGCGGTGTGTCGGACAGAGCCAAAAGCTCGGATATGACGTCCTGACAGGCGATCACCGCCTTATCCGACACGTTTTCGGAATACTTCTCCGCCTCTGTTGTATCGGAAAAGTAAGCCGGCGAGTAAAGCGAACCGCATCTGCAAAGCATAACGTCGCGCAGAGCGCGCTGTAAAAGCGACCAGAGCAGACACAGCTCGTCCGTTTTTTTCACGTTTTTCTGATGATACGTTATAAAGCCGAGCTTATCGGAGCCGGGCAGAAGCAGAAGCCCGACCGCGCCGTCGCATACGGAGCGCAGCCTCACCGCGTCCCCGTCGTCACGGTATATACGCATCGCCGCCCCGGCGGAGCCGTCCGCCAGAGCGATGGCGCGCCGTCTTTTTTCGTCGTCCGGTATGCCGACCCCGTCGAGCACGAGCTCCATCTGACGGCGGTCGAGCTTGTCGAGCCTGAGAGTCAGAGCGCGGGAACGGATCGTCGGCAAAAGATGAGACGCGTCCTGTGTTATGATAAAGAAATACACGTTCGAAGGCGGCTCCTCGAAAAGCTTCAGGAACGCGTTCTGCGCGTTCGCGTTCATCTTTTCGCCTGACTCGATGACGTACGCCTTGAAATCAAGCTCGGACGGCGCCATGCCTACGGTATCGTAAATACCGCGTATCAGATCGACCGTCAGCTCGGTCTTGCCCTCAGCGGGTCTTATATATCTGACGTCCACCGCGACGCCGGCTTCGATCTTCATACAGGACGGGCAGACGCCGCACGGCGCCCTGTCGTTTTCACAAGCCATCGCCATGAGAAGACGCCTGACGAGAGTATGACGTCCCGAGCCCTCCGCACCTTCGATTATATAGGCGTGCGAAAGGAATCCGCCCTCAAGCGCGGAGACGAGATATTCGCGTGTCCGGTCGGAGCCGGTCAGTGCAAGCGTGTATTTTTTCAATGCGTGCCGTCCTTACAGAATATATCAATATATTATAAACTACAAGCCCGGATTTATTGTTATACCGGTGTTAACTCAAATTGAATTTATTTCTTTTTTTGCATTCGCAGGCTGATTTTTTGATAAAATTTCCGTCAATAATCGGAAAAACCGAAAAGGAGTTCAGTATATGGATCTGAAAAACTCAAAAACACGATGCAATCTGATAAACTCGTATATCGCCGAATGCCTTGCGATGAAGCGATACGAGCTTATGGCGAAGGCTGCCCGTCAGATCGGGAAATACGAGGTTTACGAGGCTTTGACGGAGCTTCACAGAAACGAGGCGTTCCACGCCGAAGCGTTCATAAAGCGGCTCCGCGGAGTCGTATCGGATACGGATGAGAAGACCGACGCCGGCTTCCCGTTCCGTGAAAACGGGGATCTCATGCACGATCTGAAGGTCGCCGCCGATATCGAATACGATGAGAGTCTGAACGTATACGCGGGCTTTGCGGAGACTGCGCAAAGCGAAGGCTTCGACGATATCGCCGAGCTTTTCAGACTGGTGGGGCAGGTCGAGCACTGCCATATGATGCAGCTCAACGAGATAAGACGACAGCTGCACGACGACACGATGTACGAACGCGGTCAGCCTGTAAAATGGAAATGCTCCAACTGCGGGCACGAGCAGACGACGGATTCCGCGCCGCTCAAATGCCCTCTCTGCGGCTCGGATCAGGGCTACGTCAAGCTTATACTGCCCGACAACTGAAAAAACACCCGGCAAATCTTTGCCCGACCGTGATAAGGCAGTAATTTGAAAACATGAAAAAGCAACTGAATTAGCGCGGTAAAGGCAAGAGAAATACCGAGATTACAGAAATGTAGTCCCGGTATTTTTCTATTTTCGCACATTCGTATTATCTGCCGCTTTGCGCTACAATGTAGGCAAAAGGAGGCGAAAACGCTATGAAATATACAAAACAGCCGAAAAGGCACATCGTTCTGGACGACTTTGAATGGAGAGCGCTTGTAAAAGGGATCAACGAATACCGAAAGCAAGTCATCGACGAAAACGGGTGTGTCGAGGTCGTGAATGAACTTCTGCTCAAGATCGTCGACGCGCCGACAAAGAAAATCAAAGTTATGGAGGTATCGAAATGAAGGACGATTTTATCAGTAAGATCGGAGTTTATGGTCAGATGCACTATCGTTATCTGAGGGAAAACAAGCCGTCGGTCGTCAACGTGATGCGAATGAAAGGCACACTGAGGTCGTATCTCGAAGAGGTCAATGCGGACGCTGAGAATATGCTTGCCCGGTTGGAAACCGAAATGGCAAAGAGCGAGGGCGTGACCGAAGCGTTGAAACGGCAGGATCAAATGACGTGGTTTCAGCGGAAAAACAACATCCGCTCCCGCGCGATGGAGATCGTACAGCGGGAGATGATATTCGTATGACGGTACTGGAAGACCTCTGGTACGGTAATATCGACCCGCACGAGGCAATACTGACGGAAAGTAAGCGATACAAGCATCTACTGTCCCTTATGGCAAGAAACCGGGACGAATTGAACGAAACGCTCACAGACAAGCAATCGGAAACGCTCGAAAAGTATGACTCGGCTGTCAATGAAATGAACTCCCTCGCCGAAGTCGAAGCGTTCTCCTACGGTTTTCGGCTTGGCGTCCGGTTGATGATTGAAATTAAGGAAGGAATATAACAAATCCGTTTTATAATAACTGCCCCCACTTTTGTGTGAACACGGGGCAGTTATTTGACTATTTTATTATTTTCGAAAATGAGATCATCGAACAAATAATTCTCAGCTGTCTGACAGTGAATGACTGCATCATTTATTCCGATATTTCTTTGAAAATAAATTCGAAAACAGATTGAAAAATTCAATTTTTTATGTTATAATATCAATCACGGAGGATGAAATGCGATGGAAAAGACATACACTTTTTCTTATGATCGATTATGGCACAGGCTGATCGATTTGAAAATGAGGAAAAAGGATCTGATGAAAATGGCGCATTTGACGACCAACGCGATTGCCAATATGGGAAAAGGAAGATCGGTGAGCCTTGAAACACTTGCGCGAGTATGTACTGTTCTTGATTGCGAGCTTTCCGATTTGGTCGAGGTCATGGAAACAAACGTTGATGCAGGAAATAATGAATTAACCCGGGATTAAGGAGATTCGGATCGTGCCTAATTTCACAAAAAACGCAATAAAGCAGGCGTTTATCAAACTGCTTGAGGAAAAACCGTACAACGAGATTACAATAAAAGATATCGTTGGAGAATGCGGGATTAATCGCAACTCGTTTTACTATCATTTTCAGGATTTGCCCGCACTACTTGAAGAAATTATCCGGGAAAGCGTTGACGGTATTATTAAGAAATACCCTTCGTTTTCTTCGCTTGAGGAATGTATCCTTGTAGCTGTGGAGTTTGCCGAAAGCAACAAGCGCGCGATCCTTCATATTTACAGATCGGTCGACAGGGATATATTTGAGCGTTATCTTTGGAAAACCTGCGATTATGCCGTAAGAAAATACGGCGATACAGTATTCTGCGACAGGAAAGTCAACGAATCGGACAAAAACATTATGCTTCAATACTACAAATGCGAGTGTTTCGGTCAAATCATGGCGTGGATGGAAAGCGGTATGAAAGACGATATCAGGACAACGTTCCACAGGCTTTGCGTCCTCAAGCAGGGTCACGCCGAGGAAATGATCGTCAGAAGTCAACAATAACACATAAATACATACAATACTTCAGGTGCGTTTGAAACGCACCTTTTTTGGTATGACGGGCATGCCGTCAATCTGTGGTGAAAGTCCATAAGGGGCGTAGTTGCCGACGAACCCCAGAGCGACTCCCAAGGTTTGTGCCGTGAGGTACAGGCGAGAAGAAGGGATAGCGAAATCGTAACCTTACGAAAAGAAACCTGATACAAAGGCGTATACGGCGGATGAGTGGGCCAAAAGTCACAAAGTCCAAAAGGCAACCGTAACCCGTATACGTAGATCAGGAAGGTAGACGAGGAAAGATTGACGACTTATCCCGTGAGGTCTCACAGACGCGGAGAAAGAGCGAACTGGCAAATCGAAGCGTAGTAACAACGAACTGTGAGAAGTCAGCAGAAGCCATAGTACCGAGAAAATCGGGAAGGGCTGAACGGTTCAACTAATCGTGAGAAGATGTTATGCTTGTGCTCGATAAGAGAAGTAGCCGAAACGTATATGAGGCGAAACAAAGGAAGTCTTAGAGCAAATACGCAAAAGCGTTGAAGAAAACGAGAAGAAGAACCGAACCGCCGTATGCCGAACGGCACGTACGGTGGTGTGGGAGGGGGAATAAATTTCCCCCTACCCGATTTTATGAATTGCTCGCGTATCACCGAAGTGACTGTTTTTTAGGCACGGCTGCAATCCGTGTCTGTTTTTTATACATTTGCTCTCGCCGTGTACGGTTTTCAGACATCCGGCGGTATGTCGCCCATTTTCAAAACGTCGTCCCGGCGTTATACTTATCATCGAAATCAAGTCCGGACACCCGCGACTTCTGCCGGGATGTGACAGGAGGTATTAAATATATGAAAATGCGCTCAACAACTCCGATGCGCGTAGCCAAGATCGGTTATGTGATCATGTCGGTCGTGTTTTGCGTCGTCGGTATCCTTTTTATGGTATGGTCTGACGTTTCCACAGTCGCGCTGGGTTATGCGCTTGGCGGAGCTATGATCGTATTCGGCATTATCAAAATGGTTGGATATTTCTCAAAAGATCTTTTCCGGCTGGCGTTCCAATACGATCTTGAACTCGGTATCGTGCTGACGGTGCTCGGCATAATCGTGCTGGCAAAACCGTTCGATGTTATGAACTTTATTTTTATCGCAATGGGGATAGCGATACTGACCGATTCGCTTTTTAAGGCGAGGATCGCATACGACGCCAAACGCTTCGGAATCACGGTATGGTGGATGATACTGGCGCTCGCCATAATATCCGGTGTCATCGGCGTTATGCTTACTATCCGTCCGTGGGAAAGCGCCAGAATGCTGACGGTCCTGCTCGGAATATCGCTTTTGTCGGACGGCGTACTGAACCTTTGCGTGGCCATCAGCACGGTAAAGATCATAAAAAACCAATATCCGGACGTGATAGAGGCAGATTATTGTGAAATGGAGGATGAAACAAAGTGAAAGTTTCAAGAGCGGTCGTTAAATACCGCATCCCGATCCTGATTGTTACCGTATTGCTTTTGATACCGGCAACCATCGGATATCTGGGAACAAGAGTCAACTATGATATGCTCGATTATCTTCCGACCGATATGGATACCGTCGTCGGGCAGAACGTGTTGATGGATGAATTCGGAAAGGGCGCGTTTTCCTTTATTATTGTGGAAGATATGCCGGCAAAGGACGTTGCGGCGCTCAAGTTGAAAATAGAAAATATTCCTCACGTTGAAACTGTGGTGTGGTACAACACGCTTGCCGATCTGTCAGTTCCTATGGAACTGCTTCCCGATAAAATCTATAATGCCTTTAATTCGGAAAACGCAACGATGATGGCGGTGTTCTTCGACAGCTCGACTTCGGCGGACGTCACGATGGACGCCATTCGCGAGATACGTTCCGTCGCCGGTAAGCAATGCTTCGTTTCGGGAATGTCGGCACTTGTGACGGATCTTAAGGATCTCTGCGAAAAAGAGGAGCCGATCTACGTCGCTATCGCGGTTGTTTTGGCGCTTGTCGCCATGCTCGTGTTTCTCGACAGCTGGCTCGTACCGTTTGTGTTTCTTTTGTCGATAGGGATGATGATCCTCCTCAATCTCGGAACGAACTATTTTCTCGGTGAGATCTCTTATATTACAAAGGCGTTGTCAGCCGTTCTGCAGCTTGCTGTTACGATGGATTATTCAATATTTCTCTGGCACAATTACAACGAGCAGCTTGAAAAATACGACGATAAAAACGAGGCGATGGCAGTCGCCATTCACAACACTTTTACAAGCGTACTCGGAAGCTCTGTCACGACCGTTGCCGGTTTTATTGCGCTCTGTTTTATGTCTTTTACAATGGGGCGCGATCTCGGCATCGTTATGGCGAAGGGCGTATTGCTCGGCGTTATCGGCTGCGTAACGGTTCTGCCCGCGCTGATCCTCGTTTTTGATAAGCCCCTTCGAAAAACGAAGCACCGTTCTCTGATACCCGATATGAAAAAGTTTGCCGGCGGCGTGGTAAAGGTCTTTCCGATATTTCTTATCATATTCGCGCTGCTGATTCCGCCGGCTTATTACGGATACAGCAAGACGAACTCCGAAGTGTATTACGATATGGGAGAATGTCTTCCGCAGGATATGGAATATGTAATCGCAAACAGCAAACTGCGTGAGGAATTTGACGTTGCAAGCACACACATGCTGCTTGTAAACGCGGATGCTTCCCCGAAAGCCGTTCGTTCCATGATCAATGAAATGGAGAAGGTCGACGGTGTGAAATATGTGCTCGGACTGAAATCTGTCATAGGCTCGGCAGTCCCCGAGGATATTCTTCCGGAATCGATCACATCCATATTAAAGAGCGATAAATGGGAACTGCTGCTCATCAACTCCGAATATAAGGTGGCAAGCGACGAGGTGAACGGTCAGATCAACGCTTTGAACACTATACTAAAGAAATACGATAACGGCGGGATGCTCATCGGTGAAGCGCCGTGTATGAAGGATATGATCGAAACGACCAACCACGACTTCCGGGTGGTGAATATGATATCGATCATTGCGATATTCGTCATCATCGCACTTGTGGAAAAGAGTCTGTCTCTTCCGTTTATCCTGATCGCCGTCATAGAGATTGCAATATTCATCAATCTCGGACTACCTCACTATTTAGGGCAGAGTCTGCCGTTCATCGCTCCGATCTGCATCAGCACGATCCAACTCGGCGCAACGGTGGATTACGCGATCCTTATGACGACGCGCTATAAAGCGGAACGTATCGGCGGAGCGGATAAAAAGAACGCCGTACACACGGCTCTTTCCACGTCGATCCCGTCGATCATCGTGTCCGGTATGGGGCTGTTCGCGGCTACATTCGGGGTTGCCGTCTATTCCAATATAGATATTGTCAGTTCAATGTGTATGCTTCTTGCGAGAGGCGCCGTCATCAGCATGCTGATGGTAATCCTCGTCCTGCCGGCGTTGCTTATGCTTTGCGATAAGGTCGTATGCAAAACAACGATCGGTATGGCGCATATCAATAATAAAAAAAACAAAACGGAGGTTGTTTCAAATGAAGAATAATATTTTCAAGATCATGTCGTTCTGCCTGTGTGCGGTTCTACTCTTCGGAGCGGTCGGCGGCGCGGTATTTGCGTTGAACAACACCGCAAAGAAAAACGAAGATGACGCTGATCCAAAAATCCAAGCGACAGTATCAGAAAAAGTCGAAGCAACAAAAGATGAGACCGTGTATGTGATTGCAGGCGCAGATGGGACAGTCAAAAAAATAATCGTCAGCGATTGGATCAAAAACACTCTCGGAAGCGCCGCCTTGTCCGATAAGTCCGAACTTGAAAATATCGTGAACGTAAAAGGCGACGAGAGTTTTTCGATGGGCGGAGATAAAACCGCCGTCTGGGACGCCTCCGGAAACGATATCTACTATCAGGGAAATATCAATAAAGAGCTTCCCGTAACGATCAGCGTCACCTATATGCTTGACGGCAAGTCTGTCACTCCCGACGAGCTGAAGGGCAAAAACGGAAAAGTCACGATCCGTTTCGATTATACGAATCAGCAGTATGAAACGGTGGATATCGACGGAAAACGTGAGAAAATATACGTTCCGTTCGCCATGCTGACCGGGATGATACTCGATAACGATGTTTTCACAAACGTCGAGGTGACGAACGGTAAGCTTATCAACGACGGTTCAAGGACCGTTGTTGCCGGAATCGCGTTTCCCGGACTTCAGGAGGATCTCGGCATCGATCGTAAAAAGTTCGAGATCCCGGACTACGTCGAAATAACCGCCGATGCAAAGGATTTTTCACTCGGTATGACCGTGACTGTCGCAACAAACGAACTGTTCAATGCTTTTGACACTGAAAAGCTCGACGGTATCGACGATCTGACCGGGAAACTCGATGAGTTGACAGGCGCTATGGATCAACTGCTTGACGGTTCGTCTCAGCTTTATGACGGTCTCTGTACGCTGCTTGACAAATCCGGCGAGCTTGTCGACGGTATTGAAAAACTCGCGGACGGAGCAAGAGAACTGAAAGACGGCGCGGCGGCGCTTGACGACGGTGCGGAGCAGCTTCAAAGCGGAGCCAAAACGCTGTCCGAAGGGTTAGATACCATCGCTTCAAACAATGACGCTTTGAATAACGGCGCAAAGCAGGTTTTTGATACGCTCCTTTCTACCGCGAGAACACAACTCATTTCCGCCGGGCTTGAAGTACCGGAGATGACTGTATCAAATTATGCCGAAATATTAAACTCCGTCATCGCCTCGCTTGATGAAACCAAGGTGTATGAAACCGCACTTAATACGGTGACCGCCGCTGTGGAAGAAAAACGGGAATATATCGAATCGCAGGTCACAGCCGCCGTAAGAGCAGAAGTGGAAAAAGGCGTGATCGCCGCTGTAAAAGCTGAAATCGAAGCGAAAGTCGTCGAGGCAGTTCGCGCCGAGGTGACAGACAAGGTAACCGCCGCGGTGCGATCCGAAATCGAAGCGAAAGTCACGGAAGCCATCCGGTCGGAAGTTGAAGCAAAGGTCACCGCGTCTGTAAGAGAATCCATTGCGGAAAAGGTGATCTATGCCGCAACGGGAATGGACAACGCGTCGTATTACGCTGCGGTCGCAGCGGGTCTGGTCGACGAGACAACCCAAGCCGCCGTCAACGCAGCCATTGAAGCACAGATGCAAAGCGCTGAAGTTCAGGCGCTCATCGAGCAGAATTTGAACGCACAAATGCAGAGCGAGCAGGTAAAAGCGCTGATCACTTCCAATACGGATACACAGATGCAAAGCGACGAGGCTATAGCGGCGATCGCCGCAAATACCGACGCGCAGATGCAAAGCGATGAAGTAAAAGCGCTGATCGGTTCAAACGTTGATTCCCAAATGCAAAGTGATGAAGTAAAAACAATTATCGACGCCAATGTGTCGGAGCAGATGGCAAAGAATGAAATCAAGGCGCTTATCGCGCAGAATACGGAAGCGCAGGTCAAAAAGGCGATATCCGAAGCTATGACAGGCGAGGAAGTTCAAAGCAAGCTTACCGCCGCATCCGAAGGCGTAAAGCAAGTCATTTCGCTGAAAATGTCGCTTGACAGTTACAATTCGTTTTATCTGGGATTGCAATCTTACACCGCGGGCGTTGCAGAGGCGGCGGCAGGAGCAGCATCGCTGAGCACGGGAGCGTCCGATCTGAAAAGCGGTACGGCGCGGCTTACCTCGGGAGCATACGAACTTTATTACGGCATCCTCACGCTGAAAAACGGAATGCCGACGCTTGTCGACGGTATCACAAAACTGCGCGACGGATCGATGAAGCTCTCGGACGGGCTGAAAGAATTCAACGAGAAAGGCGTACAAAAGCTCGTAGACACCGTTGACAGAGACATCGGCGGTCTGATCGACCGTATTAAGGTAATGTCGGATGTATCAAAAAACTATCGGAATTTCTCCGGACTTGCCGATGACATGGACGGAAAAGTCAAGTTCATCTACCGCACGGACGGTATAGAATAAAATCAAAGGAGGTCATAAATGTTTGAAAAAGTAAATCCGGCTCATCCGGACAAAATTGCAGATCGGATTGCGGGAGCTATGGTAGATCTTGCTTACAAAAAAGAAAAAGATCCCAGGATCGCAGTTGAGGTTTTGATCGGTCACGGCTCATGCCGTATTATTTCCGAAACCTCCGTACACATTTCATACGGAGAAGTCGCGTCTGCGGTCGAACGGATTGCAGGTCAGGTCCATATCGACTATTGCGAAGTGCCTCAGGATAGGTATTTGGCGGAAAATCAAAAAAACGGTTTCAGATGCGGCGATAACGGTATCTTCCGCGGAGTACCGGTAACAGAGGAACAGATAAACCTTACCCGGATCGCTTTATATCTATATGAAAAATACGGGTCCGACGGAAAATATATTATTTCTGACGACAGATCGATTATTTGTCAGAGCAACGCGGACACCTCCGAGATCGCATTAAAATATCCCGGCGCGGAAATCAATCCTCTGGGAAACTGGAGCGGCGGCTCGGACGTAGACTGCGGTGCTACCAACCGCAAACTCGGTTCCGACATGGGAGACGCCGTCACCGGAGGCGGACTTCACGGGAAGGATTTATCAAAGGCGGACGTGAGTCTGAATATTTGCGCATATCTTTCGGCAAAAGAGTGCGGTCACCCCGTGGAATACATCTGCGCCATCGGCGACAGCAAGGTGAACGGAATCCCTTACAGCGAATACGTTGAAATTGCACGCGAGTACATTTCCGAAATCGGCGGTTTTGAAAAATTTGCCGAATGGGGATTGATCCGCGGAAATGAAATAAAAACATAAAGGAGGCAACCAAATGGATACATCGGGAAAGATGTTCAGACACGGCGTACTGAGAGCGCTTGATTACGTCGGCAAGGATCCGGACAAAAATCTGCCGAAGCTGATGAAATGGGTGGACCGTTTTGCCGGAAACGGAGAAAACAGTATGGAATCACAGCGCGCGGTGTTCAGAAAACTGATCAACGATCCTAACGACAGTATGCACAAGCTCGTTTGGAGCATCTGGGAGGATATTGACGGAAACGTGGTAAAGACCATGTTTGAAAACTTCCTTCTGAACGCGGTCCTGACCGGATGGCAGAAAGAACAACAGTTGAGAGCGAGTCTGAACTGCAACGTTCCGTGGGCGATCCTTATGGATCCGACGTCCGCCTGCAATCTTCACTGTACGGGTTGCTGGGCGGCGGAATACGGAAACAAACTCAATCTTACGTTTGAAGAAATGGATTCCGTAATAAAACAAGGTAAAGACCTCGGCATATATTTTTACATTTTCACGGGAGGCGAACCGCTTGTCAGAAAAGACGATCTTATACAGCTGTGCCTGATTCACGACGATTGTATATTCATGACGTTTACAAACGGCACTCTGATCGATGAATATTTCGCCGATCAACTGCTTGAACTCGGAAATTTCATGCCGGTAATCAGCGTGGAAGGCTTTGAAGAAGCGACCGATTCACGCCGCGGGAGCGGTACGTACAAAAAAGCAGTCCGCGCTATGCGTCTGCTGAAAGAAAAACGTCTTCCGTTCGGCGTCAGCTGCTGTTATACGAGACGTAATATCGACTCGATATCCTCCGACGACTTTTTCGATCAGATGGTCGAGTGGGGCGCGAAATTCGCGTGGTACTTCCACTATATGCCGGTAGGAAACGACGCGGTGCCGGAACTGATGCCGACGCCGGAACAGCGGGAATACATGTATCACAAGATCCGCGAGGCGCGCGCAACGAAACCTATATTCGCAATGGATTTTCAGAATGACGGAGAATACGTTGACGGCTGTGTCGCCGGCGGCAGACGGTATTTCCACATCAATGCAAACGGAGACGCCGATCCCTGCGTGTTCATTCATTACTCCGATTCGAATATCAAAGAAAAAACGCTGCTTGAAATCCTGCAGTCGCCGTTATTTATGGCGTATCACGACGGTCAGCCGTTTAACGACAATCATCTTCGCCCCTGTCCCATGCTTGAAAATCCCGAGAAACTAAGGGAGATCATTTCAAAAACAGGGGCAAAGTCGACAGATCCGGAATCTCCGGAGAGCGCCGACCACCTTTGCGACAAATGCGTATGTTACGCGAAAAACTGGAAACCGACCGCCGATAAACTTTGGTCTGATTCAAGGCGGATGAAGGTCAAAAGCTCTGTCGGCGATCCGTAATAACAGTGATGACGAACGGGGGACGGCAGATGGCATTATTTGAAAGCGGCAGCCCCGCACTTGAAAAACTGTTGCTGTCACAACTGTCAAGGCAGAAGATAAAACAGTTTGTCGGATATTATGCACAGCCGTATAAAGAACTGATGGCTTATTACAGATGCGCTATGATGTCTGTTGAGACAAAATTCAACGTCCTGAACGAAGAACTGTCGCTTCAATATGACAGAAATCCGATCGAAACAGTAAAAACGCGTCTTAAAACTCCTGAAAGCGTTCTTGAAAAAACTAGCCGAAAAGGATTTCCGCTGACTGTCGACAGTATCGAAGAAAACATCAACGATATTGCGGGAGTCCGCGTTATCACATCCTTTGTATCGGATATTTACACACTTACGGACGCTTTTTTGAAACAGGACGATATCCGGTTGATCGAGAAAAAAGATTACATAAAAGAGCCCAAAAGCAACGGATACAGAAGTCTTCATCTGATCGTTGAGATCCCGATTTTTCTTCACAACGAGAAAAAAACGATGAAGGTGGAGGTACAGTTCAGAACGACTGCAATGGACTGGTGGGCGACAGTGGAACACAAGCTCAGATACAAAAAAGATTATGGTATCAGCGAACAAATGGAGCGTGAGCTTTATGAATGCGCCGAAATCGGCGCAGACCTTGACAGAAGAATGGAAGAACTCAGAAAATCTGCTGAAGAATATATATCATGGAATTAAAATACGGAGGTGATAGTGTGAACAAAAAAGCAAAGAAAGCCGTTATTATCGGAGGGACTGCCGCCGGGATCTCAGCCGTCGCTGCAGTAACTGCATATGCTACGACGAAAACTCTTATTAAGATTGCGCTTGACAGAAAAGAGCCAGAAATCCTGAAAAAGATTCAAGCCCGAATCTCCGGAAAAAAAGAAAACGATTTTATAAAAGCATTGAATGAGGCGGGAAAAAGGCTTTCAGAAAAGCCGAGTGAAACTATCAGGATCGTGAGCCACGACGGAAAGACGCTTGTGGGTCATTGGATTCCTCAGAAAAACGCAAAGCGCGTGCTCATTGCAATGCACGGTTGGAGATCAACGTGGTCGGGCGATTTCGGGATCGCGTCCGACGCATGGGAAGAAAACGGATGCAGCGTACTGTATGCCGAACAGCGAGGACAGGATAAAAGCGAAGGAAACTACATGGGGTTCGGAATTACGGAGCGATTTGATTGTCTTGATTGGATAGCATGGGTCAGGGAGCGTTGCGGGACGGATATTCCGATATATCTTTTTGGTGTTTCCATGGGCGCTACAACGGTATTGATGGCGTCCTGTCTGCCGCTTCCGGAAAACGTACACGGTATTATAGCTGACTGCGGATTTACGTCTCCGCATGAGATTTGGAAATATGTTGTAAATCATAATCTTCATCTCGGCTTCAGAATACGCGGCAGGATCGCGGAGAAAATGTTTATGAATATGCTCCACGCAGGAAGCGACAAATATTCTACGCTCGACGCGCTGAAAAGCAGTAAAGTACCCGTTCTGTTCATCCACGGCAGCGACGACAGATTTGTGCCTGTTGAAATGACGTACCGGAACTATAAAGCGTGTGTTTCGCCTAAAAAACTGCTCATCGTTCCCGGTGCAGATCACGGCATGAGTTATTATATCAGCAAAGACGAATACGAGAAATCGATAACTGATTTTTGGAATATGTACGATAACCTGTCGATGCCGATCAGTAAAGTATAACAATATTTGAAGCAATCCGTTCTATAGTAACTGCCCCCACTTTTCGCTCAAAAGTGGGGGCAGTTACTCACATACGGAAACCCTTGCTTACAGCACGACCTTGAATCTGCAAAGCCCGTCGAGCGT
>CACWOQ010000044.1 GCA_902762505.1 uncultured Ruminococcus sp. | reverse complement strand
GGCGGATACAGCAAGGCGAGGAAGGCGCAGCGGTCGAATAAGTCGAGCACGGGCGCGGCAGCGCCGCGAAGACTTCTTCGGGTACCGCAAGCGGGGATTTAATCAGACTCCGCAAAACTTCACCCGGAGACTCGCGCCCCATCAACTTACAGAGTTGATGGAGGGGGCAAGAGGGGGTCAGGGGGAGTTTTGAGGGGTGGGGCTCCCCCGGCGATGAAGCCGCAGAGCAGGTACGGTCGGAACCGCCGCGTCCGGTCATCCTGAGCGAAGCGAAGGATCTCCTTCGATTATTGTCGCACATCAAACCGCGCCGCCGCGCGAACCGCATAACCTTCCCCTTTTGGGGAAGGGGGACCGTGCTCTGCACGGTGGATGAGGCGATTTACCTTGTTCCGGTGCTGCCCCCCCACAGCCCGCCACGCGATGATCCGGCAGAGCCGGATCATAAAGGCGAAAACAGCCGTTTAAGTTATCAGTTATTAGTTATGAGTTATGAGCGCTCCGCGCGTTTTTCCGCGCCCCCTCAACTCTCTCGGAGTTGTGGGAGGGGTTTAAGGGGGTTTGGGGGTTATGAGGGGTGGGACCCCCAAGGCGTAAAAGCCGCAGGGTACGTACGGTCGAGGCGATCAGCCTTGCCGGGCAATCGCCTCTTTCGGCGTCGGAGCTTTTTCACATAAAAGCAGACCGGCTGCCGACCGTTCTTTTGAACAGTCGACAGCCGGTCTGCCTGTATTTCTGCTTTTTACAAAGACTTTTTCCTTATATAATCTCCGACCTCGTCTCTGGCTATGCCGAGGCAGAACGCGAATTCCTCGTTTATGATTCTTTCTATATACGCCATCATTTTGAGGTCCGCCGCCGGTATTTTCGGCAGCGTCTGTTTTCTTTTATACAGCATCGCGTATATTGCGAGCAGCTCGGCCTCGTCGTCCCGCTTCTGCGCGGCGGCGTAATCGCTCTCCCGCTTTTTCTTATCCGTCTCATACTCCGGGCAGAGCCGCGTTGAGCGTTCGATCATCTCGTCGACCTCCGCGACGCTCGGAACGAGCTTGATAAGCGAAGCCGTGGGTGAATCCACGGGGACGTAGCTTCTGTAATGATCCGCCGAAACGGATTCGACGACGTAGTACTCCTTTTCCTCATATCCGGAAAACGCTTTTTTCACCACGTCAACGACCGTACAGACGCCCTTTGTTCTGTAAATAATTCTGTCACCAATCTCAAAAGTTCTCATATGTCCCCCATTTCTCCTGCATTATTATACCATATTTTGAAAAAAATGTCAATTCGTCAAATTTAACAAAAATCATCGTTGTTTTGTAAAAATCCGCGTGTTTTTGACGTAACCGCGACGAACCGGAGCCGTGTAATTTTTCATTTTCTATTGCGTTTTTCAAAAATATGTGATACAATAACTTTACCATAAGAAAAGGACGTTATAGGATGAGTTATACGATACTGCTGAAATTCGGCGAGATCGCCCTGAAAGGCGCCAACCGCGCGTATTTCGAAAACACGCTTCTGCGCCAGGTAAGACACAGGGTGAAGCCTTTCGGCAAATTCAACGTTTATAAATCACAGAGTACGATCGCCGTCGCTCCGGAGGAGCCCGGCTGCGACGTTGACGGCGCGTACGGTATCTGCAAAAAGACGTTCGGCGTCATCGCGCTCGTCCGCGCGTATGCGTGTGAAAAAAACATGGACGCGATCCTGCGCCGCGTGAAGGAGCTTGCGCCGTCGCTCATAGGCGACGCGAAGACGTTCAAAGCCGACGCCCGCCGCAGCGACAAAAGCTTCCCTCTCGGCTCTCCGGAGATCTCAGCGGAGGTCGGCGCCGCCGTTCTGTCCGTCTGTCCTCACGTTAAGGTCGACGTGCGCGAGCCGGAGGTCGTCGTCCGCGTCGAGATCAGGGACGAGCTCGCCTACATAACCGGCCGTCAGGAGCACGGCGCGGGCGGGATGCCCGTTTCCACGAACGGCAAGGCGATGCTTCTGCTCTCCGGCGGCATAGATTCGCCCGTAGCCGGGCACATGATCTGCCGCCGCGGCGTCAAGCTCGAGGCTGTGCATTTCGAATCCTTCCCCTACACGAGCGAAAGAGCCCTGCAAAAGGTAAAGGATCTTGCGAAGACCGTCGCCGAATACAACGGCGCCGTCTGCTTCCACACCGTTTCCGTCACCGAGATACAGGAGCAGATAATGAAAAACTGCGACGAGGATTACTTCACCCTGCTTCTCCGCCGCTTCATGATGCGCATCGCCGAGAGGATAGCGCGCGAGCGCGACTGCAAAGCCCTTGTCACCGGCGAAAGCCTCGGACAGGTCGCATCTCAGACGATCGAAGCCCTGACCGTGACGAACAGCGCCGTTTCCCTTCCCGTCTTTCGTCCCTGCATCGGACTTGACAAAGAAGAGATAATAGAAAGATCGAGAAACATAGACGCTTTTGAAACGTCGACCCTGCCCTACGAGGACTGCTGCACGGTATTCACGCCGAAGCATCCGAAGACTAAGCCGACGATAGAAAACGTTCTGCTTGAGGAAGCGAAGCTTGACGTTGAGTCTCTGATCGAAAGAGCCGTTTCGTCGAGTCGCCGCGAATGGATACAGTATGACTAAAAGAAGGATTTTCGGTTATATCTGCGTTTTTCTGGCGTTCGTTCTGCTTGCACTCGCCGCCGCCGTGCCTGTTTACCGCAGGCGCGTCCCCGACTACGATGAAAAATACGACGTGATCGAGGGCAAAGACGGATTTCTTTTCCGCGCCCGAGGAGCCGGCTCCGACGAGCTCGGCGATTTCTGCGGCAGAAACGCATACGACCCCGATACGCTTTCCTCGACCGTCGCCGCTCTTTCCGGGCGTGCGGAGGCTCTGCGCGAAGCCGGCTGTGAGTCCGTCTTCGTGCTTATCCCGTCGAAGCTGTGCGTCTACCGTGACCGGCTTCCCGAAAACGTCGCGCGGCTTTATTCCGCGGACAGAAAATTCACGCGGCTTTGCTTTGCCATGGCGGAGGCGGGTCTGCGTACGGTCGATCTTACGGAGCGCTTCTCCGCGATCGCCGGCGCCGAGCAGATATATCACACCTGCGCCGACGAAATAAACGAGCCGGGCGGCTTCAGGCTTGTCGAAGAGACGGCCGCCGCGCTGGGCTTCACGGCGCCTGCGGCTGAAGGATACACGCTTTCCATCACCCGCAACGGCGACGCTCCGCTCACCCGCGAATTCAGAAACGAGACCGGCAAAACCGTGCTTAACCGCACTCTGACGCTCAAAGAAAACTCCGCCGCCTACACGGACGGCCCCGTCGTATACGACTCCGTCACCTCGACCGTAAACCCGCAGGCGGACGGATCCGTGATCGTGTTCGACACGGGCTCCGCCGGATCTTGCCGGAAATTCTTTTCGGCGTCGTTCGGGCTTTGCGTTTTCGTCGACGGGGTATCCGCCGACGAAGCAGTGATCTCCCGCGCGGAGCCCGGCGCGGCGGTATTTCTTATATACGAGGGCGATCTCGGATCGCTTCCCAAAAAACCGGCTCAGCCGGAGATACACGGCGAGGCCTCCGCTTCGCCCGTTATCGACGAGGTGGTTTATTCCGATTCCGACCGCGCCGTGATATTCGGGCGCGCCGAAGCCGAAAGCCTTATAACCGTCACGGGCGGAGCTGCCGCGGTGACCGTCCGCACGGACGGCGGCGCGTTTGCCGCGGAGGTCACGATAAGCTCCGACGCCGCCGAATCGGTCCTTACCGTCACCGCAAAGACCGACGGCAAGGACGAAAGCGACCCGGTAAGCGTCACCGCCGTATACGATCCGGGCAGAGGCTACAAAAGCGTCCGGATCGGAAAGCTCGGCCATCTGCATTTCGAAGAGACCGTTCCCGATTTCACCGGTGCGACCGCGATGCCGGACGACGAGCTTTACGCGTACGTCAACTATCTGCGCGCAAAGGCGGACAGGATCCGCTCCGTATCGCCCGGCACCAAAATAATCTACGTTATCCCGCCGAACCACCTCACGATATATCCGGAAACCGCGCCGGACGGGCTTGAAAAAGGCAGCTCCTCGCGTCTGCAGCAGTTCATCGACGCCTTCAAAGACGACGACCGGATTATTTTCCTCGACCTGCCGTCCGCTCTTACCGCGGCGAAGCAGACGGCGCCGTTCCGGATCTACAACAAGACAGACACGCACTGGAACGAGCTCGGCGCTTATTACGCGTACGTTGAGATAATGAAAGTGATCGCAGCCGACTTCCCGTCCGCCGCGCCCGATCCGCTGTCCGCATTCGACGTTTACACGAGATCCGTACGCGGCGGCGACATGGCGAACTTCCTCAATGCGGATCTTGACGCCGTGCGCGAGGACGGCGTGTACGTGAGATCGAAAAAACCGCTTCAAAGCGGCATAAACAAAGACCATTCGATGAATTTCGAAAACGCCTGGTTTTCGGATCAGCACGAGTTTGAGATAAACGACGCGTCGCTTCCGACGATGATCATGTACCGGGACAGCTTTTCCACGAATCTGATGTCCTTCATGGCTGAAAAATTCAGTAAAAGCGTGTTCCATACGATGTGGGATTATCCCGAGGAATACGACCTTTGGGCTGAGATGAAACCGGATTATATAATTATTGAGCGCGTCGAGCGCAGTCTCGGCGGCATCTGACAAGGAGAAGGACAATGAACGACGAACTGACACAGGTAGATATTGACAAAATGAAGGAAGAGCTGCAGCGCAGACTCGACATGATGCCGGCGCTGCGCGCCGAGGTGAAGCGCACGCGTGAGCTCGGCGACCTGAGCGAAAACGACGAATACAAGACCGCGAAGCGCGAGATAAACGAGAACAAACGGCGCATGAGATATCTCGAGGGCATGATAAAGACCGCCCGCGTGATATCGGTAGATTCCGCCGCCGACGAGGTCGGGCTTTTCGACGAGGTCGACGTATATATTCCGAAATACGACCAGACAAGGACCGTGCGCATAGTGACGACGCTGCGCAACGACGTCTTCACAAACAACATTTCAAAGGAATCGCCGTTCGGCAAAGCTCTGCTCGGCGCAAAGGCGGAGCAGACGGTCACCGTTACCGTAAACGAGAAAAACTCCTACGACGTAAAAGTCGTGGCGATAAGAAAAGGCAAGGACGACGCGAGTCTGCCGATAGGAAGCTTCTGACGTAAAAACCGCCGCGCAAAGGCGTCTTGCGTACTTAATAATCGAAAGGGAAAGCATATGAAAAGACTTCGTTTGATCTGCGCCGCGCTCTGCGCGGTAATGCTCATTTCGGCTGCCGTTTCCGTGACATCTTTTGCGGCGGGCCGTTACGAGTATAAGCTGTACGATCCGGCGCTCGATTCCAAGAAAGCTCCGGTAGAGATCCCGACGGATTCGTATTACGGACTCCGCGTGATCCTCAACGCCCCGTTCAACGGCGCCGGTTACTGTCTGCCCACGTGGAACCGCACGGACAGCAAGAGCACGATCGGCATATTCAAATGGCAGGGCGATTTCGACGCCACCGTCAAGAGCGGACCGCTTCACGAGCTCCGTCTCGACACCATGCGCGACTGTGCGACGAACTGGATCAGATTCGACGATCCTCTTCCCGCGGGCGAATACCTGTTTGCCATCTACGACACCGTGAACAAGGTCGGCATCTGGAGCTATCCGATGACGAAATCGAAGGGCTTCGCTTACATGGACGGAGCAGAATCCTCGCTCGATCTTGAGATAACGGTATCTTTCACCGAGCGCACCGACGATCCCGTGACCGCCTGTGAAAGCATCATGCAGGTCGACGGCTCGAAGAGAGCGCCTGCGGAATACGTCATACCCGAAGACGACGTTCTCAACACGAGAAACGCGTATCCCGACACGTGGGTGGCGACTGACGGTCTCGGCAGGACCCTCCCCACGAACGCTGAGACGGGCGACGTACGCGACGGCAAGCACGTCGGTCTGTTCTACTGGTCCTGGCACAACGACCTCGCCGGTTCTCCTCCTCTGAACGTTACCGAATTCATGGAAAAATATCCCGAGGCGAAGAACGATTACAAATTCAAAAAATGGCCGACGACCGGCACCGCGTATTTCTGGAATGAGCCGATATACGGCTATTACCGCACCGTGGACCGCTGGGTCCTCAGACGCCACGCGGAGCTGCTTGCAGCCGCCGGGATCGACGTCATATTCTTCGACAACACGAACGGCACGTTTACCTGGCGTTCGAGCTACCGCGCGATATTCGACGTTTTCGAGCAGGCGAGAAAGGACGGCGTCATGACGCCCGCGATCTCGTTCCTTCTCCCGTTCGACCCCTCCGGCACGAACACGAGAGTACAGCTCGAGAGCATATACATGGATATTTTCAGACAGGAAAAATATCACGATCTGTGGTTCTACTGGAACGGCAAGCCGCTGCTCATGGCGGGCAATGCGTGTCTGAACAGCTCGCCGATCGACGTTGAGATAAAGAAATTCTTCACGTTCCGCCCGGGTCAGCCCGCTTACAACACGGGCGACGGGACGACGAGACAATGGGGCTGGCTGTCGCGCTATCCGCAGGCGAGATATTACGCGACAGGCTCAGACGTTAAAAAAGGCGAGGTCGAGCAGATAACGGTCGGCGTCGCTCAGAACTCCTCTCCCGACGTAATATGCACCGCGATGAACGGCGAGAACATCTTCGGCAGATCGTATACGAACAAGGACGGATTCGCGCATTACAGCGAGGAGAACCATTCCCTTTACGGCTACAACTTCGCCGAGCAGTGGGAATACGCGCTGCAGGTCGACCCCAAGTTTGTCTTCGTCACCGGCTGGAACGAATGGACCGCCGGAAGGCAGGAAACGTGGGGCGGCGTTGAAAACGCGTTCGCGGACGAATTCACGGACGAATACAGCCGCGACATAGAGCCGAGCAAAGGAAAGCTCAAAGACCATTATTACTATCAGCTCGTATCGTACGTGCGTAAATACAAGGGCACGAATCCGATACCCGAGCCGACGGATGAAAAGACCGTCGATATAAACGGGTCCGCGACTCAATGGGACGACGTGGGACCGTACTACGTCGCGTACACCGGAAACACGGGCGACAGGAACGCGAACGGCTACGGCGACCTCGTTTACACCGACACGTCCGGCAACAACGACCTCAAGGGCGCGAAAATGGCGCGTGACGCCGATAATCTCTACATATACGTTGAGTGCGCCGAAAACGTTTCTCCGTATACGGATCCGAACTGGATGACGGTATATCTCGACACGACCGGAAACGGTCTTGACGGATGGGAATCGTTCGATTTCGTGCTCTGTGAGCCGACGGACAAGACGCTCGCCGTCAGAAAATTCACCGGTTCCGGCTGCGAATCCGAGAAGGCAGGCGAATGCGATTACACCGTATCCGGCAACGTGATGCAGATAAGGATCGGCAGAGGCTTGCTCGGGCTTGACGGCGAGGCGTTCACGGTCAACTTCAAGATAACCGACGGCGTCGAGCTTGAAGGCGACATAATGAACTTCTACACCTCGGGCGACGTCGCACCGGCGGGCAGATTCAAATACAGCTACGCCGTGAAGGCCGGCAGCACGCCCGGCGCCGTTACGGCGGAGGATACGAAAGCCCCCGAAACGTCCGGAAATGCCGAACCCGTCCCCGATGACACGGATAACGAGCCGCAGAAGACGCCCGGCGGAAACGGAACGGCTCTGACCGTCGGCATCATAGCCGCCGCGGTCGTCGCCGCCGCGGCGATACTGATCCCGGTCATTATAAAGCGAAAGAAATAATAAAAATACAAAACGGGAGGACACGCCTCCCGTTTTGTGTATTTATTCGCCCGTCGTACGTCCGGCGGGCTTTTTGCAGCCGTTGTTTATTGCAGAGCGGCGCGGATCATTACGGATAGAGGTCCTCCGCTTTTCTTTCTGCAAGCTTTTTCCCGGACGGAAGGATCGAATAAAGCAGCCGAGCGATAAAAACCGCATTCATCCTGCATATCAGCGTTTTCATCTTCGTTGCACGCCCGTAATTTCCGTGCATCACCTCTGAATAGTTCTCGCGTATAAACTCCCTGACCGAGTTTCTCGCTTCTTTTGCTTCAGCCGTCACTTTTTTTCCTTGAGGGAACGTATAAAATACGCGGAACGCGCTGTCAACGCAGTCCCTGACGGTTCTGGCATGCGCCGCTTTTATCTTCTTCAGCATCTTATATCTTTCATGGCGAAGCGTCCAGTAATCTACAGAAGCCTTGAACGTCATTTCATGCACGATGCTGCTGCGTCTCTGTCTGTAATGGTACAGAATTTCCGGCATGTACGCGATCTTTCCTCCGGAGCACAGCAGCCTCGTGGTCACGTATTGATCCTCATATAAAAACCCGACCGGAAAACGGAGTCCGCTCTCAAAAAACTCCCGTCTGAACAACTTGTTCCAGACAAAGTTATAAATCAATCCGTATTCATAAAACATGGTGGATACAGCCTCTGCGCCTGACGCTTCGACGTATACGGGCGGGTGGGAAGATGGTCTTATACCGCTCGGATACTCGCTATCAAAGCCGCACAGCGCGACGTCCGCCCCGCTTTTTTCAGCGCAGCGCAGCAGCGTTTCGAACATTTCGGGCTCCGCCCGGTCGTCGCTGTCGGCAAATCCGATATAGTCGCCCCTCGCGCGGTCGAGAGCATAGTTTCTCGCAGCCGACACTCCGGCGTTTTTCGTGTGGAAGACTCTGACGCGATCGTCGTTTGCAAAGCTGTCACATATCTGTCCGCTTTTGTCTGTCGACCCGTCGTCGACAAGAAGTATTTCGATGTTGCGGTAGGTTTGATTGATAAGAGACGTGATACATTCGGCAACGTAGTTTTCTACGTTGTATACAGGAACGATTATCGAGATCAACGGTTCCATGACGCTTCCTTTCTCAGTCCGCATCCGTGAACGGTGTGGACGTTATATATGTTTTTCCGCCGCATTTTGCGGATATTTCAACGTAATATGAATGAGCGTCGTCCGGCAGGGTCGCCGTGACGTTTCCGCCTTCGACCTTGCAGGCGACCGCGTGCCACTCCTGATCTATCGTGTTCTGACCGTTTATATGGAGCCTGCCGTCGGGCGAATAGCTGAGCGGTTCGGTTATGTACAGGACGCGTGCCGAAACGGAACGGGCGTCCGCCGGTACCGTCACGGTAAACGATATATCCCTGCCTTTTCCGGGCAGCGTCAGCGGCGAAGGCAGCGGCTCGCCCGAGCCTGTCGCCCATTTTGCAAAGCGGTATATCTCCTCCCGCGACCAGCCTTCCAGATGGCCGTGTCCGAGGCCCTGTATCACGGACAGCGTGCTGTTCTTGACCGCCAGACACGATTTGCTGTTCGAGTTTACGGAAAAGCAGTTGTCGTCCGCCCAGCAGAGCCACAGCACGGGCGTTTTCACGTTTTCGAAACGGAGCGAAGGCTCCCACAGCTCTTTCGTGCCGGGGGCGTTATAGTTGTCATGCATCCACGAATGCGCCTCGTCAAGGTATCCGCTGCCGTATACGGGCACGGCGAACGCGAAGCGCGGATCGTAGCCTATCGCGGTCGAAGCGATGACGCCGCCCCACGATATCCCCGTCACTCCGACCTTGTCGGCGTCAACGCGCGGGTCGGCGCGGAGCAGGCTGTTGCAGAGGATGGTCTGCGCCACGGCGTGATACATCCACATGCGGTCGACCCTGCCCTGCGACGAATACATACCGTCGTTGTCCGGCGGCATGACGCGCGGATCCTTTGCAAGCGTTTCCGCGGATATCGTCCTTGTAAAGGACTGTGCGGAGTAAAAGTCCGTGATCCCCTCTTTCACCGGAAAATAACCGGTATTCCCGACGGCGATCGCCGCAAAGCCCCGGTCGTTCCAGATTTTCACCCACGACGGATACGCGTATCCGCCGCCGCCGTGAAGCAGTACGACTCCGGGAACGGGATCGCTTTCCGAGGCGTTTTCCGGAAATCCGATATACGCGAAGACCTTTGTGTCTTTGCCGCCGTATTTCGCGCCGTCAAGCCAGAGCGCCTTTATCTCCGGGAATCCCGCCGGATCGTATTCCGGGCAGTATTCAAACGTCGGTTCTTTTTGTAAGATCTCCGTGAGCATGAATTCGACCTCCTCGTTCTTCGTCCCGAAGCTTTCGCCGTCCGCCCCGCTTCTTTCGGGGTAGAGCTCCGCCGTCGGGCTGTCCGACAGGCACAGCGCGTCAAACACGTATCTGTCGCCGTCGTCGGACGGAGACGGACGGACGTCTATTTTCAGATAATCCGTGTTCTTTATATCGGATATCCCGGAGCTGCCGCGCCACGCCGCCGTATTTCCGAGCGACAGCGCCACGTATCCGCAGAAGCCCGCGGGGACGCGCAGCGATGAGCCGGGACCGGCGTCGTCCGTATCGTTTCCGGCGGCGACGTCGATCCTCCTGCCGCTTATATCGGTGACGACCGCCGCCCCCGCGGCAAGATAGCTGCGGTTGGAGCCGCCCTCCGTTCCGAGGCAGAACGTCAGCCCGAGACTGCTGTAATCCGGTGTGCAGACGTACATGCGGAGATAATCGCCGCCGTCCGCTTCACGGAAAACGGAGAGCTTCTCTCCTCTGATCTCGTAGACCTGGCACCACGTGTCGCGGCGAAGGACGGCGAGCATCGCTTTGCCCTCGAGAGACAGCGCTTCGTTCTCCGAATAATCCGGATACGCTATGCCGAATACGGACAGATCCGGCATGGTGAATTCTTTTACCGGGTCTGATACGGCGTTGAAATCCTCGATGACGAGCGTTTTTTTCGACGGATCGCTTATCACCGCCTCCGTCTCCGTGTCCGTATCCGTCACAGGGTCGGTCTGTGTCACGGGGTCCGTTTCCGTTACCTGAGCGACGGTGTCGGTGACGGTCGTCTGAGATACGGGATCCGTCGCGTCCGTCACTACGGTCGTGGCGACACCTTCACCGCCGCAGCCCGCGAAAAGCGGAAACAGCAGCGGTATTATAAGTGCGCAGAGCGCTTGTTTTTTCACGTCTTTTCTCCTGTTGTCAAAATAAACGGGCGGTAAGGACGCGGAGCGTGTATTGTTCATCCGCGGTTCTTACCGCCTGTTGCAGTATCGTTATTTGTCAGCCGACGGGTCTACCGTTTCGTAGTTGAGCAGTTTTTCCGCGTCGGATACGAGCTTGCGCACCATGGAGCGCATAACGTAGAATTCTCCGCGATCATTGACCGTCATGAAGCAGCGGCGTTCCGAATACGAATAGAACCTGTACGTTCTTGACGTGCCGTTTCTGAACGATACCTCGACCGTCAGCAGCAGAGCGCGTTCGCCTTCGGCGGGCTCCTCGGTGAAGTCCTCACGGTTGATGCCGAGAAGTGTCTGATAGAATTTTCTGAAATTCCTTATGCCGTGATTGACGCCGACGTCCTTGTCGTCGCCCTTGAACGTCGTTCTGCCGTTCGCGGTCTCGACGGCGGCGAGCCCGTCGCCCGTGCCGGTGAGCTCGAAATCGTACTTCTTTCCGGCTGACGTCAGCGTTATGCGCGAGACCTTGTCTATGTTGACGCTGAATATCGGCTTGTCAAGATAATCCATCAGCGTCCAGTCAAGGAACGTGAGACTGCTCGCGTTCATTCTCGCGATCGTGTCGAACATGTGCGAGGCGACGTAGTAGAATTCGACGCCGTCTTCGCCGCGCTGCTTCTCGCTTATTGAGACGAGGACGTCGATCACGGGACCTTCCGCCGTTTTGTATTTGTAATAAATGTCGTAGGCGGGCGAGCCGAGACCGTATTTTTCAGCGATCTCCGGCTTCATAACGTAGTCGTAATCCTGTTCGCCGTTTTCGTCAAGCACGGGATCGCCGTTTTCGTCGACCGCCGGCACAACGTCGTAAATGTTGTATTCAAGCAGCTCCTTGCCGGTCATGTTGACGATCTGACCGAGCATCGCCGTCATCCTCTCGGTCGCCGCGTCGTACTCGACCGGCTTCGTCACGATATACGGGACCGTAACTCCGAAGTTCTCGACGCCGGGAACGTTCGCCTGCTCGTCCTGATACTGGACAAGCACGAACAGCTCGCCGTTCTTCGCTATCATTATCTGTGAAATATTCGTCAGATACGAGTTGTCCTCGATCGGATACGTCAGTATCGGCGTGAGAAGCGATTTTACGTCCGCAAGCAGCGTCGTTTTTATCGACTGCTCGAGGATATATACGATATCGCGCCCCTCGACCATGCAGTAATAGTAGTTTTCGGTAAGCGACGGCTTGCCGATCAGGACCTTGTAACGCCTGACCTCCTCACCCTCGGCCGGGCGCGTCGTGACAATGTAGTATGAAGGCGAATCGTCCGGTCCGAGACCGTATTCGGAAAGCTCGGCGCGTTCCTCACCCGGCAAAAACCTGTCGGATATCAGCGGGAAGCCCGCCGCGACTATGAGCTGGGAGAACAGCTCCTCGTTATACGGCGCGCCCTCGAGCCCGAGGAACGCGAAGCTTTCCGTTTCCGCGTTGTAGTACACCGTGTATTCGCCGTACTGATTGTGTACCTCGACCGACTGTATCTGTTTGCGTTCAAGATGCTCGAACATCATGACCCTGCGGCTGTCCGAAAGGACCTCTCCCTCGTACAGCACCGGCGGTTCCTCGACATTCGATCTGAACCACGACGGCGCGAATATCGCGACGAGCACGACAGCCGCGGCGATCACGGCGGAGACGATTATGATAGTCGTGATCTTCTTTGACGTCTCCGTCTTTATTTTCTGTTTTTTCCCGGGCTCCTCAGGCGTTTCCTTTGACGAAAACGTCTTCAGCTTTACCGGGCGGCGTTCCTCCTCCTCTTCCCCGGAGCCGAGCGCGTCTCCGTATTCGGAGTATTCTCCGCCGTAAAGTATGCTGTGAAGCTCGGCGCTGCCGTTTTCTTCCGGCTGCTGTTCTTCTTCTTTGTCTTTGTATTCTTCGTCCATATCAGCGTCTCTTTCTTCTGACCGTCACGACCGTGCCGGCGGCGAGCACGACGACCGGCAAAACGACCGCGAGCACGACGGTCCATCCGCGGACGGCTCCGCTCGTGACCGACGTCAGACCGTAGTTTTCAAGGCTCTTGTAGTCGATATCGACCGGCATCTTGAGCAGCGGTATCCTCGTGAGCATGACGTTCAGTATACCGCGGTTGGCGTACGCCTGAGAGCCGCAGTATTTCAGCATTTCCGGCGAGCCGCAGACGAGAACGTACGAATAATAATCCTCGTTGTTCTCGTATTTCAGCCTGCTCGATACGACGAACAGGTCGAAGCCGTCCGCGCGTCCCACGTCGGACGGGGCAAGCACGTCGTCAGCCGTGGCGTAAGCGCGCGCGGCGGAGCTTGTGCGGAACGTGCTCGTTACGTTCATCGAGGTGGATCCCGTGTCCGTGGTGAGTATCTGTACGGGCGCCGCGTGCTCGAACTTCGTGCGCAGGTTTCTGTAATTCTGCTGGACCGACGCGCCGAGTCCTTCGGTCGTGTAGACGACGGAGAAGCTGCGGTCGTCCGCCGAAAGCGTATTCACACCGTCCTCAATCGTATACGTCGTATGCACCTTGACGCCCCATTCGGACAGATAATGGCTCAGGTTCGTGTATTCGTAGCCCGTCGGGCCGAGGAATACCATTATGGAGCCGTGCGCCGACGCGAAGTCGGAGATCCTGTCAAGCTCGGAGGTGCCGTCGAGCGAATCGAGCTCCTTGCCTATGAAATCGCGCTTCGGATCGAGGACGACGATAAGACGGCAGTCGGGGTCGACCTCCTCGCGCGTAAGATCGGAATATTTTATGCGGAAGCCGAGCTCCTCGAACATCGCGGTGAAATCGGCGTACTGGTTGTCTGACGACGAAGGATCTGCGCCGATGGGCTCGCCGTGTCCCGTCGTGAAGACGACGACCGGCTGCTCAACGCCGGCGAGCTGTAAAAACGCCAGAAGGAAGCGGCGCTCGCCGTTGAAGCCGACGGTCTTGCCGTCCGACGTCGTGAAGAAGGACGACAGCGAGTAAACGACGGGAAGCGAAGCCGTTTCCCCGTCCTCCTCGGCGTACGTGCTCTCGATTATAACGTTGGTCGAAGCCCAGGTCTTCCCGGCGGCGAGCTGTTTGTATTTTTCGAACTGCGCCGGGAATTTGTAGGAGTCGAAATACTCCACGGTGATATCCGGTATCTCGTCGTTTTTGTCCTCCTCCGTCGAGGCTTTCGCGAACTGATCCGCGGCGAGATATACCATGAAAAGCTGTGAATTCGATTTGATCGTATCGAGCGGGACGGCGAATTTGATCGTTATCGGCGCTTTTATCTGTTTCAGATAACCCTTCGCCTGCTCGCTCAGGGTGAAAAGCCCGGAGCCCGTCAGGTCGGTATACGCGTTGTTCGATCTGATGACCGTGGTGATTATGACGTTTGCGATTATGACGACGGCGATGACTACCGCGGAAAGCAGGACGGAGATTCCGCCGTATTTCAGCCTTCTTTTGAGCTGTACCTTTTTTGCGCCGTTATCGGCTGTTTTTTCTTTGCTCATGTTGTACCTCCCGTCAAGCCCAGCGTCTGCGCTCGTAGACCCTTACCGTGAGGAACAGGAATACGAACGAGATGGAGGCGTAGTAAATAAGTGCCGACCAGTCTATCACGCCGTATGTGAAGTAGGTGAAGCGGTTGAAGACGGACAGGAAGTCGAGCACGGCGCGCAGCGGCGCGAAGCCTATGCCGGACGAGTACATGCCTATGACGAGGAACAGGACGATCGCCGCGATGGTAGTAACGGCGGCGACAAGCTGGTTTTCCGTCAGACACGACATGAACACGCCCACGGCTATGAACGCGGAGCCGACGAGCAGAACGGATATTATGTTGCCGATGATCACGGCGGTGTTCTGCGAACCGTACATATAAAGCGGTATGAGGTTCACGCAGGACAGAAGGAAGGTCGCCGCGAAAACAGTCAGAGCCGCGAGGAATTTCGCCATGACGATGCCGAACAGGCTTACCGGGCTCGTCAGAAGAAGCACCTCGGTGCGCAGACGCTTCTCGTCCGCGAAAAGCTTCATCGTAAGCAGAGGTATAAGTATCGCGAACGCGAACATTACCAGAGTGTAGTAAGAGGTGACGTCGGCGTTTTCGCCCTGCGAAAGCGTCGTCAGAACGAATATGACGCTTGAAACGAGCAGAAACGTCGATATGAAAACGTAACCGATGAAGGTCGTGAAATACGTCCTCATCTCACGCTTGTAGATCGCTGTCATTGTTTAGTCCTCCTTATTTAGTCAGCGCGATGAACACGTCTTCAAGAGACGCGCCGACGGTGCTCATCTCGAGGATGGGCCAGCGCTTCTCGGCAAGAGCATAGAAAAGCGTGCGCCGCAGGTCGTATCCCTTTTTGCACTGCACCATGAAAAGCGAGGCGCCGTCCTTGGAGGAGGACAGAAATTCGACCTTCGCCGCGCCCTCCGTTTTTCTGAGGAACGTGAAGACCTCTCCCTTCGGGCCGAGGATCTGTATCGTGAATCTGCGGTTCTCGGACGCCAGGGTGTTGATGTTCTCCGTCTTTTCGTCGGCTATAAGCCTGCCGCGGTCGATTATCAGGATCCTGTCGCAGACCGCCTGCACCTCGGGCAGTATGTGCGTGGACAGGATTATCGTGTGATCCTTCGACAAAGCGCGTATAAGCTCGCGTATCTCTATGATCTGGCGCGGGTCGAGTCCTATCGTCGGCTCGTCGAAGATGAGGATCTTCGGGTCGGATACGAGGGCGCCGGCGATACCGACGCGCTGCTTGAAGCCCTTGGAAAGCTGACCGATAAGGCGCTTTTCCATTTCCTGCAGACCCATGACGTCTATGATCTCGTCGATGTGCTCGCGTCTGTTGAGCGTGCAGCGCTTCAGATCGTATATAAACTGAAGATATTCGCGCGTCGTCATGTCGTAATAAAGCGGCGGCTGTTCGGGCAGAAAGCCGATCAGACGCTTCGCCTCGGACGGGTTTTCAAGAATGTCGATCCCGTCGATGCTGCATTTTCCGGAGGTATACGACAGATACCCGGTCAGCATGTTCATGGTCGTCGACTTGCCGGCGCCGTTGGGACCGAGAAATCCGACTACCTCTCCCTCGCCGACGGAAAACGATATGTCGTCAACGGCGAGCTTCTGCCCGTAGTATTTGGTCAGATGTTCTATTTGTATCATCTTATTATCCTTTCTTTTCCCGGAAACGGGTAAAGATTCGTATTCAGAGTATAGTATAACATATATATATAAAAAAATCTTGAATTTTCGGTGGAAGAATAGAAAAAAGTGAGATCCCGCCGCGTCTCGTCATCTTGAGCGAAGCGAACTACCTTCCCCTTTTGGGGAAGGGGGACCGTTACCTTCCCCTCTTGGGGAAGGGGGACCGCTTGCGGTGGATGAGGCGAACGCCAT
>CACWOQ010000043.1 GCA_902762505.1 uncultured Ruminococcus sp. | reverse complement strand
TTATGATATGAGTTCCGCAAACGTGCCGCAGGCACTCATAACTTGCGAAGCAATCATAACGCGCGTCAGCGCTCATAACGTTTCGCGTAAGCGGAACTCATAACTGCCGACTGTCCTTTGGGACAGTCGGCTAACACCCGCGTTTTTTATATTGACACGAAGTCGCGTTTATGGTATAATAACGGCAGCAAAAACCCGGGAGGATAATATGAAAACCGGTATTGTAAAAATCATATCCGTTCTGTTGGGGGTGTTGATGATGCTCGGCGCAATGAAATATCGGGCGGCGGACGAAGGACTGACCGCCGAGGTATGGGACCGTGTCGACGTCATACTCCGCAGCGCGAAAAAATATGATAACCCTTACACGGACGTACAGATCGACGCCGTGTTCACGCATGAAAGCGGCGAGAGCATAAAGCTGTACGGCTTCTGGTACGGCGGCGACGAATGGCGCGTAAGATTCTCGCCTACGAAGACCGGAGTGTGGGATTACGTTGTAACGTGCACGAATGAAGACGACGCGGGTCTTCACAATGTGAGGGGCAGGATCACTGCGAAACCGAATACCGGCAAAACGATGATCGACCGTCACGGCTTCGTCCGCGTGTCGGATAACGGCAGATATTTCACGTATGACGACGGCACGCCGTTTTACTGGCTCGGCGACACGAACTGGCAGGCGCCGAACTACGTCACTCTGAGCGCGTGCAACTATCCCGGATGCAGCTGCGGAAACCAGTTTTTGCACGAGCTGAACGACAGAGCCGCAAAGGGCTTCACCGTCTATCAGACGTATTTCGACAGCAGCGAAACGGACGGCGGAGGGCAGAGAAGCGTTACGACAGAGCCTTCCATGTGGCTCAAAAAATACGACAAAATAGACCCGGATACGTTCAGACGCAAATTTGACGTCATGTTTGATTATCTCGCCGCGCGCGGTATGGTGATCGCGCTCGGCTTCGGCGTCCATTCGCTGACGACCGGCGCGATGAGCGCGTCACAGCTCGATACGCTCAGCCGGTATCTGACGGCGAGATACGCGTCATACCCCGTCGTATGGATCACGGCGCAGGAGATAACGGGCGATCCTCAGTTTGACCGCTGGGTGTCGAGTGCGCGCATCACGGCGGAGGGCGACGGATATCACCATCCGCACGGCGCGCATCAGTTCCCGCTTGAATGCACGGATAAATTCATCGCAAAGCTTGACGGTGAAAAGTGGCATACGTTCTACGCCCTGCAAAACGGTCACGGACCCGTGATCCCCTCAAAAAGCACGTATAAAGGATATTACAATAATAAAAGACTTGACGATCCGAAGCCGTTTGTCGAAACCGAGGCGAACTACGAGGATATATACTGCGGCGGCTTCAACGGCTATAACGCTTCACGCATAGCGGCGTGGAAAGCGAACCTCTGCGGCAGCTGCGGCTTTACCTACGGCGCGACGGGCGTCTGGGCAAACTGCTGGTCCACCGCCGGGAGCACGGGCTGGATGGGCACGTTCAGCACGGAGCCGTGGTATATGGGTATCGAAAAGCCCGGATCGTTTGAAATGAAATACATGGCGGAGTTTTTCGATCTCGTCGGCTTTGAAAGGCTCGTGCCGCGTTTCAGCGCCTCGGCTTATTCAGATTTCAAAGCGGAGGACAAGGTCGTCGCCTCGTCCGACAACGCCGATACGTACGTCGCTTATTTCTACAATCCCGACAGAACGACGGGCAAACTCAAAGGGCTGACGTCAGACGCGTACGGCGCGTACTGGTACGACGTCAAGACCGGCAAGTATATCGACGCGGGAGGCGTGAATGTCAAAAACGGTGTGTATGAGATACCGGAAAAGCCGGACGGCGGAGACTGGGTACTGCTCGTCACGTCAAGGACGGTCGAAGGGATAAAAACGGAGCCGAGCAGAGTCGCGGCGTCCGATACGACCGAAAACCTGCTCGACGGATGCGAAGCCTCGGCAAGCTCGCAAAGCACCCCCGGGAACGCGGCGTCAATGGCGGTCGACGGTAAAGCAGGCACATGGTGGTGCGCGTCTGACGGGACGTTTCCGCAATGGCTTATCTTCGATATGAAAAAGCCGGTCACGTTCAACACGCTCAGTCTGCAAATGTATGAGGGTACCGGAGCCGTGAGCTGCACGGTCGAGGGCAGTGACGACGGCAAAACGTGGAGTCGGATATACAAGACCGTGAAGGAGGCGCCGGCGCCGGGCTCGTATGCCGTCGGCGCGGTGTTTGAGCGCGAGTACACTTACAGATTCATCCGCGTGACCTTCGATTCCGTCAGCGGAAACTGGGCGGCTGTCATCGACGCAAAGCTCGGCTTGAAGAAAACGTCGGCTCTTCCCGCGTATAAAGGAGAATTGCAGATACCGGGCGCGGAATGCGTCGGGTCGAGCAGATATACGGCGGCGGGCGTTTTAAAAGAAACGGCTTCGCGCTTAACGGACGGCGATATTACACGGGAATGGAAGCCGTTTGCCGTTGAAGCGACGCAGACGATCATCCTCGATATGTACGAAGAAAAGGACGTTTACGGCATAAACGTCATAATGGGCGAAGGCTCACCGGCGCCGGCTTACAGGATAGAAGGCAGCACGGACGGGTGTGACTGGTACGTTCTGAAGGACGCGGAGGTCAACGGCTACGCCGTTTATTCGGCGGAGCGATACGGAGAAAGAGCCGTGCTGTCCGAGGAGCTGACAGGCAGATACAGATATATAAAGCTGATAGTCATGGGATCCTCAGTCGAGTACGCCAAGACGATCGGCGAGATAGAGCTGTACGCAGACGGCAAAACGCCGTCAGCGCCCGAAGCGCCTGATCTGTCGGCTCTTGTATCCCTGTATAAAAAATGCGCAAGGCTAAAAAACGACGGCGAATACGACGGCGGCAGATACAGGAATTTCCTGTACGCGGTATGTGAGGCGGCGTACGCCGTATCTTCAAAGACTCAGGATCCGGAGGCTCATATATCGGCGCTGCAAACCGCGCTCGACGTTCTGAACGGCGCCGAACCGGAGGACACGGCGACGGATGCGGTGACAGACGAGCCGCCCGCAGAAACCGGCGAAACGGAGATACGCGGCAAAAAGGGCAATATAATACCTGTCGTCGCGGCGTGCGCGGCAGCGGCGCTGATCGGCGCGGCGGTCGTGTTCATCATAAGAAAAAAGCGTAAAAAATAAAAGCGCGGACATGTCCTGCGCAAAAAATATGACTCAAGGTGATAAGATGAAGGATTACAGATTCGGAGAGATCGAAAAAGGAAAGAAAAACCTTATAACGGACGTGCCGGGCGTTCTTGTCGGACACGTCACGCTGTCGGACGGCGATATTCAGACGGGCGTGACGGCGATACTGCCGCACAGCGGAGACCTGTATCATGAAAAATGCCCCGCCGCAAGCCACGTAATAAACGGCTTCGGCAAGAGCACGGGACTGATGCAGATAAACGAGCTCGGCTCGATCGAGACGCCGATAATACTCACGAACACGCTCAGCGTAGGCGAGGCGTTTTCCGGCTGCGTGCGCTATATGCTGTCGAAAAACGAGGGAATATGCAGAACGGAAGGCACGGTGAATCCCGTGATACTCGAATGCAACGACAGCGTGCTCAACGACACGAGAGGGCTTCATATAAAGCCGGAGCACGTTTTCGAAGCTATAAACAACGCGTGTGAAGATTTTGAGCTCGGCGCGGTCGGCGCCGGACGCGGCATGAGCTGTTACCGGCTGAAGGGCGGCATCGGCTCCGCTTCAAGAGTATTCACGGTCGCGGAAAACACGTACACGCTCGGCGCCCTCGTCATGACGAATTTCGGATCTCTGCGCGATCTTATGATCAGCGGCGATCCCGTCGGCAGGCGTCTTTCCGGCGGAGGAGAAAACACAAAGGGCTCTTGTATAATGGTCCTTGCGACGGACGCGCCGGTCTCGTCAAGACAGCTGCAGAGAATAGCGCGCCGCGCTCAGAGCGGACTTGCGCGTACCGGCGGCATCACAAGCGGCGGAAGCGGAGAGCTTGTCGTTGCGTTCAGCACGGCAAACAGGATGAGAACGGACGAACCGTTGTGGCATATGTCGTTTTTGAACGACGATCAGCTGGAAAGGCTGTTCCGCTCGGCGACGGAGACGGTAGAGGAGGCGATAATCCGTTCAATGACGGAGGCTGAAGCCGTTACGGGGCGCGAAGGCCATACGCGTGCAGCGCTTTCGGATTTGCTGAAGGACGAATAAAAAAACGGGGATGACCCGTTTTTTTTATTCCTCGATCGCGCCGACGGAGCGGAGCTTTTCGATTATCCTGTGAACGTCCGCGGCGATGACCTCACGCGGAGCCTCGTACTCTTCAAACATCTGATCCACGATCTTGTCCTCCGTCGTTTCGGATTTAAGATGCTCGATGATGAATCCCGCCGTCTCGTTGCTGAGAAGCATACCGGTGAACTCGGTGTTGCCGGCGGCGACCGTAACGTGTTCATTGTCGTTCTGGTGCGTCACAAATTCCTTCTTAAGCTTCATAGTCCCTCCTTCATTGCTTCATACGATACGTCAGCCGCCTCCGGCGACATATTGCAGAAGAGTCTGTACAGCCCGACGGAATCCGTCAGCCCGTGCAGCAGCCCGAGCGTTCGGGCAAGCTTATCCGGTGACGACGGTCTGTACGTCTGCTCAAACAGGGTCGGCAGCGCGTCCCTGCTGTTTATTTTGTATATTTCATTAGTATCACCGCGGCAGAGCAGACAAACGCTCTTTATCGGCAATATTACGTTCGAACCTGATCTGTGCTTGCCGTTCCACGGGGAGCCGCAAGCGTATGCCTTGCCGTCCTTTATCATTATGAAAGGCTTGTCGTCGTTCACCATGACGGCGCGCCCGCCGAACTTTCTGCGCCAAAGCGCGGAGTGCGTCGATTTGCCGGTACCGCTCTTTGCGGTGAAGATGTAAGCCTCTCCGTCCACGGCGACGGCTGATCCGTGAAACAGAAATACTCCGACGCCCGGCATAAACTCAGCGATCTTTCTGTGTACCGTGAGTATTTCAAGCTGTCCTTTTGAAAACTCAGTTGATCTGTGCTCGGCGACCGCGGCGTCGATCGCGCCCTGCCGCTCCGCCTCGATCTCCTCCGGGGTGACCGAAACGTCGCAAAAGTCGTCGCAGGGCTCGCATATATAGCCCTCGCAGTAACGTCTTATATTGTCATGATTCGGCTCGATCCTGAAGGCCTGACCGGCTGTCTTAATAAAAAACGCCATGTTGATTCTCCGGTGTTAAAATAAGAACGGGGACGGAGCGGACTCGCTCCGTCCCCGGATGTTTAGTTAATGGCAGGGAAATTTGGTAATGCTTCCTCGCTATCATCACCATCGTTATCACTGATGGAATTGAGAATTGCATCGGTGCGCACGATTTCTTTGAGAAGTATCTCGTCCGTTTCAGGCGAAATATAAATTTTCTTCATCGCTTTACTCCTTTAATCATGTATTTGGGCTTGGGGGAAACTTTGTTCCCCCCAAGCTTTTGTGTTTGTTGATGTATATACGGTTTAGCCGATCTGATAATACCGATTAAGGTATATCAACGGAGAGGACCGCTTCTTCGCCGTAGAACACGGTGCCGTCGGGCGCGGTGAATACGGTGGTGATCGTTACCTCGGTTCCGGATACGTAGTCTCCGAGAAGCACTTTCTTTGAAACGAAGTATTTTGAATCCTCGGAAAAGTACTCGGTCGGATCGGTTATGGCCTCAAAGCCCGAATATTCTGACAACTTTCTATAGAACGTCGTAAGATCATATGTCTTTTCAACATCACCGTAGCGAACGATGTACTTTACCGTCTGATAATCGGCGTTGTCAATGGAGGAAACAACACGCATTCTAACTGACGTATCGCCTTCATTTGGTTCTACAACCTGAACTACCGTGCCAAACGTGTCTTTATGTACATACTTGGCGTAAGCTTCCTCACCAGCGGCGGGAGCCTCGGTGAAGGGAGTGGTGAACTCTGCGTCGTGATACCAGCCTGCAAATACATACTCGGCATCGACCGTGAACGTGTAGCTGCCGCCTTCGATCTCCGTACCGTCGCACGTGGTAAGCGTGAGTGTCGCAGTCACAGGATGGTTGAACGCGACCGCGGGGAGAAGAGCCTTCTTAGATACGAAGTACTTGGAATCGTCGGAGAATACAGTCGGATCCGTCATTGCTTCAAGACCGGAGTATTCAGTGAGCGATCTGTAGAACGTCGTAAGGTTATAGGTCTTCACACCGTCAATGTGGGTGAGAGTAAGCGTTGCACTCTGATAGAATTCGCTGTCAACACTGGAAATTACGCGGAGTACCGCATTTTCGTCGCCGGTCTCAACGGGAACGATCTGTACTTTCAGATCGAACGTTTCGGGAGCTACGAGCTTCGCGTACTTGACGTCGTCTTCGGCGGGCGTTTCGGTGTAAGGATCGGTGAACGCCATATCCTTGTACCAGCCTGCGAATACGCCGGATACCTCTATGATATCCGTATATTCCTCACCGTTGAACTCGGCGGTGGCGGTGTATACGTTGACAAGTCCGTCATCGGTCTCGGTGAGCTCAAGCTCGACGACCGCTTCAACAGTCTCGACGTGGCTTTCGTTGTTTTCGCAGACGAACGTTGCGGTCGCGGACGTTTTGTCGTCGGACCATTCCCACGTGGGTTCGCCGTATTCGTGACCGTAAGCCGGGATCACGACTTCAACAACGTCCGTATAGGTCTCGCCGTTGAATTCGACCGTCGCGGTGTAGATGACAGCGCCGTCGATCTCGCAATCGGCCTCGACTTCTTCGACCTCGATTTCGGCGTCAACGGTCTTCGTCGCTCCGTCGGAACGGGTGAAGGTCGCGTACGCGGCGGTGAGGTCTTCGTTCCAGGTCCATACGGGCTCGGAATAATCTTCGGGTATCGGATCAACGGGGTAACCGCCGAGGAATACCTTCGTTTCGGTTGCGGGATGCTCGTTGTTGAGCTCTTCTTCGGTTATCAGGACTATGCCTTCGGAACCGTATGCGAAGTAAAGCTCAAGCACGGTCTTTTCATCCGCTTCCGCATCAGCGTCGGCGCTGACCGTGGGCTCGGCTTCCTCTTCTTCAAGAGCTTCTTCAATATCGTAGATGTAAGCTACGACGAGCTTGCCGGTGCTTTCCTTGACGGAGAAGTGGTCGGCAGCTACTGTGTACTCGAATCCGGTCACCTTAGCGGGATCGTAGTCAACGACTATCAGTCCGTTTGTGGTGTTTGCGGGAACTTCAACGTCTATGACCGTGTCGGTCTTTACGGAGTTGAGCTGCGCCGAGGGTTCGAGTTCCTTTATCGAGTTGAGCGAACCGCCGGACTTCTTGTTGAAGTCTATCTTTGCGATACGCTCGGTCGACATCGGCTCTTCAACTACAGCCGTGGGACGTTCGACGGTGGCAAAGCCCGTCGCCGGGTTGATGCCGAGCTCGAACAGACCGCCTACGGGCCATACGGTGTCGGCGAATCTGCCGGCGGTGTAAATCGAACCGTCGTTGTAGACGTCGTTGACCATGATTATCTCAACATAGTCGTCGGCTTCATTGAAGCGGCTCCAGTAGAGGCTTTCGCCGTCATAGTACAGCGACTGCCAGTAAGGAATATCTACCGCGTCACCGATCTGGCCTATCTTGGTCACGCCGAATCTGCTGTATGATCCGTTGACGGGCAGGAAACCGGTGTTGTAGAGGTTGCCTCCTTCATCGAGCAGCCATACCCAGTCGGTGTTGCCGTAGTTCGGATGATCGTACTGCTCTTCATAGGCGATACCTACGAGGTAGTTGCCGCCGGTGAAGCTGCTGAGGTTGAACACGCCTTCGTAGACGCCGGTATTCTTGTTGACTATTAAAACGTAAGTACCATAGACCGCGAGGAGGTGGTTGTCACCGAGGGACGGAGCGGACGTGATATCCATGAATCCGATCTCGCTCGAGCCTATCTGCTCGGTTTCAAACGTCTCGGGATCAACGGTGTAGAGATCGGAGGCCCAGCTGTTGGAATCGAACGTAACAGCGTAAAGCGTGCCGTTCTGGTCGTATGCCGTACCGGTGAGCTGGAGTCTCATGTTGTTTTCATGGAGCTTCGTATAATCGGGGAGGGTCTTGAGGTTGAAATCGGTGAACCATACTTCGCCGTTTTCGTCCCAGACTATGCCGTTGAGTTCCTTGTCTATGAACTTGACTTCAACGGTGATCTCGGCGTAAGCCTCGGGATCGTATTCGGAGGTCGCACGGACGAGAGCGTAGCCGTCAACGTCGGAAACGACGGTGATGAAACCGTCATCCGTTATCGTGATGATCTCGGCTTCTTCAAAGGTCTCTGCGTCTACCTGTTCTTCAACGGTGAAGACCACGTCGTCGAATTCAAAGCCCCACGGCAGGACGGTCGCGGTCAGCTGGGCGGTGCCCTTGCCGATTATCGTGATCTTCTCGCCCTGGTCGATCTTTACGGATACTTCAACGGGCTCTTCAAGCTCTTCCGGATTCGTGTTGAGTTTGTAGGAGGCGTAGTTGGTCGCGTAGTCGTATACCTGTACGAGGTAGTGACCGGTCGCAACGACGTCCTCGTCAAACTCGGAGAGATCGTATGCGGCGTAGACCTGATCGCCCTTGCGGTACTCTTCGGTAAGGCCGGAGGAGATCGCGAGGTTATCGGACGGGGTCGCGGTGAGAAGATTGCCGTTTTCATCGAACACCGCCATCGCCGCGATGTAGTTTTCGTCGTGAGCCTCAACTACGAGGTACTTCACGCCTTCCTCTTCCATTACGCTCGCGTTGACTATCTGAGGAGCTCTCGTATCAACGGTAAGCGCAAGAGAGAGTTTCGCGCCGTCGCCGACTTTATCCCAGTCGACGTTGCCTTCGGCGTCTATATAATATTCGGGAGACAGTTCATAGTTGATCGCTATTCTCTGACCCTCTTTTACGTTCCTGATCGGAGCGTTGAACGACATATTTGTCGTGATCTGCTGCCATACGCCCTGGTTCTGGTTGTAGTAAGCACCGTAAATGCTGCTTGCAGTCAGCTCGGAACCGGGAACTATTCTGCCGTACTGGTTGGATACGTAGAATCTCGCCGCGCCGGCGTTGCGGATCTGCGTGTAGCGGATGCCGCCGACCGTGGTGATGTCGGGGTTGATCGCGCTGCGCTCGGGATGATCTTCGGAATACTGTTCATCGTTATCGAAGAAGGGGTTGCCGCCGAGCGCGTATCTGTTGCCGTCGTAGAACTCGGGCTCTGCCACGCCGCCGGGCACGTAGGTCTCTTCGCTGTCGAACATCGAGGATTCGGTGATGCTGCCCCAGAAACCGAGGACCGGTATGGAGTGTACAACGCCGAGAGCGCCGTCTTCGGTATCACCTTCTTTTACGAACATGTAACCTTCGATCCAGTTGCCGTTAACGTCGTACTCCTCGGGGAAGTCGAGAGTTACGGTCGCTTTGATATGAGCGGTCTTGCCGCCGTCGAGAACGGTCTCGATGGTGTTGAGAAGCTGGAACGCGAGGTATGCGTCGTGAGTGTCGACGTCATGATCCTCATCGAGGTCGGCGTATTCTTCATTGTAAAGAACAGTGGTCTTGCCCGCGAGGTAATCGAGCAGGTATTCTGCGTCGAGAACGTTGACTATGCCGTTGCCGTCGAAATCATATTCGCCGGGTACGGGGTTGATCTCTTCGCCGTTGACGGTCCATACTATCGCGGCGTTGATGAAATCGGTGTCGTTCCATCTGAAGCCGTAGTCGATGTACTGGGTGAAGAAATCAGCGCTGAGGTTGTAGAGGATCGGAGCATCGGAGAAGTTGACGAGGTCGAATGCGACCGTGAAATCTTCACCGCGCTCTATTTCGCCTATCTCCGCTTTGACTTTGCCGTCTGCGGCGGAGGCTGTGGCGGATTCATCCATAAGTATGTAGGAACGCGCGTTGATGACCGCGTTGACGTCAACGAGGCCGGCGCCCTGATGCATTATGGAGTAGTAGTATCCGTATTCGTCGGTAAGCGGTTTTGCCGTGGACATCAGCAGGCTCTGAGCGAGCTGACGCTGGGACATACCATCGGCGACGCCGCCGTTTTCACGGATGTACTGCGCTACGACTGCCGCGATACCGGCGATCTGAGGAGACGCCATGGAGGTACCGGACATGATCTCGTAGTTGTTGTGACCGGACGCTTTGTCTGACGCGCTTACGTAGTGGTCACCGTTTACGGACCAGATGTTTCCGCCGGGAGCGGTGATCTCGGGCTTGATCGTGAGAGCGCCGTTGCCGCCCCAGGACGAGAAGTCGCTCATCGTCTTGAATTCGCTGTCGTAGAAAACGGCAATTTTTTCTTCGTTGATGGTAAGAGTTCCGACGTAAACGTCGAAATCGTAACCTTCAAGCTTTTCAGAGGACGCCTTGATGGCGGCGCCGTCAGCCAGCGTTATCGAGACGGCAGGTGCGGTGTAGGTGTAACCGGTGAGGTTCATATTGATGACGCCTGCCTGGTTGTTCACTATGACCGTAGCGACCGCACCGTTGGCTATCGCGGCGTTGGCTTTCTGATAGAAGGAAGTCGAACCGCGGTTGCACAGCGCTACCGCGCCTTCAAGAATATCGGCGACTGCTGCGAAATCAGCGTCGGTACCGGGAGTGTCGACGTACACATACTTGTACTCGCCGGCTATTCCGGTGAGAGGCTTATTGCCGTAGCCGGAGGTTTCGGTAAAGAATATGTTCTTGCCTGCAGCCTCGATCGTTGCGCCGATCTGACCGTCGTTGTCAACGGAGGCGACCGCAAGAGAGTTCTTATAGGTCGCGGGGCTGCCGCCGGTGTGATAGTTGATATCACCCTCGTTCAGCAGATCGTAACCGTATTCCGAAGTAACGTTGGTGAAATGGTTCCAGGAGTAGTTGTTGCCGGCTGAGTTGGCCCAGATTATATCGGCTTCCTCAAGAGAAGCGATTATCTCGGCGTAGGTGCTGTTCGTCGTAAAGCCCGCCGCGCTCGAACCGAGCGAGAGGTTGACGGAATCGGCACCGAGGACCATGGCGTCTTCGATCGCGGCCATGTAGTCCGAATCATACGCGCCGCCGCCCTTGCCGAACACCTTCATTACGAGCACCTGAGCGTCGGGAGCTTCGCCGATCGCTTTTACGGCGTCGATCGCGGGAACGAATTCCTTCGTTTCCTCATCGATGACGTACTTGTTCGCGGTCGCTATACCGGCGACGTGCGAACCGTGTTCGCCCTGGGTATCGTTCACGTGCGTGACGTCGAGACCGTTGTCTACGTAGTTGGCGCCGAACGGGATCTTGGCGTTGCGGTAGATACCGTCAATGCTGCCGAGTCTGTCGGCGATGTTCAGCTCGTCCCAGACTTCCGCTATATCGTCTTCGGTCATGAGGACGATCGGGTCTTTTCCTTCCTCGGCGCGTTCCGCGTTGAGTTCCTCTATCGCGTAAAGGAACGCGTCTGCGTTGAAGGAACGGTGATCCGTGTCAAGACCGGTATCGACGATAGCGACCTTGCTGCCCGCGCCGGTGTATCCCGCCGCCCATGCGAACACGTTGTTCGTCATCTGGGTGGATACTGCGTTTTCGGGATTTGCCGCCCCCGACTCATCGGTCTCGGGCAGGTATTCCGTTTCAAGGACGACGTCCTTGACTCCGATTGTGTTCTTTATGGCTTCGATCTTGCCGTAAGGAACGTTTGCGGAGATTATGTTCGCAGCCAGCGTGAGGTTCCATACCACGTCGAGCTCTGCGCCGTCGAGAACGTTCTTGCTGATTTTGGCAGCGAGAGCATCCTGATTGGCTTTCAGACCGCTGCGGTAGCTCATGGCGCTCTTGTTGGCGGCTACGTTCTTCGCGGAGTATCCCGCGCCGATAACGGAGTTGCCGGGGAGCACTATGGACACGCGGACCACGTCAGTGTCAGCGAACTTGGATTTTTCCGCGTCCGCTTTGCCGGTCCTGCCGAGCTTTGCCTCGGTGTCGACCTTCGTGACGGTCACTGACCGGTTTGCTTTTGCCGGGACTTCCGGGACGGCAGTCGCAATGGCGGACGTCGCCAGCGCAGCTACCATCACAAGAGAAAGTAAGGCGGCTAAAAAGCGCTTTCCGAACAATTTCTTCATGAATTGTCTCTCCTTTGTTTTATTGATGAAAAGACCTCTCGGTCAAAATCAAACACGCATCGGGGGCTGGGCTGAAACAAAGATTGTGATGAAATTGCAACTATCTTCCGGCTGTTGCCGCAATACACATTTGACATCATCTTTAAAATATATATTTTTGGATATTATAGCGCGGAATTTGCAATTTGTCAAGGCGGAAAACTGCATTTTCGAAAAAAATTTTGCACGGCGCAAAAAGATAAAAATAAATTTTTAATTATGTATTTCCAAGAGTTTTCGCGGTGTTTGACCGTTTGAAAATGCGGAAAAATCCTGATAAAACGTCCGGCTGTCCGCGTGTATCTATATGCACCTATTGCGGTAAAAAGACCGTATTTACACGCATTTTGTGCATTTTGCAGTCGAGGACCGGTGACGCGTCACCCCCCGCCGCGCCGTCACGGCTGCCGACAAAAAAACGCCTCTTTTAAAAGCGTTTGTATCGGTTCATACCCTGTCCCGGCGGGCTTTCGTCCCGGGGCCTGAGCTCAGAGCATTTCCTTTTTTATTTTTCTATTTCTATCAAATACCGAAAACGCTTCGGCATACAGCGTTTTGCCGAGACATCCGCGCATCCTCGCGAGTGATGTGTAGTAATCATAGTACGCGAAATCCCTGCTGTTCATCACGAACCAATGGAGCCTCAAACCTTCGCACCAGAGCTCGTATCCGCGTGTGATATCAACGTAGATATAAGGGGAAAAATCCGGATCGTCCTCCCAGTTCTCGGCAAAATATACGGGAGCGTAATGGCGGCTGCCCTTCAGAGCGTCGTTTTCGACGACGCTTGCGAGAAATTGCGCGTCGCATACTATCCTGTGCGTCCTGTCGTGGTCCTTGTGCATCGTACTGCGCCAGTGGGTCGTTATCACGTCCGGGCGGATCTCTCTTATAATGTTCGCGACTTCATATCTGACGTTCTCGTCGTCCGGCAGTTCTCCGTCCGGGTAGTCCAGGACGTACGCCCTGCCGTTCATGAGCGAGGCGAAAGCCTCCGCCTCGGAGATCTTCTGCTTTCTGTAATCTTCGACCGTTATATGCGGCGGATTTCCGCGTTCGCCCGCGGTCAGAGCGAGCGTGAAGCTCTTTCCGCCGTCAACGGCGTTCGCCGCGAGCGTCCCGCCAGAGGTAAGCTCCGCGTCGCCTATGTGTCCGCCTATCGCAAGTATCGTTTTTGACATTTTTTTGCACCTTGTGATTTATTTTTTATATTATACACCACAAATATGAATATTTCAACGGTCAAAAAATTCGCCTGTGAAGCGAAAATTTTCGCGTGCGGGCGGCGGTTCTTATTATTACGGATTTTCCACTCTTGACAAAAAGGCGGCGCGGTGATATAATTTAAAGAAAAAAACGGACTTATAAGATGTACGATAATACAAAATTGCTTGAAGCGCAGAAAAACGTTATCGAAAGCGGTATCGCCGCGGGAAACGCCTTGCTTTACGGCGACAAAAACGGCGTGATATTCAACAGCTGCATGGGAGTCTCCGACGCGGAGAAAATGACGCCGGTAAGCGATGAAACGTATTTTCACCATTACTCGATGACGAAGATCTTCACGGTCGTCTCGGCGCTTATCCTGTATGAAAAAGGTCTTCTTGATCTTGACGGAGACGTCAGCCGTTATCTGCCCGCGTACGCAGATCTGACCGTGTACGATAACGGAATGATACGGAGAGCGGAAAACAGGATGACGGTGCGCCATCTGTTCACGATGACGTCGGGGCTGACGTATCTGACGGATGATTTTGGCGGCAGAGTCGCGGAGTTTGAGAGACGGTTCAGAGCCGGCGCGTGGGATACCGTGCGGTTTGCGGAAGAACTCGCGTCCGTGCCGCTCGCGTTCGAGCCGGGCACACAGTTCCGCTACGGTCTGTCGCACGACGTTTTAGGCGCTCTGATCGAGATAATATCGGGACAAACGCTTGACAGATTCTTCGATGAATACATTTTCAGACCGCTCGGCATGAATGACACTTACTTTTACCGGAAACTGCCGGTGGAAAAAGAAAAACTGCTCGCGAAAAATACGGCGTTTATAGGCGGCAGATACGACAATATACCGCTTCCGAGCCGCCCGGTGCCGTGCTTTGAAAACACCGGGGACAACAAGGTTTTATCGGGAGGTTCGGGCCTCGTCGGCACCGCTTCCGACTACGCAAGATTCCTTGCTGCGCTGCTGTCCGACGGCGGCGGGCTGATAAAGCCGGAAACGCTTGAGCTGATGACGAGACCCGCGCTTACGCCGGAGCAGAGAAAGACGTATAATAAAAAAGAATTTGACAGCTCGTCTTTCGGGGATGAGCACACGTTCGCCTTAGGCGTGCGGGTACAGGATAAAGAGGCGCCGTCCGGTTCGGTCGGCGAATACGGCTGGTCAGGCGCGCTCGGCACGTGGTTTTTCATCGACGTACGCGACGGTATGTGGTTTTTATATATGCATCAGCACACGCCCGCGCGCCACGGCGAATATATATGTCTTTTAAGAGACGCTTTTTACAACGGAGGGATCGGTATATGATAGGAAGAAGAAAGCCGCTTTACGCAAAAGTCGGAGTTTTCGGCGTAGGACACGCGGTATACTGGGATCAGTTTCCGGGACTGTATGAAAAACTCATGGAATACCACGCGGACATGGTATCGATCGTCCGCGGGACCGGTGTGGATATTATCGATCTCGGTATGATAGATTCGAGTATCGCGTCATACGAGGCTCAAAGAAAACTGAACGCGGAAGGCGTTGACGTGATATTCTGCAATATGCTGACGTACGCCACGTCGTCGGTCTTCGCGCCGGTCATAAGGGACGCGAACGCCCCCGTGGTGCTGACCGCCCTGCAGCCGCTTTCTCATATGGATTATACGAACGCAAGCACGCGTCAGCAGCTCGAAAACGACTGCATCTGTTCCGTCCCGGAATTTACCGGAGTGGCGATCCGCATGGGCAGACGCGTCGCCGACGTGGTGATAGGCAAGCTGTACGGCGACAGCCGCGCGGCGGCTGAAATCGCCGAATGGTGCGACATCGCGCGCGTCATGCACGGTCTGCACGGCGCAAGGTTCGGTCTGATGGGACACGTGCTCGAATCGATGTACGATATGCATACGGATCCGACGGCTGTTTCCGCGGCGTTCGGCATTCATGTGCCGCTGATAGAAACGGACGAAGCCGTCGCGCTCTCACAGCTCGTGACCGGGGAAGAGGTTGAGAAAAAGCTCAGGATCATCGTCGAGAACTTCGATATGCCCGACCCCGAAACGGACCCGCTGACAATGAAGGTCACGGAAGAGGATCTGCGCGCATCGGCAAAGGCTGCCGCGGCGCTCGACAGACTGATAGACAAATACAGCCTTGACGGACTCGCGTATTATTATAACGGTCTGCCGGACTCGGCCGCGCGGCAGCTCGTCAGCGCGTTCACAGTCGGCAACTCGCTGCTGAACGCCGAAGGGATCCCGATGTGCGGCGAATTCGATCTGAAAACGTGCATCGCCATGTTTATAATGGACAGGCTCGGCATAGGCGGAAGCTTCGCGGAATTCCATCCGTTCGATTTTGATGAGGATTTCATATTCGTCGGCCACGACGGACCGCATCACATCGCGATAGCGGACGGCAAACCGGTGCTGAGGAGCCTGAAAAAGTATCACGGCAAGCCGGGATCCGGAGCGTCTGTCGAATTCAGTATAAAAGAAGGACCGATAACCATGCTCGGCATAACGCAGACCTGCAGCGGGTTCAGATTCGTCATAGGCGAGGGAGAATCCGGGAAGGGACCTATACCGCCGACGGGAAACACGAACACGCGCGGGTATTTCGGCCATGACTGCCGTTCGTTCATAAAACGCTGGGTATCCGAAGGACCGACGCATCATTATGCGCTCGGCGTCGGACACCGCGCGCAGACCATTAAAAAAATAGCCGATTGTCTCGGATAATTTGATTTTAATGAATTTCAGTCTCCTGTCTGATTTGAAGAAATATGATGTAATGTAAATTGCTGCAAAGATAATTCCTATTGTTGTTGCCATTGCAGCACCGGAAATGCCCAAGTTCAAGAATTTCATTAAAACGACATCCATAATGACATTAACCCCATTGCAAATTAAAAATGCTCTGAACTGCATTTTAATGAATCCGTCATTTTTGATAAAATATGCTAAAGAGGTCATGTAGCAGTTAAATGCAATTCCAAGGGCATAAAAATAAAAATATTGTGTGACGAGTGGTTTTAACTGTTCAGAATGGCATAAAAAATGAACAAACTGTCCTTGAAATATTATA
>CACWOQ010000042.1 GCA_902762505.1 uncultured Ruminococcus sp. | reverse complement strand
GGAAGGCAGATATTTTTTAAGCGCAGCGCCGTTGAATCTATCCGGGGCGGATGGCTCTCCGTGCAGAGCTTTTTTGATCGCTGACGATAGATAAATTCCTGTTTGTCGAGGCCTTTTGATCCCTTCAAAAACGCGTTTTACGGAAAAGGCTCCTCGCCGCTGATTTGATTTCAGCGGCGAGGAGCCTGTTTTAACCTTTATTGAGAACGACCCGCATTCCCGTCGGCCTTGCCTATACTGTGTAAAAAGTGCGTGCAGTTATCAAAAATTGTAGTTTATGATTATTCCGTCATTTTCTGCCGACGAGCAAGGCGGAGCCGGAAAGACCCATCCACTTTGCTTCAAACGGAGTCATGAATCTGCCGGACGTTGTGTCGATCAAATCAGCTTTTTCATAACCCATATCATTCAGCTTTTTGACAAACGCCTGCATATCGCCGTATTTTGATTCGGAGAATATATCATGCAGCGCGAACGTGCCGCCTTTTTTAAGTGTGCGCAGCGTTTCAAGCAGGATCGCCTGACGGTCTTTTGACGGGATATTGTGGTAGACGTAGTTGCTCGTCACCGCGTCGAAGGTCCCGTCCGCAAAGTCGAGCTTCGTAGCGTCGCCCTGCCGGAAGGAGACGTTATTCACGTTTTCCGCTTTCGCGTTTCTTTCACACAGCGGCTTGTTGAACGAGGCGTATTCCTTGCCCCAGCGGTCGATGCCGACAAAGGAGGCGTTCGGATTGCGCTTCGCACAGGCGATGGTCAGCGCGCCGCTGCCGCAGCCTACGTCAAGGCATTTGCCTCCGTCGGGAAGCTTCACGTATTCCGCGATGCCTTCGATGATCTGCTTTGACATTTTGCGTCGGCCGTTGTAATCGAACGCGCGGTACATCAGCGCCATCCATATAGTCACGCAGGCGCAGACGATCGTTGCTATGAGAAAAACGACGAACAGCACAGTCTTTGCCGTACCGGAAACAAGTCCGGTACAGCCGAAAACAATGAAGAGCGCAAGGCATACGAGGGTTCCGGCAAGCGTGCCGAGCACCATTCCTTCAGGCATCCAGTTTTTATAGTCGGGTTTCATAAAAATCTCCTTTTTCAAACGCTCCACTCAGCGCTCTTTGCCTGCAGATCCGCCATACGGCGGAAAATGCCGTTTTCATTTGCGTACAGTTCTTTCGGCGAGCCTTGCTCTGCGACCTTCCCGTCTTTGAGGACGACGATCTTATCCGCCGCTTCGACGGTGCGCATACGGTGGGCGATGACCAGCACAGTCTTGCCGGCAAGCAGCCGCGACAAGGCGCCCTGTACCTTTGTTTCGTTCTCCACGTCAAGCGACGCGGTAGCCTCGTCGAGAAGCACGATAGGCGCGTCTTTCAGAAGCGCGCGGGCGATCGAGATGCGCTGACGCTCACCGCCCGAAAGCTTTGCGCCGTTTTCGCCGATGGGCGTTTTGTATCCCTCCGGCATTTTCATCACGAACTCGTCGCAGTTTGCCGCCTTCGCCGCCGCAAGGACTTCTTCGTCCGTCGCACCGTGTTTGCCGAGGCGGATGTTTTCCATGACGGTGTCGTCAAACAGCACGACGTCCTGAAATACCATCGAGTAATCCGTGAGAAGCACCTCGGGGTCGACTGTGGAGATATCCACGCCTCCGACCCTGATACAGCCGCCTGTCACGTCCCACAAGCGAGCCGCAAGGCGGGCGCAGGTGCTTTTGCCGGATCCCGAAGGACCGACCAGCGCCGTGATCTCGCCCTCTTTCGCGGTGAAGCTGACGCCGGATAACACCTCGTGATCGTCGTAGGAAAAACTGACGTTATGGAACACGATATCGTGTCCCTCGGGGTTGAATTCGTTCGCGCCTTCCGCGCTCGGCGTATCGTAGATCTCGTTGATACGCGAGGCTGATACCTGCGACATAAACATCTCGGCGATAAGCGCGAGGCTCTGATCGAACGGCGCATAAACGCGGGTGATGACCATAAGGAACATGAACATCAGCATAAAGTCGATCTTGCCGGAAAGCACGAGCGAAGCGCCGGTAAGGATCGTCGTCGCCACGCCGAGCCGCATGATAACCGACGCGCCGTTGACGAACAGTCCGGTGACAAGTTCTCCCTTTACGTTTGTCTTTTCCCGCTTGTCGATCTTTTTGAAAAGACCTTCCAGATATTGATCTTCGCGGTTGGTCGCGCGGATCTCGCGGACGTTTTCAAGGGATTCCTGGATCCCGTCGGAAACGGCGACGGAGTCGGCTTTCAGCTTTTCGGAGCTGCGCTTTGATATCCTGCGGCTGCCGAACAGCAGCGCGAACGCCGCCGGAACTCCCCACAGGCAGGCAAGCGCCATACGCCAATCGCAGATGAACAGCACAACGGCGATGATCGCCGTGGAGATATACGCGCCGTAAAGATACCCGAGGCAGTGGGACCAAACGTGTTCCAGACGGTTGACGTCGTCCATCACCGTTGTCGTCAGATCCGCGATATCACGCTTGCCGAACCATCCCAGCGGCAGACGGCGCAGCCGTTCCGCGAGGGTGAGGCGCGTGTCGCGCACTTCGTTATACACAAGCCCGTAGGTGGTGCGGTACTGCCGGAGATGCGTGACGAAAGACAGTACGATGAACGCAAGGATCAGACCGACAAAAAGCCGGGCGCTGGGGAGCGCCGCGCCGTCCGTCAGCGTGTCCATATAGTTTTGCATCATTAAATACAGTATTCCCATACCCGCCATCATAATGAGATTGACGACGACCGTCCACGCGGCGCCTTTTTTCGTATTGAGGACGCCTTTATCGGTCAGGGCGTATTTCTTTTTGAATTTTTCACCGAACACTTATGCCCCCTCCTTTCCGGACGCGATCTTCCACATGACCGCCTGATTGTATTCTTTCCACATCCGTTCGTACAGTCCGCCGCCGACTGAGAGCGCCGCGTGCGTGCCTTCCTCGGCGACCTTGCCGTTATCGAGAACGATGATCTTGTCCGCGCCGATAACGGTTGAGAGACGGTGCGCGATCATAATGACGGTGCGGCCTTTTGTGAGCGTTTTCAGCGCCTTCTGGATCAGCGCTTCATTTTCGGGGTCAGCGAACGCTGTCGCTTCGTCCAGCACGATGATCGGCGCATCCTTCAAAATCGCCCGAGCCAGCGCCACGCGCTGCTGTTCGCCGCCCGAAAGATACGTTCCCTCCGAGCCGATGACTGTGTTGATACCGTTCGACAGTTTTTCAAGAATATCGTCGCATTGCGCCGCGTGAAGCGCCGCCTCGGCTTCCTCACGCGATGCGTCCGGGCGCGCGGCGCGGACGTTTTCGAGGATCGACGTTTTGAAAAGACGGGTGTTCTGGAAAACGAACGCAACTTTGTCCATCAGAACGTGAGGGTCGATCTCTTTTACGTTCACGCCGCCGACCAGCACTTCGCCGGACGATGTGTCCCAAAAACGAGGGATCAGACTTGCCGCCGTGGTCTTGCCGCCGCCCGACGGACCGACCAGCGCGACGGTATGCCCGGGCTCGACCTTGAAGGAAACGTGATCGAGCGCGGGATGGTCCGCGCCATCGTAGGTAAAGGTGACGTCTTTGAATTCAACGCCGTTGTCCTTCGGCTGCTGAGGGGAAGAGGTGACTTCAAGCGTCGGCGCGTCCATTACGGTATTTATGCGCCCGAGCGCGGTCTTCGCCAGCATCGTACCCGACGCGGCGAACATGATGCGCGCGAGCGCCGTGGAAATGATCGCCGAGAAGACGGCGTAGAACGCGAAGTTGGTGACGAATCCGGCAAAGTCGCCGCCCGAAAGCGCGGAAGGCGCGATCAAAAGAGCCGCCGGAACAAGAAAGATGAACGCGCCCTCTGTGAAGGTGAGGTTGACCGACTGGGGAACGCGGCAGACGCCGTCCGTGTATTTTTGCGCCTTTGCGCTGTAATCGTCGATCGCCGCTTTGAACGCTTTGAACGAATAAACCGTCTGCTGAAAGACCTTGACCACCGGGATGCCGCGCACGTATTCGGTGCCGGCCTTGCTCATCACGTCCTGCGCCGCCTGGTATTCCGCCATCAGCTTGGCGTTTTTGCCGCCCATCATCGTGAACATCGCTCCGACCGAGATCACGGCGGCAAGCAGGCAGGCAAGCCCCATACGCCAGTCGAAAACGAACATCAGAACAAGCATCCCGAAAAACATCGCCGCGGTGCCGACGATATCGGCAAGGTTGTGGGCAAGCAGCGTTTCGGTCTCGGAAGCGCCTCCGTCAAGACGGTTGCGCAGCAGCCCCGACGCGTTGCTGTCAAAGAATCCGAGCGGCGTTTTCATCAGGTGAGCCACACCCTGCTTACGGATATTCGTCGCCGTGCGGAACGCCGCCAGATGCGTGCACATCAGCGCGCAGAAATAGACGATGATACCTCCGAAGGCAAAGGCGAACGCCAGCCACCCGTATTTTGCGATTTCCGTCGCCGCGCTCCAATCCGGCGCCACGGCGATCAGATCGCGTGCCGCGAGCCAGATGCAGATATACGGCGCCATGCCGAGTATCATGGCGACGGCGGACAGGGTCAGCCCCAAAAAGGTCAGTCCCTTGTACTTCCCGGCGTAGCCGAGAAGAGCAGCAACGTCGCTTTGCTTTTTTTGCTTCATTTTTTGTCTCCTTTCTTCGCAAACCACGGGATGGCGCGGTTTGTTTCTTTGCAGTAGTTTATATATTCTTTTCCGAAACGTTCAGTCAGCCATTTTTCCTCGGTATTTTTCATCATCACGGTCATAAGCGCCCAAAAGACGAAGAACAGCGGCGGAAAAATCAGATTGCCTGTGATACACAATGCCCCGGTACAGGCAAACATGATCGCCGAGTAGATCGGGTTGCGTACGTGAGAATACACGCCGCCCGTCACAAGACGGTTTTCTTTGATGTTGTCGTCGAGCTTCGCCACGATCACCGCGCGCACCCACAAAGATACGCCGTAGAGGATCAAAAGTATGCCGAGTATCAAAAGCGGCATCCTGAGCGTCGGTACTTTACCGAAAGAAATAATACTTCCGACAACGCAGCCGGCAACGGTGAGCGCGACGACGATAGCGCCGTACAGAGGACCGACGCCGTAAAGCGGAAGATGGTCGCTGTTTTTCATCTTCATTCCCTCCCGTCCTTCAGCGCTTCGATCATATCGGTCCTGCCGATCTTGCGGCGCAAAAGCAACAGCGAAATCACGTAGCTTGCCAAAGTGATGAGTGCGGTGTAAAGGATACTTTGCGGATAGAGCGTCGCCGGGATGATGATATGCTCGACCTCGACGAACTCTTTGCAGTACCACGCCATCACTCCGTAAGCAGAGGCGATGCCGAGGACGATCCCCGGGATGAGCAGAAGGTGATTGGAGGAGAGGATCATCGAGTCGATCCGTCCATCCTCAAATCCGAGGACCTTCAGCATTGAAATATTGTGTCTGTTTTCGGTTATCATCGTGTTGATCGTCGCGTAAAGCGCGGCTATGCAGACGATCATGCCGATTATCATAAAGGCGTAGATAAGCCCGCCCATCGCGGTCATCATATTCTCCATCTGCATTTCGTAGGTTTTGTCTGAGATGATCTCGGTCACCTCGTCGCTTTTGTAATCAAGCGCTTTGTCGGCGAGGACGGCGTTGTAGCTCTTTTCGTCAATCCCGGCGATCTTCGCCGCCTTCTCACGCGAGGTGAGAAGATAACTCTGATAGCCGTTCTTAATAACGCCGTCTATTTTTACCGTCTTCTCCTCCAGCGTGGCGATAGAGCGGAAGGTAAATTCGTCGCCCTTATGCACGCCGAACGTCGCCTCGCAGAGGGTGCTTACATAAAACCCGTTTTCAAGGTCGGCTTTTTCGCCGTCAACGGTCGTCAGGTTCCAGAGCGTCGCGTCACGGTCGAGCCCGAGAAGCGAGAAGCGGCTCGATTCCTCGTTTTCGTATTGCAGGGCGAGCATCGCCTCTCCGTCCTCCGGCTTGCCGTTTTCAAGAGAATTCAGGATATATTCGTATTTGAAGCTGCCGAATTCGCCGTGCGCCTCTTTGCCCACCGCCCGGACCGAGTCGATGAAAGAGAAGGCGAAGGCGACGATCGTCGCGCCGAGGAATATCCCGAGGAAAATCACGAAGCTGCGCCCGGGACTGCCGACGAGCTGACGGACCGCAAACTTGCGTTTGACCGCCGTTTTCTTGTGCGACAGTATTTTGCGGCTCTTCGCGTCCGCGCCTACTTTGCCGGAAAGAAGATCCACCGTGTCGGCTTTCAACAGTTTTCTCACGCGGAGCATCGCGGCGGCGTAGTATATCGCCGTCGGGATCACGACCCCCGCGACCGCCACCCATACGGGCAGCGTGAAATCCGGCTTCATCGGCTCATAGTCGGCAAGCCCGAGCGAGCCGAAGGGTTTTGCGAGTATCAGCGCGGCGACGGAGGTAAGAAGTCCGCCGACGACGCCGGGAATAACGGCGTAAAGGCTGTAATGCCGCATCAGCTTCGATCTTTCATATCCCATAGCGGACAGCGTACCGATGAGCTTTTGCTCCGCACGGATCCTCCGCCCGAGCAGGATGCAGACGAGCGCCACGGTGAGAAGCGGGAATATGACGAGGATGAACCACGAGGACATGATGAACATATCCGCCTGCTCGTGGACAAAGGTGATGCGCATATTTCCGTCGGCGGACAGATACGAGGACATGAAATAATCCTCGTTGACCGCTCGTCGGAACGCCGCCTCGTCGGTTTTTTCCGTGTAGATTACCTTGTTGTTTATACTGCCGCCCCCGAACTGCGCTTCAAACTCGGCGGGGGTCATATAGCAGAGGAAAAACGTCGTCACGTTTTTATAGTCGTCCGACACGTTCTCGACCATATAGAGGTAGTCGGGGCGAAGGAACGTACCCGCGACCGTGTAATCTTTGCCTTTGATCCTTATCACGTCGCCCGGCTTGACGTTGTTTTCGACCGCGTAACCGGCGGAGATCAGTATTTCATCGTCGGACTCTATATCCCGCCCGTCCTGTATCTCATACAGGTCGATCTTTTCGTTCGGACAAAACACACGCACGCGGTGTCCTCCCTCGTCGACCCCGGCGAAACGCTCCTTCTCAAGCGTAACGGAGTATTTGTTTTCAAGCGCCCCGATCTCTTCGTCCGGGATCTCCTTATATGTTGTGAAGGCAGCGTCCTCGCGCTTGTATTTTTCAAAGAATTCGTCGCCGTAGCGGTTGATACCCGTTCCGGCAATGTAGAAAAGATAGAACATCAGAAGCGTCACCATCGTGAGGACCGACGCCGAGACGTAAAACGGCAGATTCGCTTTGATACTGCGAGTATAGCGCTTATTCAATTTCATACCGACGCCTCACAGCTCTATCTCGTCGGCGGTCTTCTTCGACGCGTTTTCCGTAATGGAATCGACCCTGCCGTCCTTGATGCGCACCACGACGTCCGACATCTCCGCTATCGCCTCGTTGTGGGTGATGATCAGCGTCGTCGTGCCGTACTCGCGGTTGATCTTTTCAATGAATCTCAGTACCGAACGGGAGGACTTCGTATCGAGCGCGCCCGTCAGCTCGTCGCATAAAAGCAGCTTCGGATTTTTCACCATCGCGCGGGCGATGGCGACGCGCTGCTGCTGACCGCCCGACAGCTCCCGCGGGAAGCGGTAACGGTATTTTTCGATATCGAGCGCGGTAAGTATCTCGTCCATATCGAGCGGCTTATCGGCAATCTCCGCCACCACCTGCACGTTTTCCTCGACCGTAAGGTCGGGGATGAGGTTGTAGAACTGAAATATGAATCCCACGCTCTGCTTGCGGTAAGAAGTCAGTGCTTTTTTGTTCAGCTTCGTGATATTCTGCCCGTCGATCTCGATCTCCCCGGAATCGAGGCTGTCAAGCCCGCCTATCATATTCAGAAGCGTGCTTTTGCCCGAGCCCGACGGTCCGAGGATCACGCATATCTTTCCTTTTTCAAGCGACAGATCCACGCCGTCAAGCGCATATACCGCCGCCTCTCCTTCGCCGTACCGCTTCTTTGCGTCTTTTACTTCGATAAACATAGTTCCTCCTTGTTAGCGTAGGCTAACTCGTACCCTTAAAATCAAGGGCGCTTTGCCCCGTTATGTTTGTTATTTCTTTGAGATCACAGTGATCCACGGGTTTTTCGGATGATGAACGGAACGGACTTCTCCGAATCCCGCCGATCTGAGCGCGCTTTCAAGCTGCTTTGCCGTATAGCATTTCATCCCGTCGATGATCTTCTCAAATTTGAGGCTTGTTTCGTCCGTCCCGTCTGATTCGTTGCAGATGAGGAACGTCCCGCCGTCTTTCAGAACGCGGCACACCTCGGCAAAGCATTTCTCTATACCGGGCCAGAAATACACGGTCTCAAACGCCGTGCAGAGATCGAATTCACTTTCCGCAAACGGCAGCTTTGCGACGTTGCCCTGAATGACTTTGCACCTGCCCGCCGCGATCATATTTTTGTTATATTCCTTCGCCTTTTCCACGGAAAGCTCGGAATAATCAAGCGCCGTGACCTTGGCGGACGGATACTTTTTCAAGAGCTCTCCAGCGTTCCTTCCGCCGCCGCAGCCGAGCTCCGCGATATTCGACGGCGCGGCGATATCAAGGTGCGACATCCCCCAGTCGGCGAGCTTCGCGTGCCCGCCGTTCATGCCGCCGAGCATCATTTTGCCTAAGAATCCCTCCGGCTTTCTCGTCTGATTCACGTATTTTTTGAACAGTCCCATAATTACGCCTCCCTGAATTCTATTTTCACGATCTGCATTTTCATAAACCCGTCTCCGATCTTTGAAAGCAGCCGGAACGATCCCGGCACGGACGGATCCTTCAGATCGTTGTATCCGAGCATATAGCCGCGGCAGGTGACGGCGGAGTTTTTCATCCACGGCGCCACGTCCGTTTTTATATCATCAACGCTGAAGCAGTCGGAGATCGAGGTGATCCCGGCGTCCTTTACCCACGTTTTCAGCATGATTTTGACGGCGCGCTTATTCGCCGCGTCGAACACGAGTCTGCCGCCGGGAAAACGCTTTTCCATGGCGGTAAACAGTCTTTTTACGTTCCCGGTCTTGAAATAATAGAACACACCGGCGGAAAGGAAGCAAACGCCGTTTTCGGCGGGGATCTGATCGAACCACGAAAGATCGTTCAGATCGGCGGCGACGTTTCTGATGCGCTCCGTTTCCGGCAGCAGTTCGTTTCTCACCGCGATCACGTCCGGCAGATCGATATTGACTATTTTGCATTTCCCGTTGTCGCAGTTTTCCGCCGTTTGATCGAGCCCGCAGCCGAGGTTTACGAGCGTCGCCTCCGGGTGCGTTTTCAGATAATCCTTCGCCTCGATCATCAGGTCTCCCTCTCGCATGGCGACCTCCAGCGCGCCGAAGCGGTGAGCGAGGCTTTTCGACTTTTTCTCAAGCGGCGAAAAATCGTAGTCGATGCGGTTAATAAGCTCCACCGCTTTTTCGTCTTTGAACAGGTTCGGGAACTGCTCTGTGCAGAGCTTTCTGCCGTACAGCGGGATAACGAGCGTCTCCTGCACGGTATTCTTTTCGATGTGAGTTTTGTTTTCCATTTTGCGCCTCTTTATTTCGCGTCAGGGCTTTTTACAAACCCGATCTCTTTTGCGCGTTCTTTACTCATCAGATGGAAGTTGCATTCAGGTTTATACGCTTTCATTATTGCAAAGCCTCCTGTAAGAGCTCATATAGGTCACACATGAGTTAGCCGCGGCTAACTCATCATTGAATTATAGCACATCATTTCGGTTTTGTCAACCACACAACGCAGCGTTTTGCGAAGTTTTTGCTCAAAACTACGAATTTTTTGTAACAAAAATACAATTGTCCTCACCGTAACGTAAAGAAGACCGGCGATTTCCCGCCGGCCTTGCCTGTGCTGTGTAATATGCAAAAATTGACAAAAAGCCCGTCGCACGCGCTTCAGTCCGATGATTCGGACGGCAATTATATGCTTTACGGTGCAAATCCGCAGAATATACTTGACATCGCACATAAAAGGGTGTATAAAATAATCAGGAAGAAAAGAAAACGTAAGCGCATAGGACTTTCGGTGAAGCCGGGAAAATGAAATGCGCTGTGATATGCAGAGGTGATGACGGTGAATGAGTTTAACGAATACGTCCGCGAGGTCTTTTCGGCGGCGGGCGCGATCGATATAAAACCCATGATGGGCGGATTTCTCGTATACCTGAACGGTAAGCTGATAGGCGACGTTTGCGGCAATGAACTGTTTTTGAAAAGGACGCCGACGTCGGACAGACTTCTTGCCGGCTCGGAGCTGCGTTATCCTTATGAAGGCTCAAAAACACCGATGCACGTGTTCGACAGATTTGAGGATACGGATCTGATCGCGGAACTGCTGGAAGGCATGTATGCGGAACTGCCGGAAAAGAAGCCGAAGACTGCAAAATGATTCGGATACGGTCGGACCGTTCGGGGTACCGGCAAAGCTTAACTTGCAAAAGTATCAAAATGATCAGGTTGGATCCGCGTTTTACGTGGTGAAAACGGTCCCGGTGTGCCGGAACTGTTGAAAAAAACGGAGATTATATGATAACAAAGCTGAAATACGGAAATACGAATACGTTCTTCGTTCGTGAAGACGGTACGGGACTTCTGTTCGATACGGACTACGCCGGGACTCTGCCCGCCTTTTATAAGGCTTTGAAGCAGAACGGTATCGGTGTAAAGGATATCGGATATATTCTTGCGTCGCATTACCACCCGGATCACGCGGGGCTGATAAGCGAGCTGATGAAGCAGGGCGTGAAGCTGCTTGCGATCGACGTGCAGATCGGTTTTATCCATTATCCTGACTGTATTTTCGCAAGGGATAAGATCCCGTATACTCCGATAGATGAAACGCGCGCGACTGTGATCTCATGCGCGGAGAGCAGGGAATTCCTGTCCGGCATCGGTATAAGCGGAGAGATCATCCGCACCCCGAGCCATTCCGGGGACAGCGTTTCTCTGATCCTTGACAGCGGCGACTGCCTTGCCGGAGATCTTGAACCCTTCGAATATCTTGAAGCTTATACGGATAACGCGCAGCTGAAGACGGACCGGGACCGTATCCTGTCTTTTTGCCCGCGGCGTATATTCTACGCACACAGACCCGAGATGCTGACGGACCGATGAACACGTCCGCCGGTTTTACAAACCTTATGATACTATGGAGAAAGCCATGAAAAGCAAAATCGAAAAACTGATAACGGACAGCTCGTTTGATTATCTTCAACCTTATTTTTATAACAATCCTTTTGCGCTCCGGTGTGAGCTCGGCGCAGGTAAAACCCACGCAGCATACATGAGACGGGCGCGGAACAGAGCAAAGCAGATCTACGGTATCCTGTTTTCACGGCGGGCTGACGCCATTATTTTCAATCAATGGATCTGCGACTGGTCGGACAGCGGAGCCGCCGAAAAAGACGAATACGGCGAAAGCGCGGGCGAAATAATAAAAATGCGCCTCGGAAGCGAGACGCGGGCTCTTCGGTTTCTTTTGGAAAACATGATGAATTACCGGCACGTGAGCGTTAAAGGGCTGAGCACGTACGACGACCGCGCCGCCGACGGCGCAAGACGCAACCGCATCGTATGCTACGCGGACGAAACAGGATTTGACGATCTGCATCTGATCCGGAAGCAGATCGATAACGAAGAAAACTGCGAAGTCAGCCTCGTGTCGTTTGAAAACGAATGTATTCTTTCCGTATACGATGACCGCGGCTGCGATATCGTGTTTGCTTCTTATGAGAAAATGCGGGAATTTTATCCGCGCTTACAGCCGTTTTTCCTTGACTATGACCGCGAACTGATGGAAAAACGGTATAATAACATATAGCGCCCGGGCTTAGGGTCAGTCTTGACGCATAAAAGCCGCCGTATCAGAGCAACGCTCCCATACGGCGGCTTTTCGCACGCTTTTCAGGCGGAAAACCGATCCGGCGTTACCTGCCTGAAAGCTCTTCAAGTCTGCTTTTCAAAAGCGGTATACCTTTTTTGACCCACCACAAGTTATCTACGCCTCCGGAACTCATTCCGCCGTGCTTGAATTGCTCGACCACGGCAAAATCCATGTAATCGCCGGTCAGAGGCTTGCCCGATACGGAAAGATACTCCTCCCTTATCCACGCTTCGAGCTCGTCCTGATCCGTGATATTCTGACCGTCCGCGCGTTCTTTCAAATGATCCCAGAAGTACGGATCGCCTCTGAAGCCCCATTGCTTCGGTTTGTCTTCAAATATTTCCGACAGCTTCATTTTTACCCCCCTCACAGAACAAAGTCCGTGCTTTTCCGTCGCTTTATCGAATATCTTTACTTCGGCTTTTTCGGCTTTGTTTTCACCTGCAAAGATTCGATACGTTTTTAATACCCGAGAAATTTTTTCAGCTCGTTGTCAGGCAGAAGCTCCTTTTTCCCGAGACCGAACGAATAATCCGGGACGATCTGCAGATAACGGTCAAGGAATTCTTCGTATGTCTTTGCCTCGAAGCAGTACGGTGTTATGAAAAACTCCCGGCTGCCTCCGGTCGTACGGTTTCCCGCCGTTACGCTGACCTTGTAGTCGCCCGACTTCAGCTTGCAGAAAATGTATTGTTCGAGGTTCCATCCGTGCAGGCTGATGTGTCCGAAATTCGGAGAATAGCTTGCCACCGTTTCATTTGCCTGAAGCGCCGCGCTCCTATAATCGTATTCCACGCATTCTATAAACCGTTCGGCGCTTTCAACGTCGTACACGGAATACTTGCGTTCGCTGCCGTATTTCCTGACGAATTCAAGGTCTCCGTCGACTTTGCGTATATCATACCGCCAGCCGTTTTTGAGCATCTTTTTGTCAAGCCAGCGGTAATCCTTTTTGACGTTGTTGAAAGCCTTTTCAAGATATGCGTTTATATCCGTGCCGAGCTTGAATCTTTCTTCCGGATCCGATTTTTTGACGGCGTCGCGCGTGTATTCACAAAGAAAATCAACGAACTCGTCCGCGCTCGCGCCCTGCTCCCAGGGGATCACGATATCCGAATCGTCATAACAGCTTTTTTCGATCTGACAGAAGACGTATTTGCCGTGAAGAGGAGCGATCTGCCAGACGGGCGTCTGCTTCTTCATCATCGTGACGGTCGCCCAGTAAAACTCTTCGCGCAGCTTTTCCAGCGCTTTTTCGTAATACGCGTTGATGTCCATACCGTATCTGAACAGCTCCGGATCGGAGACGGGATTTTTGTTCAGTTTCTTTTCACGTTTTTTCTCATTCTCACTCTCAAGCTCCGCCGCGAAGAACCGGTCGGTACTGAGCGGCGTCCACGCCCACACCTTATCCGATCCGTAGCTTCCGAGCGCCGGCGCGTAGATAAAGGAGCCTCCGGCTTGACCGCGAAACTTGTTCCATCTGCCCGCCGCAAGAGTCCCGTTCTTCATAATCAGAAGGCAGTACTGTTCCTCCTTCGGGTTTTTCCTGTCGGCAAACGATTTGAAGCCGTCAAACCGGACGCTGCGGCAGCCTTCTTTTTCCGGTCCGAGATTTATCAAACCCATCTCTTCGTCTTCAAGGCACTCGGAAAGATCATAACGCTCAAGAGAATGCCATCTCTCCACTTCATCCGAGCTTACCGTGTCGGCGGTGCCGCGGACGAATTCTCCGGACGTTGATTTTTTTCTGCGGTAATCAGCGGGATTCCATTCGCCGGCGGTGTAATCGCCGTTCTTCAGCTCAAGCAGACAGAACTCTCCGTACTGCGGCATTTCCTCTTTGCCGGAAACTTCGTGAAATTCATTGAACGACAGTATCAGACTTTTATGATCGGCGTTAAACATAACTCCTCCTTCATCCTCCCGGCCGCCGGAATCAAAAAGACAAGATCATTCGTGATCCGGGCGCGGTTCTGAACGTATATACGGATAATGCGGCAGCCGCCGTCATCCGTCAGCCCGGCGATACGGCTGTTAACTTTATAATAACACAAAAAGATACGAATTGCAATACTCAAAGCGCTGAAATGCCGGAAATTTTCGGAATAATGTGTGATGAATATACAAAACAGCCGTATAGTTTCAGGACGGCGATAAGACCGGACCCGGTCCGCAGTACGCCGCCCGGTCACATGCCGACCGCCCTGCCGGGCTGCGCGCTTTTTTTTGTTGATAAGTCCGGCGGTTTACAGCATTTTTCTTGATTTGGTAACATCTGTATGATACTATGTAAAGTGAACCGCGGGACGGATGAAGAAAACGTTTGACAATGGGGCCCCGCGGCATGCTTTTGCATAGTGAAGAACCGACAGTAAAAAGGAGACCGACGCCATGATCGCATACGACAGAGATAAGACAGCGGAAGTACGCGCCGCAGAGTTTGCGCGCAGCGCTTTCGCCGCATCGGAGACGGTGCCGTTTTCGTTCACATACCGAAAAAAGGATTCCCGGGAGTTTTTGAAGGACTGGGCGTTTGAAAAAACGGGGGAAGGCGTTCGCTATACGTCGCCGGACGGACTTTGCGCGGAGGTGACGATACGCGCCTTTGAGGATTTCCCGGCTGTGGAATGGCTGCTCACGTTCGAAAACACGGCGGATACAGACAGCGGACCGATAAAGGACGTTTACGCTGTCGACGCGTTCGTTGAAGCCGCGCCGTTCAGAACGGCGGGGACAGAGCAGTACGGCGGACTTGACAATATACTGTATTACGCCAACGGATCGGACTGCAAGGCGGATGATTTCATGCCGCATAAAGAGATACTGCATCATATCTCGATCACGGAACGGCTCGATTTCGATTGCGTCGGAGGAAGACCGACCTCCGGGTCGTCGGGCGCTTTCCCGTATTTCAATCTGCAGACGCTCGACCGCGGCGTTTTCACCGCTATCGGCTGGTCGGGGCAGTGGCGGTTTTCCGTAACGGTGCGTCAGAAGGAGACTCCGGCGGGACCCGACTGCTTCAGACTGTCGGGCGGTATGGCGGAGCTGTGCACGGTGCTTCATCCGGGCGAGAAAATACGCACCGCGCGTATACTCATGATCTTCTGGGACGGTAAGGTCGATACGTCCGAGCGTATGATACGCAGGTTCATGCTGAAATATCATACGCCGCGCGTCAACGGCGAAACCGTCGATCCGCCGCTGCCGGTCTGCTCGTGGGGGCATTACGCAGCGCGCAACATGGAGGAGATAGATAAAATAAAAGCGACGGGACTGCCGCTCGACACGTACTGGGTCGACGCCGGCTGGTACGGTCCCGCCGGTACGCGCTGCGCAGATAAACGCACGGTCGACTGGGCGTATTACGTCGGCTGGTACGACCCGGACGCTTCGCGTTATCCGAACGGTATGCGCGAGGTCTCGGACTATTCGCGGAAAAACGGGATGCGCTTCGTGCTTTGGCTCGAGCCGGACCGCGCCGTGGTCGGCTCGCCTGCATACAACGCTCATCCGGAGTATTATATGAACGTGAAGGTGGACGCGAATTCAAAAATGCTGAATATCGGCGACCCCGGCGCGTATGAGTGGGCGCTTGAAATGATATCGGAGCGGATAAGGGATTACGGGATCGATATTCTGCGTATCGACTACAATACCGGACCTCTTGATTCTTGGCGCGAAAAGGATGAACCGGATCGCCGCGGCATAACGGAGATACGCTGCGTAGAGAATTTTTACCGCCTCTGGGATACGCTGCACGAGCGTTTTCCGGAGCTTATCATAGATAACTGCGCATCGGGAGGCAGACGCCTTGATTTTGAGGCGAATACCCGTGCGATACCTCTGTTCCGCTCGGATTATCTGTGCTACGCGGACGTCTCGCCGGAGGGCATGCAGGTGCAGACGGCCGGGCTCGCGCCGTACGTTCCGCTCAACGGCACGATATTCCGCGGCAGTATAGACAGATATACGTTTATGAGCTTTCTGTCCGCCGGAGTCGGTCTGCGTATGGCGCAGATAGAAGCCGCGCTTGAAGACGGGAAGACCGGGGACGAGTTGCGGAAGATGTTTTCGGTGATGATGAGGGTGCGGAAGCTCTTCAAAGGCGATTATTATCAGCTCACGCCGGTAACGCTGGACGACCGCGACTGGTTCGCGTACCGCCTCCATATGCCGGAAACCGGAGAGGGCGCAGTCATATCGTTCCGCCGTGAAAATTGCCCCGTGAATTCCGCAAACTACCTTCTTCCGGAACTTTCCCCGGATACGGAATACACGTTTGAGGATCTGTTTGAAAACAAGTCCTTTACGGCGACCGGCGGATATATGGCAGAAAACGGACTTGACGTATCACTCAAAAACCGCCGCTCCGTGAGCGTTATTTATTACGCTCCGATAAAATGACGTCGTCGCTTATGCGCATACAGGACGCATGAAACGTTTTAATAGTGAAAAAGCAGGCTGATCAGCCTGCTTTTTCAATCCAAACGCATAAGGCGCGGAATATCGAGCCGGGCGCTGTTTAACGGCGTTTTACGCATGAATATCCGGACAAAAGAAGAAAAATGTTTTACGTTTTGTTATGATAAAATAAGAAGAACGGGATTATGCTCGGTGCATAATTTTTAAACATATTGTTAACTCTGCAAAAAAATCTTGCATTTAGCAACAAACTGTGATAATATAATACAATAGAATGCGAAACGTTTTGATTGCAAAAGGCGGATGAGGACAAAAACGGTGCTTCCGCCGTGTCCGACCGATTCAAACAACTGTTTTGCAATACGGTTTTTACTTGTTCGGTATCCGTTTTAAGACGAACGCCGGACGAAAAACTTTCATAATACAGGAGGTATTAATGAGAATCAAAAAAGCACTTTACTCTCTGACTGCGGTCCTCCTGTCGCTTTGCATGGTTTTACCGGCATTTGCGGCAGACAGCGTTCCGCCGTTCCCCACGGCGACGGTGACCGAGGTCACGCCGCCCGCGAAGGGAGTCCCGGTCTACGGTGCCGATCAGAATCCGACCGGCAGGACGGCTGATATAGACGCAGAGTTTCGGTTCAAAGCCAATGATCCTACCGAAGCGCAGAAGACTTATTACGGAAAATGGATCTGCGATTACCGCGTAACGTTCAGCGACAATCTCGCCGCCGGATCCTTCGGATTATACGGCAAATACGGCGAATTCAACGTCGCGTTCGATTATCCGGCAACTGCGGAGTATACAATCTGAGCATATGGAACGCCGGAAAGACGATGACGGTAGAGCTCGTTATGTGGTCGCCGGACGATGCGGAACTCAAAAACGTACACGTCGTCGCAACGAAGTCCTATACATTCCCCGAGATACCGTTCCCCACGGCGACGGTGACCGAGGTCGCGCCGCCGGCGAAGGACGTCCCGGTCTACGGCGCCGATCATCAGCCGACCGGCAGGACGACTGATATAGACGCGGAGTTTCAGTTCAAAGCCAATGATCCTACCGAGAAACAAATAGCGTTTTACGGAAAATGGATCTGCGACTACCGCGTAACGTTCAGCGACAATCTCGCCGCCGGATCCTTCGGACTTTACGGCAAATACGGCGAATACAACGTCGCGTTCGATTATCCGGTCGATACGGGAACCGAGCCCGTGTATCTGCTCAGATCCGTAGGGCTTGACAATCATCTTACGTTTAACGAGGTGCT
>CACWOQ010000041.1:33923-42621 GCA_902762505.1 uncultured Ruminococcus sp. | reverse complement strand
TCCAAGCCCGGTCTGCGTATCTACGCCAACAGCAAGGATATGCCGAGAGTCATGAACGGACTCGGCGTAGCGATCGTCTCCACGTCCAAAGGCATCATGACCGACAAACAGGCCAGAGCCATGAACATAGGCGGCGAAGTCCTCGCGTTCGTATGGTAAGGAGGTATCAGCCATGTCAAGAATAGGAAGAATGCCCGTTATCATACCCGCAGGTGTCACGGTTGACATCGAGGAAAACAACAAGGTCACGGTTAAGGGACCGAAGGGTACTCTCGTATCCACTCTCTGCCCGCTGATGACTCTTGAAAAAGAAGCTAACGTTATCCACGTAAAACGTCCCGATGACGAAAAAGAGACCAAAGCTCTGCACGGTCTTACCCGCGCACTGCTTGAAAACATGGTAGTCGGCGTAACGCACGGCTATTCCAAGACTCTCGAGATCGTCGGCGTCGGTTACAGAGCACAGAAAACCGGCAAAACGCTCGATCTCACGCTCGGTCACTCCCACCCCGTAAAGTTCGAGGAGACCGATACGATAAAGTTTGAGGTTCCCAACCCCAACACCGTCGTTGTTTCCGGCATAAGCAAGCAGGAAGTCGGTCAGGTGGCTGCGGAGATCAGGGCTAAACGTCCTCCGGAGCCTTATCACGGCAAAGGCGTCAAGTATACGGATGAGATCGTCCGCAGAAAGACTCCGAAGACCGGTAAATAATGAAAGGAGCGGACTGAAATGGTATCGAGAAAAGACAGTAACCAGCAGCGTCTCAAGAGACGCAAGAGAGTCAGAGGCAAGATATCCGGAACTACGGCGAGACCTCGTCTCTGCGTATACCGTTCACTGGCTAACATCAGTGCTCAGATCATTGATGACAGCAACGGTACAACGCTCGTATCCGCCTCCACTTATGAGGCCGGATTCACAGGCAACGGCGGCAACAAGGAAGCCGCAAAGCAGATCGGCAAGACGATTGCCGAAAGAGCAGCCGAGAAGGGCATCACAGACGTCGTATTCGACAGAAGCGGATATATCTATCACGGCCGTGTACAGGAACTTGCTGAGGGTGCCCGTGAGGGCGGCCTGAAGTTCTGAGGAGGGTAATATGGTACAGCAGAAAATAAATCCTAATTCACTTGAACTCCAGGAAAGACTCGTCAAGATCAACCGCGTATCCAAGACGGTCAAAGGCGGACGTATCCAGAGATTCACCGCGATCATGGTCGTCGGTGACGGCGCCGGCCACGTAGGCTACGGTCTCGGCAAGGCTGCCGAGGTTCCCGAGGCTATCAGAAAGAGCATCGAGGACGCAAAGAAAAACCTTATCACCGTTTCGATGAACGGTACAACCATCCCTCACGAGGTCATCGGTGAGTTCGGCGCTGGCAGAGTCCTGCTGAAGCCGGCTTCCGAAGGTACCGGCGTTATCGCCGGCGGCTACGTCAGAGCGGTCATAGACATGGTCGGTATCAAGGATATCAGAGCCAAGTGCCTGCGCTCCAACAACCCCGGAAACGTCGTCAAGGCTACCTTTGAGGGTCTGAAGTCTCTTCGCACCATAGAGGAAGTTGCCGCTATGAGAGGCAAAGAAGTTTCTCAGATCAAGAAATAAGGAGGACTTCGGAAATGATAAAAGTAACACTCGTAAAGAGCCTTATAGCTTGCAAACCGAACCAGAAGGCGACCGCCGCCTCCCTCGGTCTGCGCAAGATCGGTGATAACTTCACCGCTGAAAAGACTGCTGTTTTAGACGGCAAGTTGAACGTGATCTCCCATCTCGTCAAAGTCGAAGCTGTTGACTGAGAGAACACGTAATTTGAGTATAAGGAGGAAACCCAATGAAGCTCCATGAACTTTCACCCGCAGAAGGATCTGCCGCGGAAAGATACCGCAAAGGCAGAGGACCCGGCTCGGGTAACGGTAAAACGGCAGGCAAAGGTCACAAGGGACAGAATGCCAGATCCGGCGGCGGAGTAAGACCCGGATTCGAAGGCGGTCAGTTCCCGCTCTACAGACGTCATCCCAAGAGAGGCTTTAAGAACCACTTCGCAAAGCACTACGCCACCATCAACGTCGGAAGACTCGAGACTTTTGAGAACGGTTCTGTTGTCAATCTTGAAGCTCTCATCGAAGCAGGCATCATAAAGAAGCCGTTTGACGGTCTCAAAGTGCTCGGCATCGGTGAGCTGACCAAGAATTTAACCGTTGAAGCGGCGATCTTCTCCGCCCAGGCAAAGGAAAAGATTGAGGCTGCCGGTGGAAAGACCGAGGTCACTGAATAATGTTTAAAACACTTCGCGATGCATGGAACGTTCCTGATCTGAGAAAGAAGATACTCTTCACTCTGTTCATAATCGTTCTGTACCGTCTGGGTTCGGTAATACCGGTCCCGTTCGCGTCACCGGAGAAAATGCAGGCCGCTGTAGGTTACGCGGGCAACTCGCTTCTGACCTACTTCACCTTCATCGCAGGCGAGTCGTTCTCGCAGGCAACGCTGTTCGCGCTTTCCATCTCTCCGTACATCACCGCGTCCATAGTCGTTCAGCTGCTCTGCGTAGCGATACCGAAGTGGCAGGAATGGCAGAAGGAGGACGGTGAAGAGGGCAGAAGAAAGCTCGATAAGATAACCCGTTATATGACGGTCGGCTTATCGCTGATCACCGCTTTCGGATATTATCAGTATCTGAAATCGAACGGCGCCATAATCGACGTAAAGCTTTTCTCCAACAGCACGCTCAATACGTGGGCTGTGGCGATCGTAATGATCGCGTGCTACTGCGCAGGCGCCTGCCTGATCATGTGGCTCGGCGAAAAGATAGACAATTTCGGTATAGGCAACGGTATCTCGATCATACTCTTCATCAATATCCTTTCGGGTATTCCGAGAATGGTCCAGACGTTCTATATCAGAAACCGTCACCCCGAGCAGTTCAGCTCCGAACTGACCGCGGCTGACGCAATGCCCATGTGGCTGTTCATCCTTGTTGCAGTCCTCGTAATAGTGTTCTACCTCGCAGCGATCACCTTCATCGTCCATATGACAGAAGCGGAGCGCCGCATCAAGGTATCCTATGCGAAGCGCATCCAGGGCAGAAAAATGTACGGCGGACAGGATTCCGACCTGCCGATCAAGCTGAATATGTCCGGCGTTATGCCGATCATCTTCGCCCAGTCGATCGTCTCTATCCCCGCTACGATAGCACTGCTCGCCCCCGGTAAAGCTCCCGAAGGCTTCGCCACCGGCAAGTACACCGTAAGCACCTTCTCCGAATGGTGGTACACCTTCACCAACAGATGGTTCTCTTACACAAGCCCGATCTACATGATCATCTTCTTCGTGCTCATCATAGCGTTCGCGTACTTCTATATCGCCATCTCGTTCGATCCGACCGAGATCGCGAACAACCTCAAGAAGAACGGCGGCTTCGTTCTCGGTATCAGACCGGGCGCGCCTACCGCCAACTTCATCAAGAGAGTCACGAACCGTATCACGCTGCTCGGCGCTCTGTTCCTGAGCCTTGTAGCCATCATCCCGCTGATCATCAACGCGACGATGGGCAACAGCCTCGGTATAGTCGCTTTCGGCGGTACGTCGATCCTTATAGTCGTCGGCGTTGCGCTTGAAACGGTCCGCGAGCTCGAAGCTCAGCTCACGACTTACCGTCGCCCCGGTTCGTCCGGCGGTATATTCCGCGGTAAGAGAAAATAAGGGGTAACCCATGAGGATAATTTTTCTCGGAGCCCCCGGAGCCGGCAAAGGGACCCAGTCCGAGATAGTCTCGGAGCATTACGGGATCCCCGCGATCTCGACCGGCGCGATAATAAGAGAAGCGATAGCGAACGGCACCGAAATGGGGCTTGCCGCTAAAGCTTACACCGAGAAGGGAGAACTTGTTCCCGACGGTGTCGTCATCGGCATCATCAAGGAACGCCTCGCCGAGGATGACTGCAAAAAAGGCTTCATCCTCGACGGATTTCCCAGAACGGTGGCGCAGGCCGAGGCGCTCGATCAGATGGGCGTAGACATTGACCTCGTTATCTCGATCGAGGTAGCGGATGAGGACATAGTGAAGAGGATGAGCGGCAGAAGGGTCTGCCCCGCCTGCGGCGCTTCCTACCACTTAGTCTACAAACCGTCTGCAAAAAAGACCAAATGCGACAAATGCGGAAAACGGCTTGTTATCCGCTCGGACGATAAGCCCGAGGTGGTGCTTGAACGTCTTGCCGTGTATCACGAGCGCACCGAGCCTTTGAAGGATTTCTACAAGGGCAAGGGCAAATGCGTTGAAGTACAGGGTCAGGAGATCCTGGATGATACCACAGCATTGGTCAGACAACAGTTAGAAACAGCTTTCGGCAAATAATATGATACAGATCAAAGGTGAAAAAGCAATAGAGGTAATGCGCATCGCCGGCAGAATAACCGGCGAGGCGATATATCTCGGAGGTGAAGCCGTAAAGGACGGTGTCAGTACGAAGCATATCGACGACATCATCCGCCACCACATTGAAAAATGCGGTGCGACGCCCTCTTTCCTGGGCTACGGCGGATTTCCCGGATCAGCCTGCATCAGTATAAACGACGAGGTTATCCACGGTATCCCGTCAAAGGACAGAATAATCCATAACGGTGATATCGTGAGTATCGACGTCGGCGCTAAATACCGCGGCTACAACGGAGACAGCTGCTGCACGTTCATGTGCGGCAACGTCAGTGAAGAGGCTAAGCGACTGATAGAGGCGACGGAGAGATCGTTCTATCTCGGCGCCGCACAGGCGGTGGCGGGGAACCGTCTCGGAGATATAGGCGCGGCGATACAGCAGTACGCCGAGTCACAGGGGTACGGAGTGGTACGCAACTACGTCGGACACGGCGTCGGACGCGATCTTCACGAGGATCCCGAAGTACCGAATTTCGGTCGTGCCGGTCACGGCCTGAGGCTTTACAAGAATATGACGATAGCGATCGAGCCGATGATAACCGCCGGATCCTATGAGGTGAAGGTCGGTCGGGACGGCTGGCTCGTCACAACCGTTGACGGCAAGCTTGCAAGTCACTATGAACACACAGTTCTTGTGACCGAAGGCGAGCCCGAACTGCTTACGAAGATCTAAGGAAATATAATGAAGATCTGGCGCCCCTTGAGGCGGATATTCACAAAAGGATGGTCCGATTCAAAGGATGATGAGGATTTGATCGGGCAGATCGCCCGGTCAGTATCCGGCAGGGACGAGGGAACGCTCTACGTCATAACCGGAAAAGAGGACGGAATGTTCGTCACCGTCAGCGACGGGACAAGACGGACGTTGTCCGATCCTAAAAGAAAAAACGTAAGACATCTGCTGCTTACGGGGCAGCGCATACCGGATGAGTTCATCCGGCAGGGCAAAGTCACCGCGAGCGACGGGCAGATAGCCAAACTGATTTCAGAATACCCGCGATTTGAGAATTCATATGAATCATAAGGAGGATTAGATTTGCCAAAAGACGATGTTGTCGAATTTGACGGTCAGGTCATAGAAGCTCTGCCGAACGCGACCTTCAAGGTCAGACTCACGAACGGTCACGTCGTGACCGCGAGCATATCCGGCAGACTCAGGCTTAACAGCATAAAAGTATTGGTAGGCGATAAGGTCCACGTTGAGGTTTCGATTTATGACCTCTCGAAGGGACGCATCACCTGGAGATCCAAATAATATAAATCATAATACTGAAAGGACAGGTAATACAAAGTGAAAGTTAAACCTTCCGTTAAAAAGATCTGCGAAAAGTGCAAGATCATAAAAAGAAAAGGCCGCGTAATGGTCATATGCGAAAACCCGAAGCATAAGCAGAGACAGGGTTAAAAAACAGGAGGAACGGATTAAATGGCACGTATAGCTGGTGTAGATATACCCAACGCAAAAAGAGTTGAGATCGGCCTTACCTATATCTACGGCATAGGCAGAACCACCTCAAACAAAATACTTGCAAAAACCGGTATCGACCCCGACACAAGATGCAAAGATCTTACCGAGGAAGACGTCGCGAAGCTCCGTGAAGAGATCGAAAACCATCATCAGGTCGAAGGTGATCTCCGCCGTGAAGTCGCGCTCGATATAAAGAGACTCGTTGAGATCGGCTGCTACAGAGGCGTAAGACACAGAAAAGGTCTGCCCGTAAGAGGTCAGAGAACCAAGACGAACGCAAGAACGAGAAAAGGCCGCGCTAAGACGGTTGCGAACAAGAAGAAATAAGGAGTGATATCTAAGCATGGCAAAAGTAGTTAAAAGCAAGAAGGTCACGAAGAAGCGCCGCGAGCGTAAAAATGTTCCGAACGGCGCCGCACACGTACATTCTACGTTCAATAACACGATAGTTACCATCACTGACAGAGCCGGTAATACCGTCTCGTGGGCATCCGCCGGCGAGCTCGGATACAAGGGCAGCAGAAAAGCGACTCCTTACGCTGCTCAGATGACCGCTGAAGCCGCCGCAAAGGTAGCTATAGATCACGGCATGAAGACGATCGACGTCTACGTAAAGGGTCCCGGACAGGGCAAAGAAGCCGCGATCCGCGCTCTTCAGACCGCAGGTCTGCAGATCGAATGGCTGCGTGACGTAACGCCCATACCTCACAACGGATGCCGTCCTCCCAAGAGAAGACGTGTATAATTAACAAGGAGGAAACAGATAATGGCAAAGAATAAAACGCCCATTGCAAAGCGCTGCAAAGCACTCGGCGTATCTCCCGCAGTTCTCGGCTACAACAAGAAGAACACGAACCGTAACAGCCAGAACAAGATGAAAAAGAAACAGAGTGAATACGGCCTGCAGCTCGTTGAGAAGCAGAAGGTCAAATTCATCTACGGCATACTCGAAAAACAGTTCCATATATACTACAACAAGGTTTCCAAGATGCCCGGTAAGACCGGTGAGAACCTGCTCACCTACATCGAGCGCCGTCTTGACAACGTAGTATTCCGTCTCGGTCTGGCAGCGACCCGCCGCGAAGCCCGTCAGCTCGTCAACCACGGTCACTTCACCGTAAACGGCAAGAAGGTCAACATCCCCTCTTATATCGTTAACGTCGGTGATGAGATAGAAGTCAAGGAAAGCAGCCGTACCTCCGTCGTCTTCACGAGACTGAACGACGCCGATATGCTCATAACCGAGACTCCCGCCTGGCTCGAACGTGATAAAGAAGCCTTCAAGGGCAAGGTCGTAAGACTCCCGCTCCGCGAAGACATCGACTTCCCCGTGGAAGAGCACCTCATCGTCGAGCTTTATTCGAAGTAATAAAGACCTCCCGTCGGCGCATAAAGCTGCGGGAAGCCGTACTGATGCGCCGTTATGTAAACTACCGGATCACACAATGTTTACTTTATTGTTATTTAGGAGGTACGCTATATGTTAGAAATCCAAAAACCGCAGATCTCTTTACCTGAGAGCGAGGATGAGAGGATCGGTACGTTCGTTGTAGAGCCGCTTGAGAGAGGCTACGCAACGACGCTCGGCAACTCCCTGCGCAGAGTCCTTATGAGCTCTCTTCCGGGCGTTGCTCCGATATATATAAAGATCAGAGACGTTATCCACGAGATATCCACGATCCCCGGCGTCAAAGAGGACGTGTGTGAGATAGTGCTCAACGTCAAGGGTATCATCGCAAAGCTGTACGTCGAAGGACAGAAGACCGTTATGATAAGCGCAACCGGTCCCTGCGAAGTAAAAGCCGGCGATATCGCCCCCGATTCCGATATAGAGATCCTTAATCCCGACCTGCATATCTGCACGCTGTCCGAGAACACGAGCTTCTTTATGGAGATCACGTTTGATCACGGCAGAGGATACGTCCAGCAGGATAAGAATAAAGAGATCAATGCGACTCAGCAGCTCGGCGTTATCTACACAGACTCCATATATACGCCCGTCAAGAGCGTCAATTTCATACCGGAGAGCATCCGCGTAGGAAATTCCGGAGTTACGGATTACGACAGGCTCACGCTGAATGTGGAAACAAACGGCACGATATCCGCAAAGGAAGCCGTGTCGCTTGCCGCCAAGATTCTCAACGAGCATCTCAACCTGTTCGTCAACCTGTCTGACGAAGCAAAGAATGCTGAGATCATGGTAGACAGCAAGGAAACTCAGAGAGACAAGATACTTGAGATGACCATTGAGGAACTTGACATGTCGGTCAGAAGCTTCAACTGCTTGAAGCGTGCCGACATCCATACCGTAGAGGATCTGACAAACAGGACAGAAGAAGATATGATCAAGGTGAGAAACCTCGGCAAGAAGTCGCTTGAAGAGGTAATCGCCAAACTGAACGAGCTCGGACTCAGTCTCAAAAAGACCGAGGAATGAGCTGACATAAGGAGGATAATCTAAATGCCCGGCACAAGAAAGTTAGGCAGACCTACCGCTCACAGAATGCTCATGCTCCGCGGCATGGTCACTCTGCTGATCGAAAACGGCCAGATTGAAACAACACTTACCCGCGCAAAAGAGGTAGCACCTCTTGCCGAGAAAATGATAACTTTAGGCAAAAAGAATACGCTTGCGTCACGCCGTTCCGCATATGAATTCCTGACGAAGGAATCCGCAGTATTCAAGCTCTTTGACGAGATGGCGCCGTTCTTCGCGGACCGCACCGGCGGTTACACCGCGATATACAAGCTCGGACCCCGCCGCGGTGACGGAGCCGAGATGGCAGTCGTCAA
>CACWOQ010000041.1:0-33901 GCA_902762505.1 uncultured Ruminococcus sp. | reverse complement strand
ATGGCAGTCGTCAAATTCGTAGGCTACGAGAAGAAAGAGCAGCCCAAGGAAGAAAAGAAAGACTGACAAAACGCCAAAACCGCTGTGAAAACGGCGGTTTTTTCGTCGGATGAGCAAATCAGGAAAAAAATACACAGAACGTAAGCCGCGTCGCAGCACGATGCGGCTTTATTATATTAAAATTCACAAAAACTGTTTGATATAAGCCTATGCGGTATGGTATAATACCGTAATAACTAAAATGGAGTAAGTATATGTACATACTCGGTATCGACCCCGGGCTTGCGATAGTCGGCTGGGGAGTCGTGGAATACGTGAATGAAAAGTTCAGACCTGTGGCGTACGGTGCGATCACAACGCCCGCGGGTATCGACGTGGAGCAAAGGCTCATACAGATATACGACGGACTTGACGGAATAATAAAAAAATACAAGCCGGACGATATCGCGATAGAGGAGCTGTTCTTCAACACGAACCAGAAGACGGCGATAGCCGTCGCCGAGGCGAGGGGCGTTATTATGCTTTGCGGTATCAAAAACAACGTTCCGCTGTATGAATACACTCCGCTTCAGGTCAAGCAGGCCGTCGTCGGATACGGACGCGCTGACAAAAAGCAGGTCATAACGATGACGAATATACTGCTCGATCTTAAAAAATCGCCTAAGCTCGACGATACGTCGGACGCTCTTGCGATAGCAATCTGCCACGGACACGCGAGCGGATCGGTCTTGCGCGACTTTTACAATCAGAAGAAAAAGAAATTGCTTTAAGGTGGGTTATGTTTTACTATATCGAAGGAAACGTGGTATACGCGGAGCCGTCGGTCGCCGTGATCGACGTGGGCGGCGTGGCTTATAAAATGACCGTGTCATACAACACGTTCGCGTCGCTTGCGGGCAAGGACAGAGCAAAGCTTTATACTTATCTGTCGGTCTCCGAAAACGGGATCGAGCTTTACGGCTTCGGCGACACTGACGAGCTTGACGTTTACAAAATGCTGACGTCGATATCCGGCGTCGGACCGAAGGCGGCGCTTGCCGTGCTGTCGATCATGACGCCCGCGCAGCTTCAGAGAGCGGTCGCCTCGGACGACAGCCGCGCCATCTCAAAAGCACAGGGCGTTGGCGGAAAGACGGCGCAGCTTATCATTCTCAAACTCAAGGATAAGCTCGAAGCCTACAAAGCGCCGGTGACCGAATCAGCGCCCGCGCCCGGAGGCGCGGCTGCGGCGGACGCGATTGAAGCGCTCGTTTCGCTCGGATACGTAAAGAATGACGTTACGAAGATCATAGGAGCTATGAAAATATCCGGTATGAGCGCCGAGGATATAATCCGCGAAGCGCTGAAACGCATGAATTGAGGAAGATATGACTGATTTTGAAGATTTCGGAGAAGAGTTCGTCGCCGACAGACTGACGTCCGCCGAGCAGACGGAGGAGGAAGAGAATACGGAAGTATCTCTGCGCCCTGAACGGCTTGAGGACTTCACCGGTCAGGAGCCGGTAAAGGAACAGCTCCGCGTGGCGATCGACGCCGCAAAGCTCAGGGGCGAGGCGCTTGAACACGTTCTGCTTTTCGGACCTCCCGGACTCGGAAAAACAACGCTTTCGCAGATCATAGCGAACGAAATGGGGACGAATATACAGATCACGAGCGGACCCGCGATCGAGAAACAGGGCGATCTTCTTGCGCTTCTGACCAATCTCGGTCAGGGAGACGTGCTTTTCATAGACGAGATACACAGACTGCCGAAGACTGTCGTCGAAATGCTGTATTCCGCGATGGAAGACAAGGTGATAGATATTTTCATCGGTAAAGGTCCGTCGGCGAGAAGCATCCGCATGCCGCTGAAAAGCTTCACGCTCGTCGGCGCGACGACGCGCGCCGGTCAGCTGACGCAGCCTCTGAGGGCGAGATTCGGACATATAATGAGGCTCGAGCTGTACAAGCCCGAGGAGCTGTCGCTCATAATAAAGCGCAGCGCGGATATACTGGGGATACAGATAGACGACGAGGGAGCGCTCGAGCTTGCGTCACGCTCGCGCGGGACGCCGAGAATAGCGAACAGACTGCTGAAACGCGTCCGCGATTACGCGCAGATCAAGGGCGACGGAACGATAGATCTCGATATAACGCGTTACGCCCTGCAAAAGCTCGATATTGACGAGCTCGGGCTCGACAGCATAGACAGAAGGATGCTCACAACGATCATAAAATTCTACGGCGGAGGTCCCGTAGGTATGGAGACTCTCGCCGCAACGATCGGCGAGGAGGCGATCACGCTCGAGGACGTGTACGAGCCGTATCTGTTACAGATCGGATTCATCTCGCGCACGCCGCGCGGACGCTGCTGCACTTATCTCGCGTACGATCACATGGGCATTCCGATGAATAAAGAAGACAAAAAGAGCGGTCAGGTGACCGCGTTCGACGGGGAAGATCAATGATTTTTACAGCTGATAAATGGAAGGATTACGAGCTTATAGACTGCTCGGACGGGCAGAGGCTCGAGCGGTGGGGCGACGTCGTGATGATACGCCCGGATCCGCAGGTCATCTGGCAGAACAAGCAGGATAGCGCGCTGTGGAAGCGAGCGGAGGGAGTTTATAAGCGTTCTCCGTCCGGCGGCGGCAGCTGGATAAAAAACGAGATGCCGGAGCAATGGAACGTTTCCTACTCGGATCTGCGGTTTCTCATCCATCCGATGAGCTTCAAGCACACGGGACTTTTCCCGGAGCAGGCGGTGAACTGGGACTGGTTCTCGTCTCTCATAAGAAAAGCCGGACGTCCGGTCTCCGTGCTCAATCTCTTCGCTTATACGGGCGGCGCAACGGTCGCCGCGGCGAAAGCCGGGGCGGAGGTCGTCCACGTTGACGCGGCGAAGGGTATCGTCGCGCAGGCGAAGCAGAACGCGGCGCTTTCGGGACTGTCCGACGCGCGTATCAGATATATCGTTGACGACTGCAAAAAATTCGTTTTGCGCGAGATAAGACGCGGAAACAGGTACGACGGGATAATAATGGATCCTCCGTCATACGGCAGAGGACCCGGCGGCGAGACGTGGAAGCTTGAGGAGTGCATCGACGAGCTTGTCGGGCTGTGCGCCGGGCTTCTGTCGGAGCATCCGCTGTTCTTTTTGCTGAATTCCTACACCACGGGGCTCTCCGCCTCCGCGATGGAATGCCTTCTGAGGCTCCATCTGGCGGATAAGGGCGGCGTGTTCGAATGCGGCGAGGTCGGCTTGCCGGTAAGCGCCAAGAAAATAGTTTTACCGTGCGGTTCCGCCGCCAGATGGTATTCGGAGCATTGAAATGGAAAATATAATCGAAATAAAAGACCTGAACTTTTCATACAGAGATTCTGAGGGCAACCTCTATCCGGCTCTGCACGATATAAATCTTTCGTTCGGACGCGGAACGTATACGGCGATCTTAGGACACAACGGCTCCGGAAAATCGACCCTTGCGAAGCTTATCAACATGGTGCTCACGCGCGACGACGGACAGATAGACGGAACGATCCGCGTGCTCGGCAAGGAGATCACCGGCGAGATGACAGACGACGACGCGTACGACATCCAGTGCCGGATCGGTATGGTACACCAGAATCCGGACAACCAGATCGTCGCCACGACTGTCGAGGAGGACGTCGCGTTCGGACCTGAAAACCTCGGCAAGGATCCGGCTGAGATACGCAGGATCGTAACGGAAACTCTGGCTGCCGTCGGCATGGAGGGGCACGAGAAATCGGCGCCGCACCGACTGTCCGGCGGGCAGAAGCAGAGGATAGCCGTAGCCGGCGTGCTTGCAATGCAGCCGGAATGCATAATTTTCGACGAATCCACCGCGATGCTCGACCCGCAGGGCAGAGACGCGATAATGAAGACGATCGACGAGCTTCATAAGCGCGGCGACGTGACGATAATAACGATAACGCATTATATGAACGAGGCGACGGACGCGGACCGCGTCATTGTGCTCGATCACGGCGGCGTGTTCATGGACGGGACGCCCGAAGAGATTTTTTCACAGGTCGAGGCGCTTCATTCCGTCAGCCTTGACGTACCGCAGGTAACAGAGTTGTTTTACGAGCTCAAAAAAGCCGGACGGTATGACGGAGAACTGCCGCTCCACACCGACGAGGGCGCGCAAGCCCTTGCAAATCTGCTCAGGATAAAGAGGTAAGCTTTGCCTATAATATTCGATAACGTAACGTACGTTTACGGTGAAAACACGCCTTTCGAGCATAAAGCACTCGACGGGCTCGATCTTACGATCGAGGAAAACATGATAACGGGACTGATAGGTCAGACGGGAAGCGGAAAATCGACGATCGCCCAGCTTTGCAACGGTCTGTACAAACCGACGTCAGGCAAGGTCTTCGTCGACGGAGAGGATATAAACGCCGACAAAAAGAAGAAAAAGGAAAACTTTTTCCGCGTCGGTCTTGTGTTCCAGTACCCGGAATATCAGCTTTTCGAGGACACGGTCGGTCACGACATCGCGTACGGTCCGAAAAATATGGGACTTGACGACGGTGAGATCGCGCGCCGCGTCGCCGACGCCGCGAAATTCGTGGGGCTTGACGAAGCCTCGCTTGAAAAATCCCCGTTCGATATTTCGGGCGGGCAGAGAAGACGCGCGGCGATCGCCGGTATCGTCGCAATGGAGCCGAAATATCTGATCCTTGACGAGCCCGCCGCGGGACTCGATCCGCAGGGCAGAGACGATATTCTTACAAAGATCAAAAAATACCAGCGCGAAAAAGGTATATCCGTCGTCATTATCAGCCACAGTATGGAGGATATGGCGAAATACTGCGACAAGATCATAGTACTTGACCGTCACGGCGTTTATAAATACGGCACGAAAGCCGAGATATTCGCCGATCCGCACGCGCTGAAGGATATAGGTCTGTCCGTGCCGCAGATAACGAAGCTGATGTACCGCGCTCAGATGCTCGGAGTAAACTTCGAACGTCCGCTTTATACCGTAGGCGCGGCGTTCGAGGATATAATGAAAATGCTTGACGGGGAGGGTAAAAAATGATCCGTGACATAACCCTCGGTCAGTACTTTCCCGGAAACTCGCCGATCCACCGTATAGACCCGAGAATGAAGCTTCTGATGACGGTGATCTTCATCGTCGCCACCTTCGTCGCTTCAAGCGGACTGTCGTTTGCCGTGCTGTTCATTTCGGCGGCGGTGCTGTTCGCGCTTTCCCGCATATCGTTCAAAACTCTTCTGAAGGCGATGAAGCCCATCGTTTTCATACTCATATTCACCACGTTTTTCCAGATCTTCTTCACAAAAACGGGAGATCTCATATTCGAATGGTGGATAATAAAGATTTATACGAACGGTATCATATACGCGATAAAGATGTTCATCCGCGTTATCGTTCTCATCACGACGACGTCTGTCCTCATGTCCTACACCACATCGCCCATCGCGCTGACGGACGGACTCGAGGAGCTTCTGAAGCCGCTTGCGAAAATCGGCGTTCCGATACACGATTTCGCGCTCGTGATGTCCATCGCGCTCCGCTTCATACCGACTCTGCTTGAAGAAACGGAGAAGATTATGGCGGCGCAGAAGGCGCGCGGGACCGATTTTTCAACGGGAAGCCTGCTGAAACGCGCAAGATCGCTGCTTGCGGTTTTCGTGCCTCTGCTCGCCTCGGCTATACGCCACGCGATAGAGCTTGCGGACGCGATGATCTGCCGCGGATACAGAGGCGGCAGCGGCAGAACGAAGCTGAACCGGATGAAGATGAAATTTTCCGACGTTGTGTGGCTCGTCGCGTCGGCGGCGGTCCTCGCGCTGTGCATAATCTGCAATCCTCTGACGCTTGACGTCATAAAGGGAGTTTTCATAAAATGACGTATCTGTTGGAGCTGTCATATTCCGGCGCCGCGTACAGCGGCTTTCAGATCCAGAACAACGCCAAAACCGTGGCGGGCGAGCTTACGCGCGCGTCAAAGCTGCTGTTCGGTTTGCCGTGTAAGATACAGGGCTGCAGCAGGACAGACGCCGGCGTCCACGCAAGACAGTTTTTCGCGTCCGTGCACGTGCCGGACGGCGGAAATCTCGTTCCGACGGACCGTATACCGGACGCAATGAATTGCCTTTTGCCTTACGATATAGCGATCAAAAACGCTGAAACCGTGCGCGAGGGCTATAATCCGAGGTTCGAAACTTCGTATAAGGAATACGAATACGTTATATACAACAGACCGGAAAAGGATCCGTTTTCACACAAGCTCAAGCTTCCGTACAAGTACCGCCTTGACGAGGCGATGCTCGATGCAGAGGCGCGCGATTATATCGGGGAACACGATTTCAAGTCGTTCATGGCGACGGGATCAGACGTCGTCAGCACCGTCAGGACCGTTTATTCGGCGTCTGTCAGACGCGAGGGCGACGACGTGATATTCTCCGTGTGCGCGGACGGATTCCTGTACAATATGGTAAGGATAATGACGGGAACGCTGCTCTGCATATCCGAGGGAAAACTCGGCAAAGGCTCGATCCCGGCGATAATAGACGCAAAAAACAGGACCGCCGCCGGCATAACCGTGCCGCCGGACGGATTGTATCTTTCGAGGGTAGCGCTTAAATGAGTTCGATCTTCAAAAAGAAAAAACCAAAACTCAATTACGACACGGACCCCGTATCGGTAAACAGGACGGGTGAACGCGGCGGAGAACGCATAGAAAGCGTTTACGGAGAGGGCGAGAACAGACAGCCGAACAAGCGGTATAAACGCATATCCGTCTTTGTCGGTCTTGTCAAGTACGTCGTCATCACCGTGTTTTTCCTGTTCTTCATGACCATGACGTTCGTATATTCGTCCGAGATCAACGTCGAAAATTTCAGATATATCTTAAAAGACATGAATCTGAAGATCCCGACGGGGATAGAGGAATACGGAGAAATATACTACGTTGCGGATATGGAGCAGAGCTACGCCGTCTACCGTGACGATTTCGTCTGCGTCAGCCGCGGAGCCGTCGAGGTGATCGACATGGCGGGCAAGCAGGTGCAGAAAACCGCGCTCAAATATGTTAAACCGCGTCTCGTCACGAGCGGGAAATATATGCTGGTATACGATCTGTCAAATACCCAGTACGCGATTTTCAACACGTTTTCCGAGCTTCATTCGGAGTCGCTGCAGTATCCGATATCCGACGCCGATATGAACGACGACGGATATTATCTCATCGTCACCCGTGACGCGGAATACAAAAGCGTCGTGTCAGTATATAATAAGGACATGAAGCAGGTATACACGTATCAGAGCAACGACAGGTATATTTTCGACGCGCATCTGTATAACGACGGGTCGGTCGTGCTCTGCGCCGGAAGCACAAGATCCGGGCGGTACTATGCCGAGATACTGAAAGGAAACATAAGATCAGGCGAGGTGAAGACCGTATGGTCGTCGCCTTCCGTAATGCCGCTTACGATGCTTAAAAGCGACAGCAATATGACAGCCGTGCTCTGCACGGATACAGTGCTGTTCTTCTCCGGCGACGAGCTTGTTGCGGAATACGGATTCTACGGCAGAGTTTGCCGCAGATTCGCCTGCGGCGACGGCTATACGGCGATCCTGCTCTCGTCAGAAGGCGCGGGCGCGGATTCGGAGCTTATGATCTTCGACAAGACCGGGACGCTAATCCACAAAGGGCAGTCGAGCTCCGATATGTCGGCGCTTTACGTGCACGGCGGAAACGTTTACGGTCTGTATACCGGATGCGTCGAGCGTTACGAGATAAATACCGAAAAAACATACAGAGCGGATACCGGCTACGAGGTCAAGGGGCTTGTGTTCCCCGATAACGAGATAGTGCTTTTCGCCACGGCGAGCAGCGCCGCCCCGGTCTCCGTGTACGACGGTTTCAAAGAAATCAGATAAGGTGGTGTTTGAATGTATATAATCGTTGATATAGTGCTTGCGGCGGTATTCGCCGTATGCCTGATAGTGGGCTGGAAACGCGGTTTCATCGACAGCGCGCTCCGGCTGCTTTCGTGGGTCATCGCTTTCTTCGTCGCGTTCTTCGTGACGCCGCGCGTCGCTCCGTACGTGAACGAACACGTCTTTTACGGAAAGATCTCATCGTATACCGAGCATATGCTCGAAGGGATGGAGAACGGCGGCGGAGCGGAAAAGCTGTTCGGCGAGGGAGACGAAAACAGCGCCTTCCGTGAATTCATCGAAAAATTCGGCGCCGATTACGATCAGATAAAGCAGACCGCCGTCGAAAAGAGCAGCGAGGGCGCGCATACGCTCGTAGAAGGTATAACGGAAAAAATCGCGGCGCCGGTTTCGTACGCGATATCGTACGCGCTGTGCTTCATACTGATATTCATCGTCTCGATGCTGCTTTTGTGGCTGATACGTCATCTGCTGGATCTGGCAGCAAAGCTGCCCGTCATAAAAACAGCCAACAAGATCCTCGGTCTGATACTCGGAGGGCTGATGGGCATACTGTTCGTATGGGTCCTGTCGGCTCTGCTGAAGCTCGGACTGCCGTATCTTACGATAATGGCGCCGAAGGTGTTCCCGGAGGATCTGTTCGAGAGGTCGATAATCCTCAATCTGACGTACTACCTCAACGCCCTGCGCGGCGCGCTCGATTTCAACAACATAATAAAAGCTCTGAAATAACCCCCCCGATACTGATATAGGAGATTACAAATGCAAATGTGCAGCAGATGTCACAAAAGACCTGCGGTTGTCTTTGTGACGAGAATGGAAAACAACGAAACGAAAAACGAAGGACTTTGCCTCAACTGCGCGAAGGATCTCGGACTGCCCGTCAACAACATACTTCAGAACATGGGCGTCAGCATGGACGACGTGAACGACGTCGAAAACGAGATAGACGCTCTGGTCGAACAGAACGACGACGGCGAGCCCGAGCCTTCCATGGGCGACGACGAGGAGAACAACGCTCCGGCGATAGATCTCAAATCCATATTCGGACGCCTTTCGGACGAGCTTTCCGGCAAGAACCGCGAAAAAAACGGTCAGACTCAGAAAAAGACGGCTGACAAAAAGCAGAATAAACGCAAATTCCTCAACGATTACTGCAAGGATCTGACGACCGCGGCGCGCGAAGGCAGACTTGACAGGATCATCGGCCGCGAAAAGGAGCTTGCGAGAATGATACAGATCCTTATGCGCCGTCAGAAAAACAACCCGTGTCTCATAGGCGAGCCGGGCGTAGGCAAGACAGCGCTCGCGGACGCTTTGGCTCTGAGAATAGCCTCGGGCGAGGTCCCGTACAAGCTGAAAAACAAGGAGGTCTTCGTGCTCGACCTCACGGCTCTCGTCGCCGGAACGCAGTTCCGCGGACAGTTCGAGGGCAGGATGAAGGGGCTGATAGAGGAGATAAAGCGCGAGGGGAATATTATCCTCGTGATAGACGAGGTCCATTCCATCGTCGGCGCGGGCGACGCCGAGGGCAGCATGAACGCCGCGAATATACTGAAGCCGGCGCTGTCACGCGGGGAGATACAGGTCATCGGCGCTACTACGCTCGGAGAATACCGCAAGTATATAGAAAAGGATTCCGCGCTCGAACGCCGCTTCCAGCCGATAGTCGTCGCCGAACCGTCGATCTCCGATACCGTCGAGATCATAAAAGGCATCAAAGAATACTATGAAAAATATCACGGAGTGATCATAACGGACGAGCTTGCGGAAAAAGCCGTTAAGCTCTCCGAGAGGTATATAACAGACAGATTTCTGCCGGACAAGGCGATAGACCTGATAGACGAGGCGGCTTCCTACGTGGCGATCAACACGCCCGTTATCGACGAGTACGCCAAAAAGCAGGATGATCTCGCCGCCGTGATAAAAGCGCGCGAAGCGCTTGAAGCCGCGCCCGCCCCGCAGGAGGAGGACGCCGTCAGCCGCCGTTACGAGGAGCTTGCTACTCTGAAAAGCGACGAGCTGAGGCTAAAAGGACAGCTTGACGGTCTGTCGGATCAGAGAAACCACGTGTATCTTACCGAAGCCGATCTTGCGCGCGTGATCGAGATCTGGACCGGCATTCCGACCGGGAACGTCACGGCGGACGATTTTGAGCGCGTTGAGGCGCTCGAGGCGAATCTCCGCAAGAGGATCATCGGTCAGGACGAGGCGATCTCAGCCGTCGTACGTGCGATCAAGCGCAAATATGCCGGAATATCCGTCAAACGCAAGCCCGTTTCGTTCATCTTCGCCGGACCTACCGGCGTCGGAAAGACGGAGCTTGTGAAACAGCTCGCGCAGAATCTGTTCGATTCGCCCGAGTCGCTTCTACGCCTCGATATGTCGGAGTATATGGAAAAGTACTCCGTTTCGCGTATGATCGGGTCGCCTCCAGGCTACGTCGGATACGACGAGGCGGGACAGCTCACCGAAAAGATCAGACGCAAGCCGTATTCCGTCGTTTTATTCGACGAGATAGAGAAAGCCCATCCGGACGTGATGAACATACTGCTTCAGATCTTAGACGACGGCAGAATCACGGACGCGCAGGGCAGAGAAGTCAATTTTGAAAATACCGTCATCGTCATGACGACGAACGCCGGATCCACCAATACGACGGCGCAGGCCGGCTTCGGCTCCGGCGGCGTTGAAACGAAGACGGAAAAAGCCCTGTCCGAGTTTTTGCGCCCGGAATTCATAAACAGGATAGACGCGGTGATAACGTTCAATCCGCTCAACCGCGAGGATTTTGCCGGCATCGTTCGGGTAATGATGTCCGATATCGTGTCGGTCATGGCTGAACGCGGCATCAGATTCGAATATACCGACGCTTTGTGTGAATTTGTCGTAGAAAAATCGTATTCGAGAAAGTTCGGTGCCCGCAATATGAGAAGATTCATCGAAAGCAACGTCGAGGACGCGATAGCCGAGCTGCTCATAAGCTCGAAGGGCAAGCGCCCGGGAACGCTTACAGCAGACGTTGAGAACGGAAAAATCATTGTTAAATAAACAGGAGATCGTTTCTTGAAACGTAATTACGTCGAGGCTCCCGTCATCGATTATGTGAACGAGACGGACTGGTACAGATTCGATATAGACACCCTGTGCCGTAAGCTCGGAACGGACAAACAGACGGGACTTGCGAACCGGATCGTCAAGAAAAAGAAGGAAAAACACGAGAAAAACGTGATATTCCCGCCCGACCCGGAGGAAAAGGACAACGCACCGAAAACAGCTTTTTCGGTGCTTTCCGTGCTGCTCATCATAATACTTGCGCTTTCCGGAATTCTTTTGAAGGATAAAACCTCCGTGTTCGGCATCATACTAACGGCGTCGGGGTATATAGCCGTGCTTCTCATGTTTCTCGGCAGCAGAAGGTTCACGGCGTCTCTGTCCGATTATTCCATGCCTGAGGTCCGTGTGATCAGGGAGGGGAAAACGTACCGCATCAATATGCAGAATATCGTTCAGGGCGATCTTATCTGCTTGTCCGAAGGAGATCTGGTCCCGTGCGACGGCAGGCTTGTATATGAAAACGGTCTGCGCGTGCTTGAACGCAATATCTCCGGCGGCGACGGCGCAAAGGACGCGGATTTTTCCGAGCGGATGAACGGACTCGATCCGTCCCGTCAGAAAAATATGGTCTTTGCGCGATCGGCGGTGTCCGCCGGCTCGTGTATGATGATCGCCTGCGACACGGGATCGCATACGCTGCCGGTAAGGCGCGGAATAAAAGCAAAAGCCGCGGGGAGCAGCAGCCTCGAGGTGTTCAGCCGCGTGTCGTCCGTGTCTCGCGTGTACGCCGTGATCTGCTCCGTACTGCTTTTCGCGGTGACGGTGTTCGCGTACGTTACACAGGGGGACGCCGATATTTTCCGCACGTTCCTTCTGATGCTTTCGGTCGTCGGATCGTCTTACTGCGAGCTTTTGTGCGCCATGTCGTACATAGCGGTGACGTACGGTATTTCGTTTCAGAGCGATAAAAAAGGCGAGTACAACAAGGGAGTTATAATCAAAAACCTGTCTGCGATAAAGCGCCTGCGCGATCTTACCTGCGTATGGGTGCCGAAAACGGCGGGCATATGCGAAAAAAGGATAGTCGCCGAAAAGGTCTTCACGAACGACCGCGAGCTTGAGGCTGACCGGGATAACACGGAAAAGCTTCGCCGCACGGTATACATAGCTCTGTCTACGTTCGGCGGCAGAGAAAACCACGCAAAAAGCGAAACGTCGCTCACACAGGAGCAGGACGGTATCACGGAGCTTGCGTCGAGGCTCGGCATCGGGCTTGACGAAGCCGAAAGCGTCATGATACCGCTGCAAGCCGCTCCGGCGGACGGGAACCGCCTCTTCGATACGGCGCTCGTCGTCTATAAGGAACAGTATATGATCTGCGTCAGAGGCTCGGCTACTCAGGTTGTCAACCGCTGTACGCGGCGCATATCGAACGGCTCACCCGTGCCGCTTTCGGCGGACGGCAGAGCCGACCTGCTCGACCGCGCGGGCAGCTATGAAAGCATGGCTTACCGCGTGATAGCGATAGCCTCGAAGCAGTCGCGCTATAACAACCTCGACAGGCAGGGATACACGGAGGACGATCTCTGCTTCGAGGGCTTCATCGTCATGCGTGAGCCGTTTTCTCCGAAGTGCGCGGAAACGGTCGCAGATCTTGAAAAGATAGGTGTCAGAACCGTGATGTTCTGCGACGATATGACGGCTCAGAGCGTCCATCTCGCAAAGCACATAGGCGTCTGCCGCGACGATTCGCAGATGCTGTCGGCGCCGGAATTCGTGTCGTCGAATATAAACATAATAGATCTGAAAATGATGTCGTACAGACTGTTCCGCGGACTCGGCAACAGACAGAAGCGGTACGTCTGCGATTCGTATCTTGCCGCGGGCGAGCATATCGGCGTCGTAGGTCAGCATCTTTACGATATATCGCTTATGAACGGAACGGATACGGTCGGCTTTTCGGCAAACCTCACGCTTTCCGAAAAAAAGAGCGGCAGCGGGACCGAGCTTGATACGGCGCAGTACAGCGTCGGCGGGAGCGAAGCGCTCAAACGCGCGGCTGACGTCGTTATCCTGCCGGCTGGCGCCGACGGAGAGGGCGGCATAAACGCCGTATACGACGCGATACTCACGGCGCGCAAGGTATGCAACAACATAAGAAACATACTCTGCTACGTCATAGCGTCAAACGCCGCCCGATTCATGATCGCGCTTCTGTCCGTTTTCGCCGGAATACCCGGAATGACCCCCGTGCAGATGATCTTTTCAGGCGCGGCGGTCGACCTGCTCGCAGTTGTGAGTATGTGCCACGGGAACAACAGAGCCATGTCCGCGCACGACGATCTGCTCAAAACGATGCAAAAAAAGCCGGCGCTCACGTGCCTTTACTCGATTTTATGCGGTCTTGCGTGCGGCGCGCTGTCCGTCGGCATCTCGGCGTTCGCCGCCGGCACCGGCAGAGGAGCCGACGTTTGCTCCGCCGTATGCTTCACGTCGACGGTGCTTTTGCAGCTCAGCCTCTGCCTGCAGCTGTTGCGCGGCAGATTCGGACTGTTTGACGGGCTCAACAACGCGCTTATAATCTCGGCTCTTGCCGTACTCGAGTATCTCACTCTGTCAGCCGTGTTCCCCGGATTCTTCAATGACCGTCTGACCGGGACGGCGTATACCTCCGGAATATTCCTTTGCCTTATCCCGGCGCTCATATTCAACGTCGTTTGCGCGATAATAAGGTACGTATATAACGGAAAATTCAAAAAAAGTAAGAAAAATGTAAAAAAAGGTTGACATTTGCGAAAAGATACTGTATAATACATGTATCAAGAAAAGGGATGCAGCCGTATTCCCGGAAAGGTCGGTATGAAAAGATCAGTATCATTGTTTTTGGCTGCCGTGATTGTCCTGGCGGCCTGCACGGCGTTTTCCGGCTGTTCGAAAAAAGATTATGATCTTGTGCTGATCACCGACGGAGGATCCGTGACGAACAGAGCCTACGCGCAGAGCTGCTGGGACGGAATGTGCGAGTTCAGCATCGATCACGGCATAGACTGCAGATATTTCATACCGTCGAATACCGAAAAGGAAACGCTGCTTTCATCGATCGAAGGCGCGATAGAAGGCGGGGCGAAAACCGTCGTCACGGCAGGGCTGTGCTTCGAGACGGCGGTATACGAGGCTTCACGCAAATACCCGGACGTCAGATTCATTCTGATCGACGGTGAACCGAGACAGGATCAAAACGGCGCAGCGTCTCCTCAGCCGAACACGGCGGCGGTGACGTTTCTGTCGGAGCAGTCCGGATACATGGCGGGCTACGCAGCCGTATCGGACGGATATACGAAGCTCGGAGTCATTTCCGGTTATCCGACGGCGGATACGATGGCGTACACCTGCGGATTCTTGCAGGGCGCTCAGAACGCGGCTCAGCTGCGCGGCTCAAACGTCGATCTGATATACCACTGCACGGGCGACACGCTTGAAAACGACGCGAACAAAAAGACAGCCGCCGAGATGTATTCATCCGGTACAGAGCTTATATTCACGTGCGGCGGCGACGTTTACAGATCCGTTATAAAAGCCGCGGAAGAGGAGCGCGGATACGTCATCTGCTCCGACGCGGACAGAAGATACGATTCGAGCTGTGTTGTCACGTCTGCCGTGAAAAACGTGTCCGGCGCGGTCATACGCGTGCTCCGTTCGATATATGAATCGAAGGATTTTGAGGCGACCTTCGGCGGCAGGACTACCGTGCTCGGCGCGGCGGAAAACTGCACCGGTCTGCCGGAAAGCGTGATCAACGATACGAACGGAGATCCGTTTGACAGATTCATAAGATTCACGGCTCAGGCGTACTCGGACGAGCTTGCAAGGCTCGCATCCGGAGGCGTCAGCGTGAAACGCTCCGTCACACTTTCCGAGGACGAGGTTTACCCCGGCGCAAATGAGCTTACCGGGCAGCTGGGATTGCAGAACGTCACAGTCACGGCGGTACAATGAAAGAAACGGTCGGATCAGTGATCCGACCTTTTTTGCTTGAAATTTTGTTGAATTTGCACAAAAATGTCTGATTAAATTTTACAAATGCAAAACGGGAAAAAACAAAAAAGCCCTTGATTAAACACGTTTCATAGTGTATAATATTCATGTTGTGTTACGACAAGATAATTTAAATATATATAAGGAGTTATATCATGGCAAAAAGTATCCGTAACGTATGCCTTATAGGTCACAGCGGTCACGGCAAAACCACCCTTGCCGAAGCGATGCTTTATCTTACCAAGGCGATCTCCCGTTTCGGCAAAATAACCGACGGAAATACCACGCTCGACTACGATAAGGAGGAGATCAAACGCGGCTTTTCGATTTCCGCCGCCGTTGCTCCCATCGATTGGAAAAATACAAAGATCAATATCATAGACACTCCCGGGTACCTCGATTTCTACGGCGAAGCCGTTGAAGGTCTCCGCGTTTCCGACAGCGCCGTCATAGTTGTTGACGGAAGATCCGGCGCGGACGTCGGTACCGAGCTTTCGTGGGAGCGCGCGGTCGAGCGCGGTATCCCGAAGGCGTTCTTCATCAACCGTTTTGACGACGGTGAAGCGAGATTCGTTCGCGTGTTTGACGACCTGCGTGAAAAATTCGGTCCCACCGTATGCCCCGTCGTCATCCCGATGATCGAGGGCGACAAGGTCGTCGGCTTCCTCGACCTTATCGATATGCGCGAATACGTCTACAAGGACGGCAAGCACGTAGAGGCTGAGATTCCCGCCGGCTTCATGGACACGGCGAACAAATACAGAGCCGAGCTGCTCGAATCCATCGCCGTAACGAGCGAGGAGCTTATGGAAAAAGTCCTCATGGAAGAGGAAGTTACGAGAGAAGAAGCGATCGAGGCGATACATATCGGTTTCAATTCCGGCGATATCGTTCCCGTTATCTGCGGCTCCGCCACCAACATGTGGTGCGTGGACGTTCTGCTTGACCACATCGCCGACTATTTCCCGTCGCCCGAGGTCGCAAACAAGGACAAGGTCATCGACGGCGATGAGCTGAAGCCCGTAACGCTTTCCGCGGACGCTCCCGTTTCCATATTCGTATTCAAGACCATCGCAGACCCGTTCGTCGGCAAGCAGTCGTTCTTCCGCGTTATGACAGGCACGCTCAAGCGCGATACGACGCTCAAGAACAACGAAAAGGGCACAAGCGAAAAGATCGGTCATATCTATACCGTATGCGGCAAGGATATGAAAGAGGTAGACGAGCTTCCCTTCGGTGATATCGGCGTTACAACGAAGCTCGCGAACGTCAATACGAACGACACGTTCTCCGCCGACCCGAATGCTCTTCCGTACGCGAAGATCGTATCCGACGCTCCCAACATGAGGATCGCTCTTTCCCCGAAGGCGAGAGGCGACGAGGAAAAGATCTCCCAGGGCATCCAGAAGCTCTGCGAAGAGGACCTCACCCTCCGTTTCGAGAACAACGCCGATACGAAGCAGTTCGTTCTCACCGCCGCCGGCGACATCCACGCCGACGTAACGCTCTCCAAACTGAAATCGAGATACGGCGTATCCGTCGATACGTCCGCTCCGAAGATAGCCTACAAGGAAGCCATCAGAGGCCGTTCCGACGTTCAGGGCAAACACAAGAAACAGTCCGGCGGTCACGGTCAGTACGGCGACGTCAAGATCAGATTCGCCCCGGGCGACAACGGACTTGAATTCACCGAATCCTGCGTGGGCGGCTCCGTTCCGAAGAACTTCCATCCCGCCGTTATCAAGGGACTTGAGGAAGCGATGCAGGAAGGCGTTCTCGCCGGATTCCCGATGGTAGGTCTGAAAGCCGATCTGTACGACGGCTCCTACCACGACGTCGACTCCTCCGAAATGTCCTTCAAGCTCGCCGCGAGACTCGCCTATAAAGAAGGCATGGTCAAAGCCGGTCCGATCATACTCGAACCGATCGGCGATATGAAGGTCACCGTCCCCGGTGAGTACATCGGCGACGTTATGGGCACCATCACGAAGAAGCGCGGCAGAGTCCTGGGTATCAATGATGCGGCGAAGAAGGGTTATCAGACCGTTGAAGCCGAGATCCCGTTCGCCGAGGTCGCCGATTATCCGACGGTGCTTCGCGCAATGACGCAGGGCAGAGGCAAATACACTATCGAGTTCGTCCGCTACGAGGAAGTCCCCGCCGCGAACGCAGAGAAGATAGCGAAGGAAGCTCAGGCGGCAAGAGAAGCCGAGCAGTAATACAACAACAAAATAAACGCGCGTTATGATTGCTTCGCAAGTTATGAGTGCCTGCGGCACGTTTGCGGAACTCATATCATAACGTTGAGGCGAAGCCTCAACTCATAACTTGCACACATCGTGTGCAATCATAACTGTAAACTGTTTCTTTGACGTTTGTCACACAAACGTCCTGTCGGCAGACGTATGCGGCAAAAAACCGGCTGGAATAAGGATCAACTATCCTTGCCTCAACCGGTTTTTATTTACTGTCCTTTAGAGCACCTTGCATTATGAGCGCTTTTTTGAAGGAAAGGTGTATTGTGAACGTTACGTTATACGGTGCCTCGTCAGGCCGGACCGGGGCGGAATACAAAGACAGGGTCCGCGAGCTCGGAGAGCTGATAGGCTCGCACGGGCATACGCTCGTATACGGCGCGGGGCGCGCGGGACTTATGGCGGCAGCGGCTGAGGGAGTCAGATCCGCGGGCGGCAGACTGATCGGCGTCACCACGGTTTTCATGCATGAATTCGAGCCGCCGTACGACGGCTGCGACGAGCTGATATACTGTCAGTCGATGTCGGAGAGAAAGGAAAAACTCAAGGACATGGGCGACGCGATCGTCGCCGTGCCCGGCGGGATAGGAACGCTTGACGAACTGTTCGGCGCTCTGACCGAGCGGCTGCTCAGACGGCACGACAAGCCTATCGCGCTTTTCGATCCGTGCGGCTTCTGGGACGGGACCGTATCCGAGCTTCATAAAATGTACGGCTCGGGCTTCGTCGCCGAACGCACCTTCGGGCTTTTCAGAGTCTGCCGCACGCCCGCGGAAGTTTTATCATATTTTGAAGAAGAAAGTCAGGCAGAATAAATGAAAAAATGCAGATTTGCGTCGCTTGCGCTCGTGGTTTTGCTGCTTTTGCAGTCCTGCGTTTTCATACGTCCGCATGATACGGAGACAGACGGGACGACAGAGCCGTCGACGGAAGCCGTCGCCCCAGTGACCGGGTCCGAGACGACCGGTGAGGTGACGGACGCTCCGGGTCCCGACCCGTCGGACAGCGCCGAAGCGTTCGCCGCGAGCCTTTCCCGTATCGTCAAAGAAAACGGAACAGGTGACGGTATATCCGGGATGGACGGCGGCTCGACGCGTATAATCGTCAAGGGAAAGGCGGATCTTACGGGTTTTTCGCCGGTTGAGGTGATAGAGGACCCGTACGGATATAAAATATACCAGTTCGCCACGCCCGAGGAGGCGACGGCGTTCAAAAACACGCAGGAATGGAATCCCGAAGTGCAGTTCGCGGAGGAGGACGGAAGCCTCGGATCAGACGAAAACGACGTCGGCGAACTCTCCACGGGATCGTGGGGGACGTCATACGTCGAGGCGTCGGCGCTTTCCGCGCACGTAAGATCAAAGGGCAAAAACAGCAGGACCGTCGTCGCCGTCGTCGACACGGGCGTCGAGCTTTCGCATTCGATGCTTGCGTCAAGGATAGAGTCCTCCGGTATAGACTACGTTGACGGAGACACGCGCGCCGACGATATGAAGGGACACGGAACGCACGTTGCCGGGATCATAGTCGATTGTACGCAGGATCTTGACGTTATGATCCTTCCTGTGAGAGTCCTTAACGAAAAAGGCAAGGGCTCGGCGATCGCAATAGCGAACGGCGTAAGATACGCGGCGGACCGCGGCGCCTCGGTAATAAACCTCAGCCTCGGCGGACCGAAGTATTTCGCCGTGATCCACGATGCGATCGTCTATGCGATAGACAAGGGCTCCGTCGTCTGTATAGCCGCCGGAAACGACTACGGACGCAATACAGCCGACTGCTGCCCGGCGTGCGAAACGTACCCCGGCGCCGTCGTCGTGAGCTCGCTTGATAAAAAGGAGCTTTTATCCGATTTTTCAAACGTCGGCGCCTCGGTCGACGTCTGCGCCCCCGGCGGTGCGATCATGAGCTCCGTTATGGGGAATCAGTACGGCGTAAAGAGCGGTACTTCAATGGCGACGCCGCATATCGCCGCGGAAGCCGCCATGCTCTGTCAGCTTTATCCGTATATGACGCCGTCCGAGATAGAAGGGCTTATCAAAACGAACGTCAAGGACCTCGGAGCCGCCGGGCGTGACGATAAATACGGCGCGGGCGCCGCGAAATTCAGCCTCGGAACGAAGGACATCCCCGTGACGGTCACATCGGTCGAGCTGCTGTCCGGCGCGTCGAAGCGCGACTATTATACAGGCGACACGACGGATACGGCAGGCGTATCGCTCAAGGTGTCGTACAGCGACAAAACCGTCAAAACCGTAAACAGCGGCTTCAGCGTGTCGCCCGACAGGCTGAACACGGCGGGCAGTCAGACGGTCACGCTGACTTACGGCGGCAAGAGTGTTACGTATACCGTAAACGTCACGCAGACAAGGATAACTGAGTTGAAGATCGCCGGGAGCGCAAAGGTCACGCAGTTCTTCATAGGCTCGCGTATCGACACGACCGGACTCGTGCTTGAAGCCGGGTACAATAACGGATCGAAGAGAAGCGTAACGAGCGGTTATACCGTATCTCCGTCCGTGCTCGATAAAGCCGGCGTGCAGACCGTTACGGTTACGTATGACGGAATGACCGTAAAATACGACGTTACCGTCAGCAATATAACGCTGTCGGAAATCGAAATAAAAACGCAGCCGTCAAAGAAAAACTATACTCAGGGCGAGCGGCTCGACACCGCTGGGCTTGTCCTGTCCGCTGTATATAACGACGGCTCGAAGCGCGACGTTTCAAGCGGATATACTTATTCGCCGAGCCTGCTGAACAAAGCCGGCTCTCAGACGGTCACCGTTACGTATAACGGCAAAACGGCGACCTTCACCGTAAACGTGGCGGAGCCGGTGGTGCTCTCGTCCGTAACCGTTTCAAAGGAGCCCGATAAAACGGTGTATATGACCGGTGAGAAGCTTGACACGAAGGGGCTTACCCTTACCCTCAGATACAGCGACGGAACGACCCGCAGCGTGACGGGCGGCTTCACCTGCTCGCCCGACGTGTTCACGACGGCGGGACGGCAGGCTGTCACCGTCAGCTACGACGGCAAAAGCACAGCTTTCACGGTCACCGTAAAGGAACCGGCGGTGCTGTCCTCAGTATCCGTATCAAGGCTTCCGTCAAAGACCGTTTACGTCACGGGCGAAAAGCTCGATACGAGCGGCATGCAGATCACTCTTAATTACAGCGACGGGACGAAACAGACGCTGACGGAGGGCTTCACCTGCTCGCCCGTATCGCTCGGTACCGCCGGTACGCAGAAAATAACCGTCACGTACGGAAAGTTTACCGCTGATTTCAACGTCACCGTAAACGCCGCCGAGGTATCGTCGATCGAGGTAAAGACGCATCCGTCAAAGACCGTGTATTACGTCGGCGACGTACTCGATCCGTCGGGGCTGAGCATCGTCGCCGTGTACAACAACGGCGAGCGTAAGACAGTCACGGAGGGTTTTGAATGCACGGCTGACATGAACGCCGCGGGGAACAGACAGGTCACGGTCAGCTACGCGGGGAAGAGCGCTTCGTTTACGGTAAACGTAAAAGCGCCGTCTGTGACCGGGCTCACGCCTCAGTACAGAATGGCGCCCGGCGTGATAAAGACCTTCAACGTCTCGACCGATCCCGCCGGCTTGAAGATAAAGTGGACCGCTTCGGGCGACGCGATCGAGCTGTATGACAAGAAGGATTCCTACGTCATGATCCGTTCGGTGAAAGCCGGATCGTCAGCGACGCTCACCGGCGCCGTTGAGTATAACGGACGCACGTTTGAAACGTCCGTCAGCGTTACGGTGCCGACGCCGTCGATACAGCTCGAATCTCTTTCGTACACGGTGACGTTCGACGTCCACGGCGATTATGACAGAGACATACTTCCGTTCTGCTACAAGACGGAGGTCAGCCGTCCTTCGATTTCGGTCGACGTTGCGTCGATGGGAGATTTCGGTGACGGAACGTACGATGAAAGCGATCTGAATATGTATATCGGCAGACCCGATAACGCAGATCAGAACAGCAATATCGCGTATTTCAACTACTGGGACGTCAGCTTCAAGCAGCCCGGCACGTACGATCTGCCGGGGACCGTCTATTACAACGGAGTTGAGATCAAAACCTTCACGATGCGCGTGACGGTGAAGATGAAGATGGCGGCGGCGTCAAACGGAAACTATCTGCGCGCCGACCATTACGAGTCGTCAAAGAGTCTGACGACGATACCGTCGTCCGTGACAAATCTCGCCGTGTCCGAAATATGGCTGAGCGGAAAGGCGTACACAAGCGGAACGTACGTCTGGGGCAAGGTCACGTATAACGGAAAGACCGGCTGGGCGGCGATATTCCATTGGAAATAAAAAGTGATCCGCAAGGCGATGCCTTGCGGATCTTTTTTATTTGCTTGCCGTCGCGGTCCTGTAACTCAGCATGACGTATGAGGCGTCTGACGGCGCGGACGATATGAGCGTGCCTTTGCCGTTTATTTCAAACGTTTTTGCTGCCGAGCGGAGCGTTTTCGTGTCGCCGCCTTTATTGTTGTACGCGGCGGTTATCTCACAAACGTCCCATAAGAGCTTTTCGCCTTCAGCTCTTACTTTGCCGCCGAAGCTTCCGTTCTGCCTGTACACCTTGACCGGCGTCAGCGTCCCGTCGCATACAAGAAGCGCCGCGCTCATCTGCTCTTTGTATTCTTTTGTGAGCTTTGAGTCGGGCTTATAGTAATCCGTGTTATTGTAATAATTGCTGTACGTGTGCGGAATGACCGAGAACAGTTCGCGTCCCATCGGGCACGTGTGCTCCGTATAAGACGTATATTTTCCGCTCAGATAGATCTGATCACCGATGCTTGAAGCGGAGTAGAATTCGTAGTTTGAGTTGTAACGGCAGACAGACACGATCTTTGCGTCGTATCCGAGGAGAACGTAGTATTTTTCATCGTGCAGATCTTCCGGTGAAAGCGTTATAACGAATCCCTGTCCGGTCATGCCGATGCAGTGGACGCCGAGCATCTGCGTTTCGATCGATGCCTCTGAGCTGTTGCGGCAGATCATTTCTCCGGTCTTTTCGTCATATACGGTCAAGGCGAAGCCGTGGCATAATTCGTTTCCCGTATATGCTTCGCGGTATCCTTCTTCGTCCAGTACGGGCCGGCGTTCATCCTCGGTAATTACGGAGACGATATAGATCTTTCCGTCGTCATAATACGCCTGCAGCAGCTGCTCCGGGTGAGTTCCGACCGGATTGAGATATTTCGTGCGCCAGCGTTCGGTTCCGTCTTCATTGAGGAACAAAAGCGCAAAGGACGCCTCCGTCTCCTCCTCAACCGTGCCCATGGTTTTATACGCGGCGACAAGAAGCCCGCCGTTCAGCTCCTTCCACCATAACAGTCCGCGGTCGGTGAACAGGGGAGTCTGCTCGACCCGGTATATCTCGTCCCCGTCCTTTGTTTTGATCAACCACGACTTTTTTTCTTTTTCATCATATTTGATTGAATAATCACGGTCCACGGTCAGCAGCCTTGAACCGCCGTCGATGACGTAATCCTCACCCCATACGGTCTCGCCGTCGCCCGGGCTTTCTATATCGCAGACCGGGACTGTCACCTTTGTTTCGCCGTCGTCCCCGCCTTTCTGCGTATATGAGGACTTGTTGAATTCTTCTTTTGTGAACGAATGGCTCAAGCCGGAATTACGGTCGATCATCGACGCGGTGACCCTGTCGTTTCTTTTCGAGATCGCGATGAACGACGCGAACACGGCGAGCGCTGCGACAGCTGCGACCGCGGCGATCCTCCCTATGACCGCGCTTTTGCTTTTTCTTTCAAAGATCCGCCCGGCTTCCTCTTCCGCCGAATCGGAAATGTACTTTTTGTCGACCTGCGACAGAGATTCCAGAATATCCGTCGTTTTCATTTCATATACCCCTCTTTCTCCAAAATTTCTCTCAACTTTTTTCTCGCTCTCATAAGTCTTGCGCTGATCGCTCCGCGGCTGACGCCGGTAAGCGACGATATGGCGGCGACGTCGTCCGCGTAGTAGTAACGCCGCATGAATATGTAACGCGTCTGCCCGTCAAGTCCGGCTAAGAAGCCGCTCAGAAGCGATCCGAGATCCGATACGTCGTCGACCGTGCCGGCGACCGTATCCTCAAGCTCGGAATTGATGCTTACCGTCGGCGCGCTGCGTTTTTCCGCCCGGTTGTACTTGTACCTTGTAAGAGAAATACGCCGCGTTATCTCGCACAGGTACGCGAAAAGCCGGAGCGGGCGCTGCGGCGGTATCTGATCCCACGCCGCCAGGTAAGCGTCGTTTACGCATTCCTCCGCGTCTCTTTTGTCTCCCGTTATCCCGAGGGAAAGCTTTCTCAGCTTACCGCCGTAAGACTCGTCGAGCAGGGTAAGCGCCTGCTCGTCGCGGGCAAAAAACAGATTGATTATGCCTTCGTCCGTCATGCTTTCATCTCCTTTCATAACAAGAGTGGAATTGAATCGTCCGATATGACGCGGGGAATTAAAAAAAGTTGAAAAAAAGCGGCAAAACCGTTATACGGTCTTGCCGCGGGGGTCATTTTGTGCTCATAACGAGGTCGTAGGCGCGCATGATCCCGAGTCTGCCGGTCTCATACGTGAGCCCGCCCTGAAAATACACGGTGTACGGAGGACGGATCGGCGCGTCTGCCGAAAGCTCGATCGAGGCACCGGACGTGAACGTGCCCGCCGCCATGACGACCGGGTCGCCGTAGCCGGGCATATCCCACGGCTCGGGTGTGACGTAGGAGTCTACCGGTGAGCCGGACTGGATCCCGAGGGTGAAGGCGCAGATCTTTTCGGCGGAGCCGAGATCCACCGCCTGTATGATATCATGGCGCGGCTCGTCCCATACGGGTACCGTTTTGTACCCTGCCTGACCGAACATATACGCGGCGAGCGCAGCGCATTTAAGCGCAGCGGCGACTACCGTCGGCGCGAAGAACAGGCCCTGATACATGGCTCTGTTTTCATCAAGCGAGGCGCCGACTTCGGCGCCGATACCGGGGCAGGTGTATCTGTACGAGCAAAGCTCCACGGCTTTTTTCGTACCCGCAAGATAACCGCCCGTGCGGCAGAGACCTCCGCCCGGATTCTTTATGAGAGATCCTATCTGAAGATCGGCGCCGACGGATACCGGCTCCGTTTCCTCGGTGAATTCGCCGTAGCAGTTGTCAACGACGACGTAAGCGTCCGATACCGAGTGCACGAGCGAGCACAGCTCTCCGATCTCGGCGACCGAAAGCGTGCGCCTGTCAGCGGCGTAGCCCTTCGATCTCTGGACGAACACCATTTTGACGGTGCCCGATGCGAGTCTTTCACGTATCGCGGAAAGATCGAGCCTGCCGCCGTCCGTCATATCTATCTGCTCGTATTTCACGCCGTAATCGGACAGGCTTCCGTTTCCGTCAGTTCCGGTCAGCCCTATCACCTCATCAAGCGTGTCGTAGGGCTTGCCGGTCACGGAAAGCATCACGTCGCCCGGGCGGAGAAGCCCGAAAAGACCGATCGCTATAGCGTGGGTTCCGCAGGTTATCTGCTGACGGACGAGCGCCGCCTCGCACCCGAAAACGCGCGCGTAGATCTGCTCGAGCGTGTCGCGTCCGCGGTCGTCGTAGCCGTAGCCCGTCGTGCCGTGAAGATGCGCGTCGGACACGCGGAATTCGGCGAAAGCGTCCATAATTTTTTCGGCGCAGGTACGCGCCACTCTGTCAAACCCTGCGAACACCGGGGCAAGCGCCGACTCGGCACGCAGAGCCGCGTCAAACGCTTCTTTGCTTATAACGCTCATATTTCCTTTTCTTCGCAGACCGCGGCGATAAGATCGACGCACGCTTCAACGTCCGTCATGTCTATGATCTCGTTCGGAGTGTGGCAGAAGCGTATCGGTATCGAAATGCCGCCCGCGCGGGAACCGCCGGCGACCGTCTGCATGGAAGACGCGTCCGTGCCGCCGTACGTCAGTACCTCGGTCTGATACGGGATGTTCTTCTTCTTTGCAAGCTCGTGCAGCGAGAAGACGAGCTTCTGATCGCACATAACGGAGTTGTCCTTGACTTTTATCGCCGCGCCGTCGCCGAGCTTGACGCAGAGATTCGTTCCTGCGCCGACAACGTCGCCCGAGGGCGTTACGTCAACGGCTATGCCTATATCGGGGCGTACGTTGAAGGAAGCTGTGCGCGAGCCGCGGCAGCCGACCTCCTCCTGAACGGAGAATACGAAGTAAATATCGTTTACGGGCGCTTTTACTTTTTTCGCCGCTTCGACTAAAATATAGCAGCCTACTCTGTCGTCGAAGGGTCTGCCCGTGTATCTTTTGCCGGCGAGCTTCACGCAGGACGGTACGACCGCGCCGGTCATACCGATCTTCACTCTGCGCTCCGCCTCTTTCTTCGTCTTCACGCCGAGATCTATGTAGAACTTGTCCGCCTTCAGATCCTTCGGCTCGGTCTTCCCCTCGGGGCAGAGAACGCCGACGGTGCCGTTTTCAAATCTGACGCGGCAGTTCGAGGCGGCTATGTAGTCGATATATCCGGCGCTCGTGACTCTTACAAGACCGTTGTCCTGGATATACGTCACGATGAAGCCTATCTCATCCATATGGGCGCAGAACATTATCTTCTGCTTTTCCTTAGCCTTACCGTGTCTGACGGCGATCACGTTGCCGAGCGGGTCTTTGTTCACCTCGTCGACGTACGGTTTTATCATTTCGCTGAGCTTGTCGGCGATAAGCGCTTCGCGGGAGGGCGCTCCCGGAACGTTCATTATGGCTTTAAGATCATTTATCATAATAATTCTCCTTTTATTTTACGGGTGTTTCATCGACCGGGCAGAGAGCTGTCTGCCGGGCGAGGCGGTACATACTGTCGTAGTCGGCTGAGTTGAACACGCACGACGCGGAGTGAATGTATCTCGTCGGGCATGAAACCGCTATCGTCTTCACGCCGCCGGACGATTTGTGGATATGACCGGCGTCGTTTCCGCCGGAAACGTATCTTTTCAGCTGGCACGGTATGTTGTGCTTTTCGCCGAGACCCATCGCGAAATCGACCATCTCGGGCAGATACGCGGTGCCGTTGTCCATGAACGAAACCGTGGGACCCTTGCCCGTGTCCGCTACGCGCTTGTGATCCGGCGTGTCGGCGATGTCGCCGACGGCGGTAGCCTCGAGAACGAGCGCCATATCGGGGCGGATCCTGTTCGCGGTGACGAGCGCGCCTGAGCGCCCGACCTCTTCACGCACGGTGAAGCAGAAATAAAGATCGAAGTCCGGCACGATTTTGTTTTCGTGTATGTAGTCTATCACGTCGCAGAGGATCGCGCAGCCGAGCCTGTCGTCGACAGCCTTGCCCTTGATCATACCGTCGCCGAACTTTACGAAATCGGAATCGAATACGGCGTAGTCGCCGACTTCAACGTATTTTTCCGCGTCCTCCTTCGAGGTCGCGCCTATGTCGATGTACATTTTATCTATCGGAGTCGCCTTGCCGCGCTCCTCGGCGGACTGCTGGTGGATCGCCTTTGAAGCTATCAGTCCGCTGATCTTTTCTTTTCCGTAATTGCCGACGAAAAGCTTTCTGCCGCACAGCACCTTGACGTCAAAGCCGCCGACCGGCTGAAAATGAAGGTATCCGTGTTCGTCGATCCCGGAGATCATAAGCCCTACCTCGTCCATGTGGGCGGAGAGCATCAGTTTTTTATCCGTTTTTCCTTTGATGCGGAAGACGTGATCGCCTATGAAATCGACCGTGTGCTCGTCGTATTTGCCCTCGAGCTGTTTGCATATGACGTCCGCGACGTCGTATTCGCAGCTTGTCGGTCCGAAAGCCTGACACAGCTTTTCAAGAAGCTCAATTCCCTTAGCCATTGTGTTCACCTCCGAGCTCTTTTATAAATCCGGCGACGAGAGACGCCGTCTCCGCCACGTCGTCAAGCGAGACGACCTCGCTGTAGGTGTGCATGTTTTTCAGCGGTATTGAGACGAGAAGCGTCGGGATCCCCATGCCGACGAGCGGGATGTCGTTCGCGTTCGTGCCCGTGCTCGTCGCCTCGACGCAGACGGTGTGTTTAAATCCGTTTTTTCTTGCGAATTCGATCAGCCGCTTCGTGAATCTTACGTCGGTGATGGCGGAAAGCGAGATCTCGGGCCCGTCGCCGACGGTCGTTTTTCTGATCGCGTTTTCATCGCATTCCGGTACCCACGCGCAGCAGACGTCGAAAACTATCGCGTAATCGGGCTGAAGCTCGTATACCGCCGCGACTACCGCGCGGGAGATCTCTTCTTTCGTCGAAAGCAGCAGTATCAGCTCGCCCGCGTATCCTTCGTTTATAAGCTGCTCGATCGCGGCGATGCCGGCGACAGCGCAGATCTTGTCGTCAAAGCCCTTGCCGCAGATACGGTTGTTTTTAAGCCTCGTCAGCTTGAAGCGGTATCCGACCGGAGAGCCGACCGGGATAAGCTCCTCCGCTTTTTCCTTTGAAAGCCCCGTGTCTATCAGCATATCCTGCACCTTCGGGAGCTTCATCCTGTCGCCCGTCTGAAGATGAGGAGGCGTCGAGACGACGACGCCGTAAAGAGTTTCCTTCCCGTAGACGGTAACGTCGGCGGCGGGAAGGATGCGCGTGTCAAGCCCGCCTATGTTCGTGACGCGGAGAAAGCCTCCGTCGAGGATCTCCGTGACCATCATGCCGACCTCGTCCATGTGGGCGTCGAACATGATGCGCGGATATCCCGGCTTTTTCGCACGGCGGATGAAGACGTAGCTGCCCGCCGGCTCGCGCCGCATCTCGTCAAAGTATTTGTCACGTATGTATTCGAGTGCGTCAAGCTGTCCGTGCTCAAAGCCGGAAACGGAGCAGCCGCAGGTCAGACGTGACGTTAAATCAAACAGATCTGCCATATTATATATCCTTTCGTTTGAATTACGTTGTAATGAAGACCGAAGGTAAAGTCAGAAGCCTTTTACGATCTCCTTGAATACTTTCCCGCGTTCGTCGAAGTTTTTGAAACGGTCGAAGCTTGCGGCGGCGGGGGAGAGGATCAGTATATCACCGGGCTTTGCCGCGCGTCTTGCGGCGTAAACGGCTTTTTCAAAATCCGGTTCCTTTATCAACTCAAAGCCCTCGGGTATACCGTGATCGCAAAGCGCCCTGTATATCTTTTCGCCGTTCTGACCCGTCAGCACGGCTGCGTGCGCGTGCTCGAAAAGCGGTTCGCACAAAGGCGCGTAATCGAGATTCTTGTCGTAGCCGCCGAGTATCACGACGACGGGAGAGGAGAAGCACGAAAGCGCCGCTATCGTCCTCGTGGGGGATGAGTCTATCGAGCCGTTGTAATACTTTACCCCGTCAAGCTCGCGCACGAATTCGAGCCTGTGCTCTACGCCCGGGAAAGCCGAGGCGACCTCGTACACGGCGCGCGGCGTAACGAGCCCCGCCGTGAGTCCTATCGCCGTCATGTAGTTTTCAACGTTGTGTCTGCCGGAAAGCCTTATATCAGCCGTTTCGATGATCTTCTCTTCGCAGCCGCCGCGGCGCAGATATATCGCGCCGTCACGTTCATACACGGCGTCGCCTTCGGGCGGGATGCGCTTAGAGGAGAAGAAGCAGACGCGGCCCGGGGCTTCATCCGCGTATTTGCGCGTCGTTTCGTTTTCGTAGTTCAGGACGACGCTGCCGTTTTTTGTCTGATGGCGGAAGATGTTCGCCTTCGCGTCGATATATTCGTCCATATCCGTGTGCCAGTTCAGATGGTTCGGCGTGACGTTCGTCACGGCGGCGACGGACGGGCTTTCCTTCATCGTGTGCAGCTGGAACGACGATAGCTCTACGACGCATATATCGTCCGGCTTTATCTGCTCAACGCAGCCGATCAGCGGCACGCCGATATTGCCGCCGAGCCATATTTTTCTGTCCGATCCGTCAAGCTCGGCCTGCTTTTGCAATATCAGCGACGTAACGGTCGTTGTCGTCGTCTTGCCGTCGGAGCCGGTGATGCCGATGATCTTGCACGGGCAGAGCGAGAAAAAAAGCTCCATTTCGCTTGAAATGACGGAGCCGTTTGCGGCAGCCGCGGCAAGCTCCGGGATATCGTAACGGAGACCCGGCGAGCGGAAGATGATCTGCTCTTTTACGTCCGACAGATACCCGTCGCCGAGCGCCGTCCTCACGCCGAGCGCGGTAAGCTCCGCGTACGCCCCGCCGAGCTGCTCCGCCGTCTTTTTGTCACGCGCGACGATATCCGCGCCGAGCCTGTGAAGCAGCCTGATAAGCGGCATATTGCTCACCCCGAGCCCTATCACCGATACCGTTTTGCCTTTTATATATTCCGCGTATTCGTTTAAAGTCATAATATCCCCCTTGAATGAGATCCCTGTTATTATACAATATTTTTTCTTTTATTGCAATACGTAAAGGCGAAAAAATAAAAAATTCAAAAATGCTGTTGACAAGTGCGGAAAGATATGATATGATTAAAATGTAAATACAGGAGGGAGTTAATTATGAAGAAATCAACTGCTGTCGCTTCCGTTCTTTTGAGCGTTTTGCTCTTGCTTAACTCAATATGCGTAAACGGTATTTCAATAACTGAACTCAAAAAAGATGATGTGTTAGCTCTGCCTGACGTAGTTAAAGAAACTGTTCCGGATACTGCCTCTTTTACAGCGCGTTTGAAGGATAAAGAAGAAGACCTTAATACGTTTGTTTTTCAGAACGCGGATGGCACCGAAACGATGATCACATATGATTATCCTGTTAAATATGTCGATGACGGTCACATTAAAGATGTAACGCTGGATTTAAAGCAGGAACGCGACGGATATATAAGATCTTTACAGCATCCTGCAGAAATTCTTTTTTCTGACAGCCTAAATGATGGGATATCTGTTAATTATAGCGGAGTTGCTGTTTCACTGTATCCGGAACAAAAAAGTAAAAGTAAAAAGATTTATGAAAATAAGATCATTTACTTTTGTGATGATGATATAAATTACGTATATAGTCTTACTTATACCGGCTTCAAAGAAGAGATAGTCCTCAACCATCCCATAGAAAAAGACAGTTTCAGCTTTCTGGTTCGAACAAACGGTTTGAGCATGGCTGAAAAGGACGGTAATATCATACTGAATAATAAAAAAGGAGAACCGCTTGTTAATTTCGGAGATATTCTTGTATATTCAGTAAACCATGAATTCTGTACCAACGGGGAGGCTACGTACGATGAATTGATACCTGACGAGCTTTACAGGCTTTCGGTAACGGCAGATAAAATGATATTTGAAAACGAAAGTCTTTACCCGCTTGTGATTGATCCTGACGTCGAACTTTTGAATTTGACCGATTCCGGTGCAATTGAAGATTTGACAATAAACAGTGATGATCAGATACCTGCGGGAACATCAGGTTCCATTTTCGTAGGCAAACGTCAAACATACGGCAAATCAAGAATACTGATGAAGTTTCCCAATTTGAATCTCTCTGCGATATCGCGTTCTTCAAATATTGTTGATGCGAAGGTATATCTGAGAGATTTGATGTGTGAATCTTCTTCTATGACAGTTTACTGTTACAGATTTACGGGGAATGATTGGTCTGAGAACAATTCTTCGTCATGCTGGAATAATGTCAGCCCAAACAGCTATTATTCAGAAGAGCTCGATTCGAAAACGATATCATATAGTAACGGAGTCGGAAACAGTCCTTCACATTATTATGGATTTAATATAACGGCAGCTGTTCAAATATGGAAACAGTATAGCGCTCAAAAGAATAAAGGGTTGCTATTCAAAGCTTCCGACAGCGTTGAGGATTCAAGTACTTACTTGTCAAAAACCTTTGCTTCATACAATAGGAGCAGCAATAAGCCATACATCGTTATAACCTACACGGTACAGGACAATGTTCATTTTGACAAGTATGGTTCGAGAGTGTATTTATATGAAATGGATTCTGTACTTGTGAACCTTGACCACATGTTCTCATCTAACATTTTATATGAATATTTCCCGTTTGACGGTAATGAAATATCTGTACAGAACGCTTCGATCCCGCAGACCGGATTCTGTAATGTTACAGGAAAAAAATTAGGCGTATATTATGTTTTTTGTCATTTAATAACACATAACTATATAATTGACACGTTCGGCATACCGCTTCACGTAACGCTAAGGGATGACGCGTATTATTTCAGAAATTATGAGAGTGAACGTCATCTGTCGGTTTTAAACAATACTCTCACGGAAGGTAACACATTATGTCAATGGACCTTCAATCAAACCAGTCAACTGTGGTATATATATTATAATAGGCTTTCTGATACAAGTGGATACTATACGATTAAAAAAAACAACGGCAACATTCCTTATTACATTGGATTGAATAACAGCAATTCTGTCATCATAACCTCAGATATAATAACGAATGATTACAGATGGAAGATAAGGTGTGTTGAAGATGATGAAGGGTTCGTGATTTCTCCTTATACGGATAACAGTAAAGCGCTTGCTGTTTCGACGTCAGGGTGGAGTGGTACAAACGGTGCTGCTATTGAACTGAATACATACGTTTCAGACTACAATTATTCAGACGAATGGGTAATTTGCAGTAAAAAGAGCGTGTCGATGGTTGACGGGCATGACGATTATCCCATAACGTCGGAATATACTGTAATGCAAAATTCGCTCGCTAATATCGGTATTACAAATGTATTCAAAAGTTCATCATATAGTGAGCACGCTGTTAATCGCGATGAAGCTATCGACAGAATGAGATATTCCAAAGCGGTGTTTGTGAACGGTCACGGATCTCAAATGGTCGTGAATATGCATAATACATACATTAACAGCAGTAAGATCGGGTTGATTCTGAATGATGACGGCGGCGCCTTTGATATGTGTGATTTGGTTGTTTACGTTTCATGCCTGACGGCAAAAGGCGGGATAGGCGCAAACAACCTTTGCCAGGCGACGCTTGACGCAGGGGTGAATACGGTAATAGGTTTTTCGATGTCTATACCGATGACAGGCGATAGGTATTGGATGAAAAAATTTACCGAACACCTATGCGATAACTTTGGCGATCAAACAAAATCATACAGCTCAATTGTTTCTGCGGCTATGAGTGATACAGCAAAAAAATATCCCGATTTGATGGATTACTATTATGAAGGCGAACATGTTGTTATGAATAGCTGTGTGATATTCGGTACGAATGTATTGCCAAGCAGTAATGCGTGGAATTGATTTTGGAGGTAATGTTATGAGAAACTTGAAAATCCGTCTTTCATCTTTGATTGCCGCGATTATTGTTCTGTCTGTGTTTTTGACAGGATGCGGCAGTTCCATAGTAGGCGACGTAACAAAAAAAGAAAACGATTCCGAAGCGTCAGATAACGTCACAACGGTATTCGACACGTTTGAAACAGATATCGCTGAAACGCTTACGAATGAATCAAAACAAGATACGGAATCACCGGAACCGGAAGTACCGACCGAGGAGCAGGCGGCTCTTATGAAGAAGTATCCGGTCAAGGATATGAAATATTCGGTATCCGATTACGAGAGTACCGCCGGCGTATCGGCGGCGCCGTCAGAATCATACTATCGCGAGCCGTTCAAAGACAACACGGTTCCGAAGGAGTTTACCGCGGCGATCCTCGGAGTGGAATACACGGCGGATTATGATGACAGTATGACCGAGCTTGACTCAAGTATCACGGACCATTACAGGCGCGGGAAAATCGGTGACCGTGTCGCGTTGTCCGTAAGAAGAGGCGACAAAGAGCTTGTCGGTTTCATTATAAGCAAAACAACCGATATGCTTACGTTTGAAACCGAAGAACAGCTGCTTGAGACTGTTGATGCGTACTTGCCCGGGTCGATCGACAGGTCGCAGTACGTGTGCCAGATCCTGACCGGTTACTCCGATGTCTCTGAATACGGAGTGGAAAAAAAGGCGGAACTCGGTTTCCGCAGGATGACCGAAGAAGACAGGGAGCCTGAATACGAGGTACATCTTATAAAGGATTATTACGGTTTTCCGACCGGCGACCAGATCCGTTTCGTCATCAGCGGGGAGAGCGTGTTTTTCAGACGCGTCGGCGATCCGAATCCGGATGGCTTTTATGAGAAGGCGGCGGCGCTCGCGCTGCAGGACGAGGAAATCGTTGAAGAATATATGCGTTCGTCTTTTGAAAAGAACCCGTACGAAAACCTGATAAAAATTCAACGCATATCCAACATTCTGTTCAACTGCGACGGAAAACCCGCCGTTCTGGCAAAAGTGCGCTACAGCGCGGTATCGACGATCGAACCCGCGACGGACGCGGACGGAAACGCCGTCCCCTTCGAGGCGACAGCCGAAATAGTTCTGATCCCGGACACGGATTAAGTATATATACCGACGGAAAAACGTCCCTTGAATGCAAGGTGCTCTAAATGACAGTTAATAAAAACCGGTTGAGGTAAGGATAGTTGATCCTTATTCCGGCCGGTTTTTTGTCGCATACGTCTGCCGACAGGACGTTTGTGTGACAAACGTCAAAGAAACAGTTTACAGTTATGATTGCACGCGATGCGTAATAGTTATGAATTGAGGCTTCGCCTCAA
>CACWOQ010000040.1 GCA_902762505.1 uncultured Ruminococcus sp. | reverse complement strand
AACGTGCCGCAGGCACTCATAACTTGCGAAGCAATCATAACGCGCGTCAGCGCTCATAACGTTCCGCGTAAGCGGAACTCATAACTGCCGACTGTCCTTCAGAACAGTCGGCATATGCGATGACGCTTCAGTCGGACCGCCCGGCGGCTGTCGGGCGGGTTTGTCTTATTCCGAGATCATTTTGACGAACGCGTCTGCGTAGAGTCTGCCGATGAACGGGGAGCCGCCGTCGGGCGTGGGATGCACGCCGTCCGCGGCGTAGAACGTCGGCTCGTGTTCGAGGCACGCTTTTGCAAGCAGTCCGTCGAGCGGGATATACGCGTCCGCGTACTCGCGCGCTAATTTGCGCACGACGAGGATCTTTTTGTAAAGATCTTCGTAGAAATACATTTTGTCCGGCACCGGGAGGAGGAACGGCTCGAGCATCAGTATCTTCGCGCCGGTCTTTTTTACCGCCTCCAGCACCGTGCGGTAATTCTGCTCGAATATCGCGTCGTCGAGGTATTCGCGGCTCGCCGCTCTGTGCCACGTGTCGTTTATGCCGATCAGTATCGAGACGACGTCGGCGCCGACGTCGACGAAGTCGTTCTGCAGTCTTTCAACGAGATTCCCGGTCTGATCTCCGCTTATTCCGAGATCAAGGAACTCGAATTCCGTCTCGGGCATAGCCTCGCGTATATACTGCGCGGCGTATTTCGGATATCCTCCGCCGAGATCGTGCGGATCTGATCTGTCACGCCCCGCGTCCGTAATGCTGTCACCCTGAAAAAGTACCTTCATAGTTGTTTTCTCCTTCTGATATATTATCGCCCACGGGCTTTCTGTTGTGATGGTTTTCCGGATTCTCCTCATAGTCGTCTACGGGCGTTATGTACCGCTTCGCCTGCGTTGAGAAGAGCGTGTAGTATTCGCCCTGCGCGCGCATCAGCTCTGCGTGCGTGCCCTCCTCTATGAGCATACCGTCCTTAAGGACTATTATCTTGTCCGCCGTCGTTGCGGAGGAGAGGCGGTGTGATACGAATATTGAAGTTTTATCGCCGCGCAGCGCGTCGAACTGGTTGAATATCTCCTGCTCAGCCATCGGGTCGAGCGAAGCCGTCGGTTCGTCGAGGATCAGTATGTCGGATTCCGAATAGAACGCGCGCGCGATCGCCAGCTTCTGCCACTGACCGCCCGAAAGCTCGATGCCGTTCTCTTCAAAATATCTCATAAGCGGCGTGTCGTAGCCCGCGTCGAGCTTGTCGATGAAATCCGCGGCGTTGCTGTTTTTTGCCGCCGCGACTATCTTACTGTCGTCGACCGGCTTGTTCACCTCGCCGAAGGCTATGTTGTCGCGCACGGAGACGGCGTATTTGCCGTAATCCTGGAAGACTATCCCGAATATATCGTAAAGCTTCTGCACGTCGTATTCGCGCAGATCGTGACCGTCAAGCAGGATCCTGCCCTCGGTCGGATCGTACAGACGGGTGAGGAGCTTTATAAGCGTCGTTTTTCCGGCGCCGTTCAAGCCCACCATGACCACCGTGTCGCCCGGATTTATCGTCAGGTTTATATCCTTTATGATATCACGGTCGACTCCGGGATAACGGAAGGAAACGTGCTCGAAGCGAATCGTATGGCCTACGCCGCGCTTCACCTCAAGCGGCTTGTCCGTGCTCGGAACGATCGTCTTTTTCTCCTCCATGAACGCGATCAGATTGTTTATGAAGATCGTGCCCTCGTATATCGAGGCGGAGGTGCTTATCAGCGTGGCGATGCCGCCGGATATTGCGTTCAGCGCTCCGGTGTACATACTGTAATCACCGACCGGGTATTCCGCGTTGAAAACGCCGCGCGCTATCGAAACGAACAGCACGCAGTTCACGACCGTGGTCAGAAGCGTGGCTCCCATGCCCCACCACATTTCGGCGAGCATCAGCTTTTTCAGACCGCTGAAATACTTTTTGAACACGGCTTTGTATCTGTTCGTGAAGTCGTCCGCGAGACCGAGCATCCTGACTTCCTTTACAAGATCCTTGTTCACGAGGACTTCGGCGTAGTACTGCATCTGCCGTCTGTCCTTACTGCGGCGGAACACGTAATCGTGGTTCTTTTTTCTGTATACGAAGTTGATTATCGTGGACGGGATCGCAACGGCGATGACGAGCAGCGCCGGGAGTATCCCGATAACGGCTATCAGGAACACGTATGACAGCAGGCTTATCACGGTCGATATCACGGAAAAAGTCGCATTTAGCACCTGTATCGGACGGTTGCCCGCCTCGCGGTTCGCGTTCTCCATCTTCGCGTAAAAATCCGGCGAGTCAAAGCTTTTAAGGTCGATCTCCTTCGCCTTTTCCATGATCTTAACTTTTATATGGTTTGAAACGAGCTCTCCCGCAATGCGGACGACGATACCGTCGACCCGGCGTACGACGCTGTTGATAAGCAGGTAGGCGAACTGTGCGACGAGCAGCCACGTGATGATGTAAAAGCCCGTTACCTGTCCCGTATAAGCGCTTGAAAGCTTGTTGATCAGCTGACCTGTTATGTACGTGCCGACGACCGGCATGATACCGTCGAACAGCGCCATGAAAGACATGACGAAAAGTATCGCCGGGCTTGCCTCCCAGACCAGCTTGACGATATAACCCATGCGTTTGAAAAACGACGAGATCACCGTTTTCAGATATCCCGGAACCTCCTTTATATTTTTCGGCGGCGGTACCCGGTACTGGTCAATGACCCGCCTGTCGGGCGGCGGCTGCATCATGTATCATCACTCCTCGCGCATAAATTAAATATATTATAACGCGCGCCGCGCCGTTTTTTTATAATATGATTGTTAAAATACGGTGAATAATTCCGCACGGGGCGACAGCCCTCCGGCGGTACGGATAAAGATATTAAATTTTCGAAAATTTTGGCGAAAACGTTTGCATTTTTCAAATTGTATGATATAATAGGATTGACGGCGTGCCGGACCGTCATCCGGCGTCTTTTTTGAAATACGCGCCGTCTTTTTACTCGCCACAAATAAACGTACAGGAATGGCATTATATGGAATATTTCGTAATCAAGGGCGGAAACGAGCTTTCCGGAGACATAGAAGTCAGCGGCATGAAAAACGCGGCGGTCGGAGTCATCTTCGCCTGCCTTCTGATAGAAGATAAGATAGTTCTTGAAAACATACCGGATATAAGCGACGTCCGCACGTCGTTCAATATACTCAAAGCGATGGGCGCGAAGGTCAGATATCTGACGAAGACGACCGTTGAGATAGACTGCACGCACGCCGAAGGCGGATGTGCTCCGTTCGAGATGGTCCGTAATATGCGCGCGTCGTATTATCTCGCCGGCGCGGAGCTCGGCAGATTCGGCAAAACGCACGTCGGCTGTCCCGGCGGCTGTGATTTCGGCATCCGTCCGATAGACCAGCACATAAAAGGCTTTGAAGCGCTCGGCGCGGAGGTCGCCGTTGAGGGCGGATATATAGAAGGCAAAGCGAACGGCGGAAGGCTCCGCGGCGCGAATATATATTTCGACCGCGTATCCGTCGGAGCGACCATGAACGTGCTTATCGCCGCCGCCATGGCGGACGGGAACACGGTCATCGAAAACGCCGCGCGTGAACCGCACGTCGTCGACCTTGCAAACTTCCTGAACTCCTGCGGCGCGAAGATCACCGGCGCCGGTACGGACGTCATAAAGGTAAAAGGCGTCAGCACACTGTCAGGCTGCAACTACGCGATAATCCCGGATATGATCGAGGCGGGCACGTATATGATCGCCGCCGCGGCGACGAACAGCCGCCTGCGCATCACGAACGTCATTCCGAAGCACCTTGAATCCATTTCCGCAAAGCTTGAGGAGATGGGCGTGAAGATAGAGGAGCATGACGATTTCGTCGTCGTCACGGCTGCGGACAGACTAACCAAAACGAATATAAGAACTCTTCCTTATCCCGGCTTCCCGACGGATATGAACCCCCAGATGTGCACGCTTCTGTGCCTTGCGGAGGGAGTCAGCTACCTGACGGAGAGCGTCTGGGACAACAGGTTCAGATACATTGAAGAGCTGCGCAAGATGGGCGCGGAGATCAGGGTCGACGGTAAGACAGCCGTCGTCGAGGGAAATACCCGTTTCACCGCCGCACCCGTACGCGCCGTCGACCTGCGCGCCGGCGCGGCGATGATAATCGCCGGTCTGTGCGCCAACGGCAAGACCACGATAGAGGATATCCACCACATAAAACGCGGATACGACGATATAGTCGGCAAGCTCCGCCTGGTCGGCGCGGATATCAAGGAAATCAACGTGCCCGAGGCTTGCAACTATCCGAAGGCCAACTGATCGCACCGGAGCCCGCCGAGCATCCGGCGGCATAACCGGGAGGTGACTTGATGGCGAACAATTACAAGCCTTCGTACAGAAGGCAGAAAACGGTACTGACCGCCTCGACGAAGGCGGTCATCGCCATGCTTGTAGTGCTTGTGATAACGCTTGCGGCGTTCCTTGTCAAATCCGTGATTTCCTCGGCTCTCAAGCCGGATATAACGTATCCGCCGGAATCCGGGCAGGACAGCGCCGCGCCCGAAGAAACCGGCGCGGAAATGACCGACGCCGTGCCCGTGACGGACGTCCCCTCGCGCACCGTCGACCCCGCAAGGCTCGATACCCGATCAGGCTCCCTCGTTCTCGTAAACGCACAGAACGCGTACACGCTGCCTGACAGCGTCCGGATACTGACGCTTTTCGACGAGCGTCACGACAATTTCACGCTTGACAATATATCCGTCAGACTCGCGGACGAGGCGTACGACGCGCTCTGCCGTATGACTGACGACTGCGCGGACCGGACGGGATACTGTCCGCTCATGCTCATATCCGGCTTCCGGGACGAGGAGGAACAGCGTTCTTACTATGAAGCAAACGTCAAAAACGAATCGGACAAGGCGTATTTCGAGCTGCCGGGATATTCGGACCATCATACCGGGCTTTGCTTTGACGTAAAGCTGTACGACAGAGACGGTCTGTCATACAGCTACGGCAGGTACGCGACGGAAAAGGCGAAGTGGATAACCGAGAATTACAAATACTACGGCTTTATAATGAGATACCCGGCGAATAAGGAATCGTATACCGGCATCGCCGGAGAATCGAATCATTTCAGATACGTCGGCATACCGCATTCGATATACATCACGGAAAAAGGCATCTGCCTTGAAGAGTATCTTCAGCTGGTGCGCCGCCATCCGTACGATGATCCGCTTAAGATTGAGGTCGAACATGACGAATATCTCGTGTGGTACTGCCATGGCGACGTGATCGTCCCGCGCGACGGCGACTACGAGGTCTCGGGCGACAACGTCGGCGGCTTCGTCGTATCTGTCAGAAAATAGCTAAAATGCCGTGAAAAACGGCATTTTTAAATATTTTATAAAAAAATCGGATCCGGTAACGTGACCTTTCCGGATTTTTTGGTAGATATAGTATGAAAACCACTGCAGGGAGTTTTTATGAGAGACGAAGAGATCATAAAGCTGTATTTTGACCGTGACGGCGACGCTGTCGCCCGGACGCAGGAGAAATACGGCGCGTATCTTTATACCGTGTCATACGATCTCATCCGAAACGAACAGGATGCCGAGGAATGCGTGAACGACGCGTATTCCGCGGCATGGAACAGCATGCCCCCGAACCGCCCGGCTGTGCTGCGCACGTACCTGTGCAAGCTTGTACGCAATATCACGTTAAAGCGCATCAGGGAACAGAGCGCGCAGAAGCGCGGCGGCGGTCAGGTGATGCTCGCGCTCGACGAGCTTGAAGGACTCGTGCCCGGTCAGACCGAGGACAGAGAATACGCCGAAGCGCTTTCCCGTTCGGTCAGAGATTTCGTGAAAGGGCTTGAGCCCGACGCGAGGCGCGTGTTTTTGCAGAGATACTACTATTTTACCGATATCAGGACGATAGCTGAGAAAAACGGCTTTACGAAAAGCAAGGTCAAAATGATGCTAAAGCGCAGCCGCGACGCGCTGCGCGAAAAACTTGAAAGCGAGGATCTGATGTGAAAAAATCCGATATAATAGCCGGCGCGCTCGCGGATCTCGACGAGCAGACGCTGTCCGACGCGGCGGTATACCGCAAAAAAACGAAAAATCCGGTGCCCGGTATCGCGGCGCTCGCCGCGGTGATACTGACAGTATTGATCGCCGTGCCGCTCATCCGTCCTCTTCTGAAGGACGGCGGCGCGCAGGGAACGGACACTAATGAATTCCCGATCTTAAACACGTCCGGGACCGTCCCCGACACGGCGGAACCGGGAAAGAAGGAGCCGGCGACGTTTGACGAAAGACTGATGAAATATATGCCGGACAAAGAGCCGGAGGATAAAGCCGCGCCGTCGTACCTGTACTACACGGGCATCGACGCGGACGTGTTCGTGAAAGATCTTCGCAACGCCGGCTTCACATTGCTGTATGAGAAAAACGGAAGGGAGCTTCTGTACGGCGACGATATGCTGCTCGGGCTGACTGTATATGAGGACACGGTCATGGTGGATGCTTTCGTCGGTCACGGCGACGCGTCGGATGTAAAGCGCATCATAAACGGAAGCGATATAAAAAACGCTTCCGGTACGCATCTTGCCCCGGTCAGCTGTCCCGTGGACATCACGCCTGACGGATTTGAGGAGGCGACCGGCATGCGGATGATCGCCGCGTTCGTGAATCCGGGCACGGCGGAAGAAACATGCAGAGTCGACACGTTTTTCGTCGGCAAAAATAAAGCGCTGCGGCTTGCCGGATGGGGCTGGTCGTCGTGGTCGTACGACCCGCAGCGTCATTTCAGATCAAAGATATTCGCCGATATCGACGGCGACGGCAGCGAGGAACTCGTCATCCTCGGCCCCGGCTTTACGTCGGGCGTAATGTCGCACAGCCTGTACGCCGTAAGGTGCGGAGACGAGCCGGAATACGTCGCGGAATACGGGGCGACTCTGCGCCAGATCGCCGCCGCCGGGCTGATCCGCTCGGACGACGGGCGCGCCGTGCTCGCATATCTGTACGGAAACGAAGACGGTGTGGGCAAGATCGGATACGCGGAGCTGTTGCTTCGCGACGGGTACCCTGTCCTGATCGACAGATACGGCAGGGAAATGAAGACGGACTGGGGCGTCGGCGATCAGCTTGCGGAGCAGATCAGAGAGTTGCCGGCCGACAAAACGGACAGATTCGTCGATCCCGTGCCGTTTGACGGATATAAGAACTTCTGCCACGACTACAACGTAGACAGAGAATTGGTTTCACGCCTGAAAGTGCACGGTAAAAACGGCCGGTTCACGCTTGTTTTTGCGGAAACAAGCGAGACCTACTCTTACAACGGGTTCCAGAAAAAGCTTACGGAGCGGAAATCGCCGGCGTATACGCTCAATCTGTATACCGCGGACGGGAATACCAAATGCAACGTCATATATACGGTCGGCGAGCTGTTCACCGGGACTGACGTCAACATCTACAGATGGGATCTTGACAAGTCCGAGGTCAGCACGTATATCTCCGTAAAGGACAGACTGCAAAACACGTATGAAGACGAGTCCGGCATGATCTTCTACGTGTCGTATAAAGGCAAAAAAGGCGTACTGAAAGCCGCGGATACGCGGTCGCAGACGATATACGGGATCACCGAGATCCCGGTCGACACGGAGCACGGCAAAGTGCCGAGCGTCGCCGGCCGCTCCGATACCGGTATCTACGTCTTCGTGACCGGAGACGGTCTGTACCACTGCACGCCCGGCGGCGAGGCGAAACGCCTGCGTGAGATCCCGGAATATATCACTTACAGGAAGTGCGTGGACGGCGTGATGTATTATATCGCTGACGGCACGCTTTACGCCGTGGATCAGGACGGCGCCGATCTCGGCAGCATGACGGCGCCGGAGAACTGCACGGTATATGACGGATACGCAGTTTCGGTCTCGAAGAGGGGGATCACGGTTTACGACGTGAGCGGAAAAGAACCGGCGCGGACAGTCGACTCCGCTGAGTTTTCGGAAAACGTCACCTGCGATCTGAAGAGTGGCGTGCTGTTCGTCCTCGACAGAGAAGCGAAGACCCTGACCGTCGTCAATATGAACGGCGGAGAAACAAATACCTTTGACCTGACGCAATTAGAGAGTATGACGGTGTAAAACGAAATAAAAAACCGGCCGGAATAAGGATCAGCTGGTGCGCCGACACCCTTACGGCGATCCTCTCACCGTTTCTGCGGAGCATGACGAATATCTGATCTGGTACTGCAAGGACGAGATAACCGTTCCGCAGAACGGCGTGTATTCCGTTTCGGGCGACAACCTGGGCGGATTCATAGTTACATACAGAAAATGACGGAAACCGGCGCGCGCGCCGGTTTTTTATTGACAAAACGGTCTGCGGCTATATAATATGACAGGAAATTTTTCATACCGGTAGAATTTCGGCTCGATTTTGCGTCTTGTTGTATGAAGACGGAAGAAAGGAGGATCGGCGTATGGATGAAGGCGGCATAATCGGTCTGCTTTTTGAGCGTGATCAGCGCGCGCTCGGTATTATCGATGAGGAATACGGGCGGTATCTTCTTGCTGTCGCGGAAGGGATCTGCCGTGACCGTGAGGACGCGCGGGAATGCGTGAACGATACGTATTATTCCGTATGGAACAGCATACCTCCAAACAGACCGTCGTCGTTGAAACGATATCTCTGCGCTGTGTGCAGGAACCGCGCCATATCGAAGTACCGAGAAAACGGCGCGGCGAAACGCGCGGGCAATACGCTCAGTCTCGACGAGCTCGGCGACGTATGCGCACCGGCGGACGGCGGTGAGATCGGCGACGTAATAAACGTGTTTCTTAAAAAAGCCGGCAAACGGGAAGTGACGGTATTTGTTTACAGATACTATTACAACCGCACGGTCAAAGAAATAGCGGAGCATCTGGGACTTCACGACAAGACGGTCTACAAGATCCTCGACAAAATGAAAAAAGAGCTGAAAAAAAGATTGAATGAAGAGGGGATAACGGTATGAAGAAGGATTTATTGTCAGAGCTCGACGGCGGCATCCTCGACAGGGCTGACGCATACTGGGATAAAAAAGAGAAGAAAAACAACGAAAAAACGCATACAAGCACGTTTCTGCCGAAGCTTTTCGCGGGAGCTGCTGCGATGATCGCCCTGCTCGTGGCATTACCGCTTCTGCAGCCGCTTATGAAAAAGCCGGTCGAAAGTGTCACCCCGTCCGTGACGCTGTCAGCCGACAACGCAAAGAACGGCGTTAAACTTGCCGCGACCGCCGCAGAAGATCTTCTGCCGGACGGCGAGCCGTACAAACGGTCCGAATACTGGTTTTGCTATAAAGACAAAAACATCGGCGATTATTTTCAAAAGCTTCGGAAAAACGGCATCACGCTTTTGGCCGACAAAAACGACTGGACGTCGACCGTGGGATACGGAAGAGACGCGTTGATGTATATTAAAAAGAACGAAAGGTATCTCAGCGTTTACGTATACGCAGCCCGGGAAAGCTTCACCGACGATGACGCGATCTCTGTGATAAACGGAAAGATAGCACAGGAAGCGGCTGTTAACATTAAAGGAAATGTGTATGCGGACATGGGCGCCGTGCTGTATGCGGCGGACTTGTCGCCCGAGGGATTTTACGAAAAGACATCGTGCAGACTCATCATGTGTGCTATCTCGTCGGGCAGCGGAAAAAAGACTTATCTACGCGTGTTCGTCACGGGAAAAAACGACGCCTTTATCACGCAGATGGGATTCAACGGATGGGCGTTCGATCCCTATGTATGCGATATATTGCCGGTCGATACTGACGGCGACGGAACGGATGAGCTTCTGATACGCACCCCGGGTCCGACGTCAGGCGTGCGCACCGAGTGGTTTACCATGTTTACGCTCGGTGACACTCCGGAGTTCATGGGCTGCAATATGATGATGTCGGATTCGTACAGGACCAAGGTCGTAAGCTGCGACGGAATACCGGCTGTGAAATTGACCTTTGCGGACCTTTACCACGCGGAATACGACGTTATAAAAGAGCTTGTCGTCGATCATGGCTCGATCAAGGTCAGAGAGTCGAACGGCGAGCTGACGGTCGGATTGTTCTCCCCGGAAAATCTGGCGAAAAAGCACGCCGCCGAGTGCCCGGCTGAGACTGACGACTGCTTTGACTTTTCCCTTGAATTTGACACTTATCAGAATTTCGTATACGACTCCATGATAGACCGGGAGGGTGTATTCGGTCTGAGGGCTTTTTCGGGCGGATATAAAGCTTTCATCCGCTCTGAGGGGAGCGATTATTATATCCTCAAGGGAGACCACGGCGAGCGCGTCAGGGCTCCGGCTTATACACTTAATCTTTACACGGCCGACGGCATCCAGTATTATTCGGAATGCTTTGTCCGCTCCGGTATCTTCGCGGAAGAAAACGGGATATACAAATGGGATATGGCAAACGGCAAGACCGCCTCGTACATCTCAACGAAGCAGCCGGTCGGAAATACGTTCAGGAACGGTTACATGCTGTATTACGTGACGCACGGCAAAGATACGGTATCGGTAAAAGCCGTTGACGTGATAAAGGAAAACATTTACAGGATCGGATCCTTCGAGTGTGACGAGGCGAACGACGCTTCCATTATCGGCGTCACCTCAAACGGCGTGTATGTGCACGTCAACAAAGGGCTGATATATTTCATAAGCTTTGACGGCAGCGCGAAAAAGCTTGCGGAATACGACGGTGTAACGCTTGCGAAGCTTTCCTGCGACAGGCTGTACGTACGCGATAAAAACGCCGTTCACGAGCTTGACGAAAACGGAGAGATCTGTTCCGCGGAAATATCTGGATACGTTGAAATATACGGCGGCATGATCGTGAAGGTCGAAAAAGACGGCTTGAAATTCATCACGCCGGAGGACGGGACCGTGACGCGCGTGATAGAATGCGCGATCCCGGAACCGCCTGCCGACGCGAGATACAAACGGAATCTGTCCACGGTGATATTCGACGGAAAAATGTATTTATGCGTGCCGTGGTCCGATGATCTGATGTGCGTCGATCTGTCCGACGGGACGTCGCACACTGTTCCCGGGTTTTTCGAATAAGAAATACACAAACAGACCGGGAGGCTTTTGCCTCCCGGTCGTCTGTTATTTAGCCCCGCGCTCGGCGACTATCGCCTGATAACGCGTCTTCACGTCCTCGAGAAACGGCTCCCAGAGTCCGCTTTCACGTATCACCTGCGGGCAGTTTTTGCCGGAGTAGTGGTTGTGCTGTGTGACGGCTCTTATGTTGAGGTCGTACTTGTACAAAAGCTCTGCGACGAGCTGCGCCGTGTTGTCGAGCGTTTTATAGAAGTACTCGGACGGCTTCGTCGTTCCGTCGGTCTCGTGGTTGACGCAGACCTCGATACCTATGCCGTACGTGTTGCCCTTGCCCTCTCTGCCGTCTCCCGCGTGCCAGGCGCGCTCCTCCTCGGGCAGATGCTTGTATATGCTGTGATCGTCCACCGTATAGTGCCACGACACCTGCGTTCCGTCAGCTTTCACGTAGCCTCTGTGGGCGTTCGCGTCCGCGCTCTGACTGTAGTTGCCCGTATTGTGGATGACTATGTATTTGACCTTGTAGTTTCCGCCCGGGCGGTTGTATCTGCCCTCGGGGATGTAGTCGGCTATCACGAGCAGATCCTGCTCGGTGCCCTCGCCTATGCGCCACGTGAAGCGCTCGGGACGCTTCTGCACAATGTATACGACGTTTCGCCAGATCTGTTCGAATTCGGATACGAGATATCTGACCTCGACCTGCTGTCTCGCCGGGTCGTTTACTATGAGCCAGTCGACTCCGTCGACCTTTTCATAGCCTATGACGCAGAGCAGATGACCGTCGGTCGAATAATCCGGGTATCCGGAGCCGGCGAGCTGACCTTTTTTGATCCTTACGGAGCATATGACGGGCACGTCCTTTGAAAGCGCCCATTTCAGCGCCGTCACGTCGTATACGTCGACGTATGCGTTATATCCGAGCTCGCCCGCGTAGGCGACGTTGTACGACCAGTTGCCGTATATCCCCTCGCCGTTGTCGTAGACGCCCGCCGCCGTCTTTTCCTCGCTGACGCCTTTTTCACCGTAGTAATCGAGCACCATCGACAGAGAAGTGGGAGAGCAGATGACGTTTCCGATCTTCGGTATATCCATCTGATACCGTTTGTTTACCGAAAGCTTCACGGATCCGGCGGACGGAGTTTTGGTAAGCGCGCCCTTTCCGCCGTCGACGGCGAGAGTAACGTTATATAGCACGGGCGATCTTTCACCGGTCTTCTTCAGCTTTATCATCAACCTGACGGCGGAGCATTTCTTTTTCAGAGTCAGCGTATCCGTGTCAAGCTTTCCGTCCTTGTCCGAGCGCGACGCGCTTGCGGAAACTCCTTTGTCCGCGCTCCAGACGCCCCATGAATACGGGTCCGTATACGTTCCGTCGTCACGCTTTGCCGAGACGGAGATCTCAACGGTGCCGCCCGCGCTTGACGCGTTCCAGGAGGCGATCAGCGTGCCGAACCGCTGTAATTCTATATCGGACGAGATGAACGTTCCCTCGGTCCTGCCGGGCGCGAGCATGAGCCCGTCGTTTTTGAATATGACGCCGTCGAAGTATCCGTCGAATTCGTTTGCCGAGAGCATCGTCGCGCGGTTGAACAGCTTGACGTCGTTTTTGTAAAAGTCTTTTGATTCGGTCTCGGGGAACACGTCCGCCGTGCGTGACTGAGTCTTGATTTCGGTCTTTTCTTTTTCCATTTCGTATTTCCTTATCGCCGCGTCGCGCCCCATATCCGCCGCTGATTTCGGCAGTCCGTATGAAAGCGCGAGATCGAGCTCTTCGTAAAATCTTACCGATTCCGCCATTTTTGTTTTCGATGACGTCGCGGCGCCGGTCCTGTTCTTTGATATGTTGTACGCGGTCGAGAACCTTGCCGTAGCCGTTTTGTCAGCCATCACGACCTTCTCACCGTCCACGAACGAGCCGCGCTCGAACATCGTCTGAAGATACACGGTGTCGCGCTCCTCCGTGAGAAGATCTATCCCGGTGAAGAACATGAGATCGTGATCGACGCCGAGCAGATCGAGCAGCGTCGGCAGAACGTCCGTATGCGAGCCGAGCCTGTCGTCGGCGCGCTTTTCACAGCCCGTGATGATCAGCGGCACCGTGATGCGCTTTTTGACGTTCAGCCCGCCGAAGCTGTCGGTGTCGGGGAGCCCGGTACCGGTCAGCACTATGACGGTCTTGTCGTAGAGTCCCTTCTCGCGCAGCGCGGAGACGAATTCGCCTATGCGTCCGTCCGCGATCCGGAGAGCGGATTCAAGCTCTCCGTCCGGTGAAAAGTACGGATATACGCATTCATCCTCGCTCCATCTGACAAGCACGCGTTCGTTTTCCGAAAGCGCTTTCAGCGCGTCGCCGTACAGCGGATCGGATGACGACGCCGTTACGTCGCGGTATTTGAGATCGCATACTGTGTAGCCGTATTTCGAGTGCAGAAGGTCTGCAAGTCCCGGTACGTCGTCAAAGGTCTTAACAACGTTGCCGTAGCGCTCCGCCGGGATCCCGGTGTTTATAACGTCGCATACGTCGCCGGGATCAAACGACGACGTCGTAACGTTGCCGAAATAAGCACCGTCGTTTTTCAGAGCCTCCGCGTTCGGAGTCAGCTGCTCCGACAGAAGCTCGGTGCACAGCGAAGGCACGGTTATGATGACCACGCTTTTGCCCTCGCAACTGCCGAACAGGGATGATCTTTTGACCGATTGCGCGAACATTGAGTCGGGAAACGGCTCGGTCTCGGGCGAAGGCGTCTCCGCCGCGGTCGTTTCGCCGACCGGCGCCGAGGTCTGCCTCGACTGTGTCAGAAATACCGCGATCAGCGTGCCGACGATCACCGCCGCGCACACCGCGATTATGATCACGAGGATCTTCGTATCGTTTTTCTTCGCGGTCGCGTTATCTTTGCCGGTATTTCCGTTTTGTTCTTTTTTGTCCTGATCGTCTGTCATTACTTCCTCCGGTTTGATGCGCGCGGCGGCGCGTTCGGGCGCCGCCGCGGTCTTGTATTACTGCTCGAATCTGTACGCGCCGGGGGCGAGCGTTATTATCACTCTGCCGTCCTTCTGCTCAAATTCGCTGAATTTATGCTCTATGCCGTTGACTCTGAACGTTTCGCCGTCCGTGAGAACGGGGATACGGAGTGTCGCCGGAACGGGTGTGACGGCCTCGTATACAAAGCCGTTTTCCGTGTTCCAGCTCGATTCTATCCTGCCGTGTCTGCTGTCGTAATGAGCCTTGACCCACGTTATCTTCTCCTGACCATCGGGCAGCTCCCCGGGCTTTCTCGTATCGGGGGTGGGCTGAAGGATCACGCGCTCGAAGCCGTACGCCTCGGGATCCACCTCGATACCGGCGACGAAGCGGTACATCCATTCTTCAACGGAGCCGTACGCGTAATGGTTGAACGAGTTCATTCCGACGTCGCCGAAGCCGGTCGCTATCGTATAGGAGTTCCAGCGCTCCCAGATAGTCGTCGCGCCCTGATCTACGCTGTACAGCCACGACGGATTCGCCGTCTGCAGAAGCAGGGAGTAGGCGAGATCGCAGTCGCCGTTTTCGGCTAAGATCTTGTTGAGGATACCCGCGCCGACGAAGCCGGTGCTCAGCTTGTGACCGTTTGCGACGATCTTGTCGTGAAGCGCCTTCACAGCGGCCTTGCGGTTCTTCTCGTCGTACATGCCCGCCATCATCGCAAGCAGATAGCAGGTCTGCGATCTGTGAGCCGGCAGAAGATCGCCGTTTTCATCGAAGTACACGGATCTGAAATGATCTCTTATCTTCACGTAAAGCTCTGCGTAGTGCTCGGCGCGGTCGTTTTTGCCGATAGCCATCGCCATCTCCGCCATCATCTGCGCGTCGAGCGCGTAGTAGGCGACGCTTATGTATTTGTTGTCGGTCGGTTCGTATGCGAGCCAGTCGCCGTACGTCGGGTTGGGACCTTCCATTCCGCGGGAGTCGAGCCAGCCCATGTATTTTTCCATCGAATCCCAGTGCTCGGCGACAAGCTCACGGTCGTCGTACATTCTGAGCATCACGTGCGGTACGACTATGCCGGCGTCAGCCCAGGCGGCTCCGCCGAAGCCGACGACGCGGACGTGCGGTATGACGTCGGGATACATGCCCTCGGGCGACTGTGAGTCGCGCGCGTCGCGCAGCCACTTTTTGAAGAAGCCGTCGACGTCGGCGTTGTAGGCTGCGGTGTTGCAGAAGATCTGCGTGTCGCCGGTCCAGCCGAGGCGTTCGTCACGCTGCGGGCAGTCCGTCGGAACTGTGAGATAGTTGCCGCGCTGACCCCAGAGTATGTTCGATATCAGCTTGTTTACCTTCTTGTGCGACGTCTCGATCGAACCGGTCTCAACGGTATCGGAACCGACTACGTCGCCGTTGAGCGCGCTGACGGTTATATCGGCGTCCGCGGTGAATTCTATATATCTGAAGCCGTAGAAGGTGAACGTCGGTCTGACGTGATTCTTCGGCTTGTCGGAGAGCACGCACTGGAGCTTCGCTTTCGCGGAGCGGTAGTTGATGGTGTAGACGGAGCCCTTCGGGTTGTCGTTGCCGCGGGCTTTCTCACCGCTGTCGTTGAGCATTTCGGCGAAACGGACCATGACGTGCGTGCCTTTTTTGCCGGCAATGTCGAATTCGGGCCAGCCGACCATGTTCTGACCGAAGTCGATCACCGCGGCCTGACCTTTTTTGAGGGTGAAATCCGTGGCGAAGCCGGATTCGGATACCACGTTTATCTCACCGAAATCCGTGCCGTTGTCCTTTGTTCCCTCGTATACGGTGAGGGTCTTCGGCGCGACGGAGAAATCGCGGATCCTGACCGTCGGACCGACAAGGGGAGTTACGTCAATGTCGTTTTCCTTTATTTTGGCATTTACCCAGCCTTCGCGCAGAGCGGGCTCGGACGAGATCCTTCTGAAGCAGGGATGGTTGAAATCTATGTATTCGCCGTCCCAGATGTCGGATTTTCTGATCCTGCCGCCTTTGCTGCAAAGCCAGCTTTCGTCTGTCAGTATCTCGCGCTGTCCATCGTCGTCGCGGATGTGAAGAGCCGCCATAAAGCAGATCTCGACGTCCTTGTACGTGCCGAACGAGATGCGTCCGGCGTACCAGCCGGGAGCGAGCACGGCGAGGAACGTGTTTTCGCCGTCCTTCAGATATCCGGAGATGTCGTAGGTGTAGTACATAACGTGCTTGCTGTAATCGGACCAGCCGGGCTTGAGCTCGTCGGGCTTGCCGTCGATCACGCGCGAGCCGTTTATCCACAGATCGAATACGCCGAGAGACGTGGCGTCAACGCTCGCTTTCGCTCTGCCGCTGACTGTGAAGGTCTTGCAGAACATGCCGAGACCGCCCTCGTCGTTTATGGGCTGATGCTGTTCCGCCTGTCCGCCGCCCCAGTGAAGCGGAGGTATCTCGACGTGCTCGAATTCGGGACATTTGATCCACTTTGCGCGACCGTTGGTCATTTCGTCTTTTCTCATGGTTTTCTCCTTAGTTATTCATTATTTCAAAAGCCTGTGCAGGGCTTTTTCGTTACAGTTTTTCAGGACGCCTCTGATGTGGTCGAAAATCGCCGTATAGGAATCCGCGGGACAGACGTCATAGCGGCTGCGGACAACGTCGCCGTACAGGTATTCCGGCGTCGAGAATTCAGCCGTTCCCCAGCCGTAGCTTTTTCCGTTTTTGTCGCGTCCGTACAGAAAATCGGAGTTGACCGCGTACGTCTGCATCTGCAGGCGCGTAAGATACTTGTCCGTATCCTTGCCGACCTTCTGTCTGAGCTCGTTCGAGGAAATCTTTCCGGCGTCCGCGATCGCCTCGTATATCTCACGGTCGCGGTAATAGACGAGACCGTCGTCACAGCGGGCGTCGAAATCATAGCCGTCGCGGCGATAGTTGCAGAAATGCGGCAGCCATTCGAGGCTGACGTAAACGGCTTTTCCGCGGAAAAATTTTCCGTACGCGCACGTCCCCGTCTTTATGACCGGTCCCTTCCACTCCCAGGGACCCGGTTCATTCGTAAACCACAGACGGGGCGGGCAATGCTCTTCGATTGAAAATCCCGGAATTTCGTTTTTGAAAAACGGCAGAAATCCGATCCGTGCGACGGTATCGGCAAGCTCGCCGGGACAGGTTATATCGGTTATCATCATTCTGACTCCATTATATATTATCCGGCGCAAAATTTCAAGAGGATTTGTGAAATTCAAAGGGATGAAACGTAAGAAACACGGGACGGTATGGCGTACCGTCCGTTCGTACGCGCCGCCGCGCGAACCGCATAACCTTCCCCTTTTGGGGTGGGGAAGGGGGACCGCTTGCGGTGGATGAGGCGAACGCCATTTTCACCTTTATAAAGTGAATCGCTTGCGGTGGATGAGGCGATCTACCTTGTTCCGGGGCTGACCCCCCGCAGCCCGGAACGCGATGATCCGGCAGAGCCGGATCATAAAGGCAAAACGGTCTCCTGTCATCCCGGGCGAAGCGAAGGATCTTCTTACGGATCTGCGATATCTTCAAAAGAGATCCTTCGTCGCACGGCAAACCGGGAAAACAGAACGGCTCACGCGGTTCCGCTTGCGTTTTATACCGTGAATCTCTTAATATTATGATTACGGTATTGACATATCGGATAAAGTATGATATAGTAAAATCACAGAGTCAACGTTCGCCGGGCGCGATGATCGCACGGCTCCTCAGGATGACACGAAGGGATCCTTCGCTGCACGGCTCCTTTAATAATTGACCTCTTCACAATCAATAACGATCAAAAAGAAAAAGAGGTATAAC
>CACWOQ010000039.1 GCA_902762505.1 uncultured Ruminococcus sp. | reverse complement strand
GTGTCGAGCGTGATCTTTGTCGGATCCGTTACGTCGTAACGGCGAACGCCGTCTACGTTGTAAGCGGTGACCGCGTACAGATAGTATTTTTCACCTATCTTCTGTACCGCAACGCCGTTGATGCCGGTCTTCGAGCCGAGATCTTCAACGAGCTTGCCGACTTCCTTCATATCCTTGTCGACCGCCGCAACGGTGATGTCGCCCTGGCCGTTGTGGGTGATACCGACGTACAGATATCCTCTGTCGTCTGCCGCAAGGCCCTTGCAGTAAAGCTCGTTATCCGAAGATTCGGGCTTGTAGCTTCCCGCCTGGGAGTTGTCGGATACGTTGAATCTGACGACGTATCTGCCGCCCTGCAGGAATCCGCCGTAGACGTATTTTCCGTCGGGCGACGCGGTGAATCCGCGCATCTCGATGGCGTTGTTGATATCGGCGGGAGCGAATTCCCCGCCGAGTTCAAGCGTTGCGGCTTTGATGTTGTCCTCGACCGCCGCGAACGCGGTGACAGCCGAAAGAGCGATCATGACAGCGCATACTGCCAATGAAAGAAACTTTTTCATAAAATGTCCTCCTTGAAATTGTACGGTTATTATCTCACATATTTTTACGTTTGTCAATAGGTTTTATTAAAACTAAAATTTTTTTCTTTCCGGCGTCAATTGCCGCTCAACGCCGCCGAGATCTTCTCATTCATCCGGGAACTCTCCGCACGGCACACCTGATCTATGCAGACCTCTATGGCGCGGGCGTTGCTGCTTCCGTGCCCTTTCACAACGGTCTTTCTCGCGCCGAGAATGACGGAACCGCCGTAATTCTGATAGTTCATGAAATCCTTGATCTGCGAGAACATCTTTTTCTGCAGAAGCGCGCCGAGCTTGTATTTCCAGCTTGAATATATGTTCTTTTTCAGCATTTTGAGCATTTCAAGGCAGGCGCCCTCCGTCGTCTTTATAAGAACGTTTCCGGAGAATCCGTCGCAGACTATCAGATCGTATTTGCCGGTGAGCAGATCCCTGCTCTCCATATTGCCGACGAAATTCACGCCTTCAAGTTCTTCAAGCAGAGGATAAGTCTCTTTTCTCAGCTTGTCTCCCTTTTCGCTCTCCGTGCCTATATTGAGCAGAGCCGCGCGCGGCGATTCTATTCCGAAAGCGCTTTGCAGATAAACGCTGCCCATAACGGCGAACTGCTTCAGCATCTCCGGTCCGCAGTCGACGACGGCGCCGCTGTCGCAGATGCCGACGATGCCGCCGGTCATTGTCGGAAGGATCGGGCAGAACGCGGGGCGCATCACGCCGGGCAGGCGTCCGACGCGGAGAGTCGTCGCCGCGATGAGCGCGCCTGTCGAGCCTACGGACACCATACCGGCGACGGTCTCATCCGTGCGGAGCAGATCTATCGCAGCCATCATACTGCTGTCACGCTTCGTTTTGATGACCTCCGTCGGCTTTTCGTCGCATCCGATCACCGCGGGCGCGTGGATTATTTCAAGTCTGTCCCGATCGTATTTTTTACCGTCAAGCTCGGCTCTTATATTCGCCTCGTCCCCCGTGAGTATGATATATAATTCTTTATTCTTTGACAGCGCGGCAACAGCGCCTTCCACGTTTGCGCCGGGGCTGTGATCGCCGCCGAAGCAGTCTGCAACGACCTTAATCATGTCACACCTCTAATTTTTTGATAAACGCGCGTCTTCTCTTATGTATCACGCGCCTGAATCTTCCCCACATGTTCTGTATGGCGTAGTTGTCCTCGAGATTGAGATTCGTCTCGCAGTACTCTATCCCGTCGTCGCGCAGCATCCTCATCACGTACAGAGACGTGAGCGTGCCGACGCCGCGGTTCATGTATTCCGGGTCGACGCCCACGAGCCCGAGATCGAGGACCCGCGGCTTTTTCAGAGCTTTCAGGAGTCTGAGCAGCGCCGCCGGGGTAAGATGACCGTCGCTCGGTCTGATCGCCTCCGATATCGACGGGAAGCACAGCCCGAGACACACGAGCCTGCCGTTTTCGTCAAGCAAAACGGCGACGTGACGGAGATCTATGATGAGCTTGAAGTTCGCTATCATCATCTTTTTCATCCCGTCCGTGAACGGGACGGTGCCGTAAATATTCTCGTACGAGCGGTCGAGCAGATCGAAGAACGGATCGGCGTATTTTTCGAGAAAATCGTTCACGTTCTTCGCGTCGCCCACGTGCAGATTGTAGCGCTTCATTATGAGACCCGAATACTTTTCGAGCTTCTCGTCCCACACGTCCGGCAGATAAATCCGGCTCTCGTTCCAGTCCGCTTCCTTTTCGTAGCCGCAGTTTTCTATAAGCCTCTGATAGTAGTCATAGTTATACTGCTCCTCGAACGTCGACATCTGATCGAAGCCCTCGATCAGAAGCCCCTCGCGTTCGAGATCCGAGAAGCCCATCGGTCCGAAAACGGTGTCCATCCCCTTCGAGCGCGCCCAGTCCTCGACGGCTTTGAACAGAGCGTCGGCGACGCGCTGGTCGTCGACGGAGTCGAACCGCGTGAACCTGACTCTGCGCTCGCCCGTTTTTTTATTATGAGCCTTCTGCAGGATCCCGGAGATCCTGCCGACCATGACGCCGTCTTCGTACGCGTTGTAGTAAACGGTGTCGCACTGGTCGTTGTATACGTAATCGTCTCTGAATATCTTCTTTTCGTCGCCGTAGAGCGGCGGGCAGAAATACGGAACGTTTTTATACAGCTTAAGCGGGAAGTTTAAGAATTCCCGCTTCTGTTTATTTGTTTTTACCTCGGTGACGTTTATCATTCAACGCCTCATTCTCTGCCGGACGAATGGAAAGCTATACCAACGCAGTCCGGTCCGCAGTGGCTGCCCGCGGTCGGATTCGCGACGACGACTTCTATATTCAGATCGTCGCCGTACTTTTCGTAAAGCATCGCCTTCAGCTCCGCGACGTCGGCGTCGGCGTCGGAATGGGCTATGAAGACCTTGTGGCCTTTCACGTCGTCACCCTTGTCTATCGAATACTGCAGCAGGCGTCTGAGGGCGTTTTTCTTGCCGCGCTCCTTGCCTATGCTGACCATTTTGCCCTCACGGTTAATATGTATGATCGGGCGCACGCCGATAAGCGTTCCCATAGCCGCGGTGATACCGCTGACTCTGCCGCTGCGTTTGAAGAATTTGAGGTCGTTTGCGTAGAAATACGTTGAAAAATGATCCACCTCGGCGTCAGCCCACGCGATCATCTCGTCTGCCGTTTTTCCCGCCTTGTACATCTGACCTATCTCGTCGACGATTATAAGGCTCGCGATCGTTATGCCCTTGGTGTCTATCTCGTAGAACTTTCTTTCCGGGTATTTTTCAAGCAGCTTCGCGACAGCCGCGTCCATATTGCCGAACGTCATGGACATGGCGCGGGAGAAATGGACGTATAAAATATCGTCGCCCGCGGCGAATATCGGATCGAAATACTCGATATACTTCGCTTCGGTCACGGCGCTTGTCGTAGGGAGCGTGCCGTCTCTTAACATATTGTAGAATTTCTTCGGCTCGAAGACCTCGAAATCCTCGTATGGGTAGATCGTTTTGCCGTCTATGCTGTACGGCATGCTGATCAGATGATAATCGTACTGTTTCGCTTTTTCCGGGGTAAGGTCTGTGTCTGTGTCTGTGAAAAGTACAAGCATTTTAAATTCCTCCGTTTATTCAAGCACTATTATAAAGTCGTGCAGAGGCTGCCCTCCGTCGATCATGATTATCTCCGCGTCGCGGTACTTTTCGACGAGCTCGCCGTACAGGCGTGACGCCTGCTCCTCGGTCGCTTCGCTGCCGCAGAGAAGGAGCATAACGTCGAAATTCTTAGCACCGAGCTTATCGCAAAGCGTCACCGCCGCGTCGCACTTGTCGGGCGAATCCGAGTACACGACGTCGTCCGAGAAGCCGATGTAATCGCCGTCTACGATTGATACACCGTTCATTTCGGTAGTCCTGCCGGCGCGTGAGACGAAGCCCGTCGTCACGCTGTCGGCGTACATTTTCGCCTCGGCTGCGACCTCGTCCGGCGTCTTGCCGTCAACGTCGAGCATAGACAGGGCGGAATATCCTTCGCCGACGGTGTGCGTCGGTATGACTCTGACGTCGGCTTTGTCGTACATCTCCGCCGCCTGCTTCGCCGCCATGATAACGTTGCCGTTGTTCGGGAAGACGAGTATCGTCTCCGCGTTTATCTCTCCGAAGGCTTTTATGAAATCGCCCGCGGACGGGTTCATGCTCTGACCTCCGTCTACCACCTGATCCGCACCGAGTGAAAGGAACGTGTCCTTCAGGCCCTTGCCGGAGGCGACGACGACCGCCGCGTATTTCTTCTTCGGCTTTTCGACATTGAATTCAAAACGGTTTTCTATATACGTTTCATTGTGCTGAAGCATCATGTTCTCTATCTTCAGCGTGAGGAATTCGCCGTATTTCTGGCACTCGTTGAGCACCTGTCCCGGGAACATCGTGTGGACGTGGACTTTTACTATCGTCCCGTCGCGGAACGATACGACGGAATCGCCCATGCTCTTCACTAATTCGGTGAATTCGTTGATATCGAATTTATCTATGTCAATTTTGCTTTTCTGAAGTCTGAGCAAAAATTCCGTGCAGTAGCCGAATTCAAGAACGCTGTCCTCGGTGAAGGTGTTCACGTTCACCTGCTTCGGTCCCTGCTGAACGCCGCCGTGAGAATGCGCGCCGATCTCGTTTCCGTCGATCACGTTCTTCATACCCTCGACGATGTATACGAGTCCCGCTCCGCCCGAGTCGACGACTCCGGCTTCTTTCAGCACGTCAAGCAGCTCGGGCGTGCGCTGAAGCGAATTGCGAAGCTCCTCTATAAGATCGGAAAAATACGAATCCGGCGTGCTTTCGTCGCTTACACGGTCGCCCGCGTAGGATACGGCGTCACGGAAAACGGTGAGGATGGTCCCCTCAACCGGTACGGATACCGCGCTGTACGCCTCGGTCGAGCCGCGTTTCAGAGCCTCCGCGAACGTTTTCAGATCCGCGTCTTTGAGATCCGCGAGTCCCGCCGCTATGCCGGCGAAGATTCTTGAAAGGATGACGCCGGAATTGCCTCTCGCTCCGAGAAGCATGCCGTGCGCTATACGCGCCGAGACTCCTCCGAGATCCTCTGCCCCGTCGGACGGCGCCGACGCTCCGGACTCTATCGTCATATACATATTGTCTCCGGTGTCTCCGTCCGGTATGGGAAATACGTTGAGATCGTTTACTATGCTTTTGTTGACGTAAAGATTCTCCGCGCCTCCTTTGACCATGCTTTCAAATAGCGCTCCGTCAATAAGCCTGTCCATTTCGATGTTCCTTCCTGGTGTATGATTTATTTCGCTTTTTGCGTTATTATTCGGGTTCCGTATCGTCCGCGTCCGCCTCATCCGGCTTCTCCGCCTGCTCCTCCTTCGGCGCGACCTTTTTGAAAACGTGTATCTTGCCGTGATCGTCGAGGTCCTTGATGATCGCAAGCGCTATCGGCACGCCGAACAGACCCACCGCGCCGAACAGCCTCGTACCGACGATCATCGCAAGCAGCGTAGCCACCGGGTGCAGACCGACCTGGTTGCCGACGATCTTAGGCTCGATGAACTGTCTGACCACGGTTATCACGCCGTAGATCACGAGCAGGCACACAGCCTTGACGTAATCGCCCGTAATGAGCGACACGACGGCCCACGGTATGAGCACCGTGCCCGTGCCGACTATTGGCAGTATATCAAATACAGCGATCAGAAGCGCGAGCAGGAAAATGTTCTGCAGTCCGGCGACGAAGTGCATCACCGTGAAGCCGATAAGAAGCTCGCCGAACGTGATCGCGAGGATGAGCGCGTAAGAACGGACGTACCTGAACAGTATCTTGACCGTGTAGTCCTTGAGCATCACGACAAAGTCGGCGGCTTTTTTAGGCAGCTGGGCGAGGCAGAACGAGGTTATGCCGTCAAAATCCATCGAGATGAAGAACGTGGAGATTATCATAATGATGCCGGTGACGACGATCCCCGGTATGCTCGTGATGAACGAAAGCGACGGCATGAGCCTCGAAACGATGCCGCTCACGCTGCTGCCGATCGAATCGAAAAACGTCTTCGATCCGATATCGACCTCGATATGCATGTTGGCGAGCGCCGTGCGGATCTTTTCGTACGCGACGGAAAGCGACGGAATGATCGTCGACTGAACGTATTCCGGCAGACCGACGATGAACGACGCCACGGCGGATACGATCTTATAGAGGATGAATCCGGCGAGCACTCCGACGGTGCAGAAGAACAGCGCCGTGATCACCGCAGCCACGGGTTTTTTATTCTTTTTGATCTTCAGCTTTGCCGATACGAATTTAATCAGCGGATACAGCAGAGCGGAGATAAGAAACGCGATGACGAACGGCATTATCCAGTTTATGACGTATTTCAGAAAGAAATACACAAGAAGGATAATCACGACCGCGAACGCGAAATCTATCAGAAAATTTCTTTTTTTATCAGTTGTCATCTTTCGTCCTCTCGTTGACGAAGCGTTATTCCGAAGTCTTTTCTTTCAGTACTATCTGATATACGGTGAGATTTCCGGCGGCGCAGCCGATATAGAAATCGCTGCCGATATGGAACATGTTCTCCGGCTCGCAGCCGCTTACCGGAACGTCTATTATCGCCTTTCTCTCGTAATCCCAGTCATATATGACGACGCAGTTTTTGTTGTATTGTATGAAATAGATGAAATTTTCGTCAGCGTCGCAGCCCTGCTTCGTATAACCGGTCTTTTCGCCGGTCAGCCTCTGCAGCTCGTTGAAGTCACTGTCAAGTATCGCCGCGTCCATCGTGCCGGCGACTCCGACGACGTATCTGTCCTTTTCCGGCACGTACTGTATGCAGTACGCCTTGAACGGAAGCTCGTGCGTGCCGGTGACGGTAAGCGTCTGCGGATCGACGAAGCTGAGCATCTTTTTGTTCGGCGCGTTGTGGCAGACGACGAGGCGGCCGTTTTTGCCGTCGTACGTCATATCGTTGCTGTGATCTGTCGGCAGCGGCTCGCTTTTGGCGTAAGGCTTGCGTTCGCCGGCTTTGAATTTGTATATTATCGAACGGCTTCCTTCGCTTTTCGTATCGTTCATGGCGAAATACATATATTCGCCGTCGGTACAGCCGCCCTGCAGCTGTCTGTACGGTACGCCGTTTACGGTTTCGGGATTCATCGTCAGCTTGATCTTCGCTTTATAAGTCAGCTCCGCGCCGCTGCCGAGAAGATACGCGACGGAGCCCGTATCGACCGGCGGCTCCGTTTCAGCCTCCGTTCCGGGCGCGGTCTCCGGCTCCTCCGTAAGCTCCGGCGCATTTTCCGTATCCTCAGCCGTCCCGGTCATGGCGTCAGCCGTGTTTTCCGTATCCGAAGCCGTCCCCGGCACGTCTGCGCACGATGCAAACGAAGCGAGCGCGAGAACGGCAGACAGCACCGAAACGATCCTTTTTGATCTCATATTCCGTCTCCTTTTGTCACATTATGTAACAGTATATCAGAAATCGGACGGATTGTCAAGATGGTTTACGTCTGTTATAACTATCCTTTTATTGTTTATACCGCGCGTTACGCGCAGGTTACATGATCCGACAAAAAATTTACGCAAAAAAGCCGTCCGCGAAACCGGTTTCCGCGGGCGGCGTTATATCCGGGTCAGTTGACGCTGAACAGGAGTTTTTCGTACGTCGGTATGGGCCAGAATTCCTCGGCGGTGAGCGTTTCCGCTTCATCCGCGGCGGCGCGCAGCGAAGCCATGACGGGCAGAAGCACGTCTCTTATCGCGCAGCTGTGCGCGAGCGGATCTGAAATATCCTTTATCCGGGCGGACGCGCTTTCAAGCTCGTCCGTTCTGCGGCTCATCTCGCCGAGAAGGACGGTAAGTCTTGCGGCGGTTTCCGATTCATAGCCGGTGTCGATACCGCAGGCGCGTTTGGCGGAGGCGCGCGAGGACAGCTCGGCGCCGTAGGCGGACACGGCGGGCATTATCTGTCTGCGGCTCATATCCGCCATCGTCGCCGCCTCGATCGCTACGGTCTTACAGTAGTTTTCGAGCATTATATCGCATCTCGAACGGAGCTCCGTCATCGTGAAGACGCCCGTTCTCTGAAGCATTTCCGTGTTTTTGGGATCGAGCAGGTGCGGCAGGCAGTCCGGCGTCGTCCTGTAATTGGACAGTCCTCTTCTCTTCGCCTCCTCGACCCACGCGCCGTCGTAGCCGTTGCCGTTGAACAGGATCCGTTTGTGATCTCTTACGGTCGTTTTTATAAGCGTGTGGAGCTCCGTGTCGAAGTCCGGGCAGTTTTCGAGTCTGTCTGCAAAATCCGACAGCACGTCGGACACAGCGGCGTTGAGCATAACGTTTGCCGACGCTATGCTGTTGCTGCTTCCGATCATACGGAATTCGAATTTGTTTCCGGTGAAGGCGAACGGGGACGTTCTGTTTCTGTCGGTGGTGTCGCGGAAGAAGCGCGGCAGGGCGGATACCCCGAAAAGCATCTGCTTGCGCTCGGCGCCGTTATACGGCTTGTCCTCCTCTATCGCCTCGAGCACGGCGGTGAGCTCGTCGCCTAAGAACATGGAAACGATGGCGGGCGGCGCCTCGTTCGCGCCGAGACGGTGGTCGTTTCCGGCTGTCGCCGCGGATATACGCAGCAGATCCTGATATTCGTCCACCGCGCGTATCACGGCGCAGAGAAACAGCAGAAACTGCGCGTTCTCATAGGGTGTGTCTCCCGGCGTGAGCAGCCTTACGCCGTTGTCCGTCGCAAGCGACCAGTTGTTGTGCTTGCCTGAGCCGTTGACACCGGCGAACGGCTTTTCCTGCAGCAGACAGACGAGGCCGTGGCGCGCCGCGACTTTCTGCATCATCTCCATCGTCAGCTGGTTGTGGTCCGTGGCTATGTTCGCGGTAGTATAAACGGGCGCGAGCTCGTGCTGCGCGGGCGCGACCTCGTTATGCTCGGTCTTTGCGAAGATGCCGAGCTTCCACAGCTCTTTGTCAAGGTCCTCCATGAATTCCGCGACGCGCGGCTTTATGGCTCCGAAATAATGGTCGTCAAGCTCCTGCCCCTTCGGCGGCTTCGCGCCGAAAAGCGTTCTGCCGGTGAATACGAGATCCTTGCGTTTCTCGTACATTTTCTTGTCTATCAGGAAGTATTCCTGTTCGGGTCCGACGTAGGTGCAGACGTACTTCGCCTCCGTGTTGCCGAAAAGGCGGACGATGCGCAGAGCCTGACGGTTCAGCGCCTCCATAGAACGCAGAAGCGGCGTTTTTTTGTCGAGCGCCTCGCCCCCGTACGAACCGAACGCGGTCGGTATGCACAGCGTTTTGTCCTTTATGAAGGCGTAAGACGTAGGATCCCACGCGGTGTAGCCGCGCGCCTCGAACGTAGCGCGCAGCCCTCCCGACGGGAAGGACGAAGCGTCCGGCTCGCCTTTTATAAGCTCCTTGCCGGAAAATTCAAGTATCGCTCCCTCCTGCGACGGTGCAACGAAGCTGTCGTGTTTTTCCGCGGTGATACCCGTCAGCGGCTGGAACCAGTGTGTGAAATGCGTCGCTCCGTGCTCGACCGCCCACGTCTTCATCGCCTCGGCGACGGCGGACGCGACGGCTATATCGAGCTGTTCCCCCTCGTCGACGGTCTTGCGCAGCGACGAGTAGACCTCCTCCGACAGCATCTTCTTCATGACGCGGTCGTCAAAGACCATGCATCCGAAGTAATCTGTAATACGTTCCATATGCCATTCTCCCTCTGCGGCGGCGCCGCGGAAATATAGTATATTATAACGCCGGCGCCGCGTTTTGTCAAGCGGATAGGCGTCGGAAATACGAACAACTTTCATCAATTGACACGCGGTTTTTTTATTGTTTTTGAAAAAAACACACATAAACGCTTGACACCGTAAAAAACCCGCGCTATCATACTGTATTGGTATAGTATTTTTTTCAAGGAGATAAAACAATGTCAAACTGTGCGATAGTAGGCATAAACTGGGGCGACGAGGGCAAGGGCCGCATGGTCGATCTGCTGACCTCCGGCTACGACGCGGTCGTCCGTTATCAGGGCGGCGGCAACGCCGGTCATACCGTGATAAACGAATCCGGCAAATTCGCCCTTCATCTTCTTCCCTCCGGCATATTCCGCCGCGGAGTCGTGAACGTACTCGGAAACGGAGTGGCGCTCGACCCGGAGAATCTTATGGCGGAAATAGATTCGGTCCGCGAAAAGGGCGTCGTCATCGACGAGAACAACCTGAAAATAAGCGACCGCGCTTCCCTCCTTCTTCCGTGGCACAGGGATCTCGACGCGCTCGAGGAGGCGAGGCTCGCCGACAAAAAATACGGCTCGACGCGCCAGGGCATAGCGCCGTTTTACTCCGACAAATATCAGAAAAAGACGGTGCTCGCGGGAGAGCTGTTCTACCCGGAAAAGCTGCGCGAGCATCTTGCGGAGCTTCTCGAATGGAAAAACCTCACTCTTACCCGCGTATACGGCGCCGAGCCTTATACAATGGAGATGCTTGAAAAGTGGTTAAAAGATCACGCCGAAAGGATCAAGCCTTTCATAACCGACACGGGAAAGCTTCTGCGCTCCATGCGGGATGAAGAAAAGAACATCCTTTTCGAGGCGCAGCTCGGCTCTCTGCGCGATCTCGATTTCGGCATAGTCCCGTACACCACCTCGTCGAACACCACCGCGGCTTACGCTCCGATAGGTTCGGGCTGTCCCGATATAAGGATCGACGAGGTCGTCGGCGTCGTCAAGGCGTATTCGACCTGCGTAGGCGAAGGACCGTTCACCTGCGAGTGGTTCGGTGAGGAAGCGTCGCGCCTGCGCGAGGCGGGCGGCGAATACGGCGCAAAGACCGGCAGACCGCGCCGCGTCGGTCCGATCGATATTGTCGCTACGCGTTACGGCGTAAAAGTCCAGGCGGCGACGTGCATAGCTCTTACGAAGCTTGACGTCCTTTCGTATATGGACAGGATACCGGTATGCACCCATTACATGCTGAACGGCGAGCTGACGGACGAATTCCCGTTCCCCGCCGCTCTGCCGGACGCGGAGCCGGTGACTGAATACCTGCCCGGCTGGGGCTGCGACATATCCGCCTGCAGAAGCTGGGACGAGCTGCCCGAGGCGGCGAGAAATTACGTCTTATTCATTGAAGAAAACATCGGCTGTCACATAGGATACGTTTCCGTAGGGCCCGAGCGCGACAGCATAATCATAAGATAACGGAGGGTATCATGAGCAAGGAAGTTTACGAATCACCGCTTTCGTCGCGTTACGCGTCGCCTTATATGCTCCGTCTTTTCTCGTCCGATACGCGCTATCAGACGTGGAGAAGGCTCTGGGTCGCGCTTGCGCGCGCCGAGCATAAGCTCGGTCTGCCGGTAAGCGAAGAGCAGGTCGCGGAGCTTGAGGCGCATATCACGGACATAGACTACGCCTTCGTCGCCGAGGATGAGAAAAAAGTCCGCCACGACGTCATGGCGCACGTACACGCCTACGGCAAAGCCGCGCCGTCCGCCGCCGGGATAATACATCTCGGAGCGACGAGCTGCTACGTCACGGACAACGCCGATATGATAATCTACCGCGACGCGCTTTCGTACATACGCTCGGAGCTTCTGTGCGTGATGAAGAACCTCGCGGATTTCGCCGTGAAATACAAAGATCTGCCTACGCTCGGCTACACGCATTATCAGCCGGCGCAGCTCGTGACCGTCGGAAAGCGCGCGTCTCTCTGGCTTCAGGATCTTTCGCTCGACCTCGAGGAGCTCGATTTCACCGCCGGCAGGCTGAAGCTTCTCGGCTGCCGCGGCACGACGGGCACGGAGGCGAGCTTCATGGATCTGTTCGCCGGGGACGGCGAAAAGATAGACCGAATGAACCGCATGATCTGCGACGAATTCGGATTTGATTCATACTACGACATATCCGGTCAGACTTACACGAGAAAAGCCGACTCCGCGATACTCAACGCTCTTTCCGCGATAGCGCAGAGCGCGTATAAATTCGGCGGCGACATGAGACTGCTCCAGCATGACAGACAGGTGGAGGAGCCGTTCGAAAGCACGCAGATCGGCTCGTCGGCGATGGCTTACAAGCGCAACCCGATGAGATGCGAGCGTATCTGTTCGCTTTCCCGCTATCTCATGGCGGACTCCGGCAACGCGTACATGACGGCGTCGACCCAGTGGCTCGAGCGCACGCTCGACGACTCTGCGAACCGCCGGATCTCTCTGCCCGAGGGCTTCCTCTGCGCCGACGCGATACTGCGTCTGATGATGAACGTCACCTCCGGAATGGTTGTCAACGAAAAGATAATAGAACGCACCGTGCGCGAATATCTGCCGTTCATAGCGACGGAAAACCTCATGATGGAGGCGGTAAAGCGCGGCGGCGACAGGCAGGAGCTGCATGAGATCATTCGCAGGGCTTCCATGGAGGCGACGGCGAAGATGAAGAACGGCGAGGGCTGCGATCTGATCGGCGCGCTTTCAAAGCGTCCCGAATTCGGCATGACGGAGGAGGAGATGAACGCCGTGCTCGACCCGGCGCTTTACACCGGCCGCTCGGGCGAGCAGGTGAGCCGTTTCGTCGAAAAACTCGCCCCCGTGCTTGCGCAGGCGAAGCCGATGGATTCGGAGATATCGATATAATGGAAAAGATACTCGTTCTCGATTTCGGAGGTCAATACGATCTTCTCATAGCGCGCCGCGTGCGCGAGCTCGGCGTATACGCCGAAATACAGCCCTACAACAAAATCACGCTTGAACAGATCAGGGAAAACGGATATAAAGGAGTTATATTCACCGGAGGTCCGAACAGCGTCTACGACGCCTCGTCCCCGCATTACGACCCGGATATACTCAGGGCGGGGATACCGGTTCTCGGGATCTGTTACGGTCATCAGCTGATCGCGTATATGGCGGGCGGCGTGATAGAATCGGCAGGGAGCATAAGCGAATACGGAAAAACGGACGTTTACGCGGAAGGCTCCGCGCTTTTTGAAGGGATCCCCGGAAAAAGCGTCTGCTGGATGAGCCACACGGACTACGTGAGCCGCGTGCCGGAGGGATTTGAGATAACCGCCCGCACGGATAACTGCCCCTGCGCCGCGATGGCGGACGAAGCGCACGCGATATACGGCGTGCAGTTCCACCCCGAGGTGACTCACACCGAATACGGCAGAAACGTTCTTTCCAATTTCGTCTTCCGCGTCTGCTCGTGCAAGGGCGACTGGCGGATGGACGATTTTATAGAAAGATCGGTCGAAAAATACAGGGAAAAGCTGTCCGGCAAACGCGTGCTCTGCGCTCTTTCGGGCGGCGTGGATTCATCCGTCGCCGCGGTGCTCATGCACCGTGCGATAGGCGATGATCTGACCTGCGTTTTCGTCGATCACGGACTGCTCCGCAAAAACGAGGGCGACGACGTGGAGCGCGTTTTCCGCGGCGGCTTCAATATGAAGCTCGTGAGGGTGAACGCGGAGGAGCGGTTTTTGTCGCATCTTTCAGGCGTACGCGAGCCGGAGAAAAAGAGGAAAATAATAGGCGAGCAGTTCATACGCGTTTTTGAGGAGCAGAGCCGCGTACTCGGCAAAATGGACGTGCTCGTACAGGGCACGATATACCCGGACGTCATCGAGAGCGGCAAGGGCGACGCGTCGACGATAAAGAGCCACCACAACGTAGGAGGTCTTCCGTCCGTAATGGATTTCGAAGAGATAGTTGAGCCTTTGCGCGAGCTTTTCAAGGACGAGGTGAGAGCCGTCGGTCTGAAGCTCGGCATACCCGAGGCGCTCGTAATGCGCCAGCCGTTCCCCGGTCCCGGGCTCGCCGTGCGTATAATCGGAGAGATAACAAAAGAAAAAGCCGACACCCTGCGCGAGGCGGATGCGATATTCAGAGAAGAGCTTGAAAAAGCCGGCGTCAGACCGAGCCAGTATTTCGCCGTCCTCACGGACACGCAGAGCGTGGGCGTCATGGGCGACGCGCGTACGTACGGTCATACCGTGGCGCTGCGCGCCGTCACGACCGACGATTTTATGACCGCCGACTGGACGCGCATACCGTATGAGGTAATTGACTCCGCGTCCCGCAGGATAACGAACGAGGTCAGAACGATAAACCGCGTCGTATACGACGTAACGTCAAAACCGCCGGCTACGGTGGAGTGGGAATGATTTTCGCAACGCGAAAATCAGTTATGATCGCCTTCGGCGAGTTATGAGTTATGATTTGCTTCGCAAAGTTATGAGTTGCCTTCGGCAACGTTGGCTGTATCGGGCGATCATATCATAACTTTCGCCGCAAGGCGAAATCATAACGTTCGGCGCAGCCGAACTCATAACTCTAAACTGAAAAGGATCGGGATTTCATATGAACGACAGTATTCTCAGATCAAAATCAAAAGAATTTGCCAAAAACATTGTTTTCCTTTGCCGAAGGTTGAAAGATGCTCGTGTTGAATCATCGATAATTAATCAGCTGCTCCGTTGCGGAACTTCAATCGGAGCCAACATTCATGAAGCGCAATACGCACAAGAAACTAAGGATTTCATTTCCAAGTTTGAAATCGCTCTTAAAGAATGTAACGAATGTGAGTTCTGGCTGGAACTTCTTTATGAAACAGGCGGTATTACCAAAAATGATTTTGATGGTTTTCACGAAAACTGCATCGAACTGCGCAGAATGCTTGTATCGTCCATAACAACTCTGAAATCCAAGCAAAAAACGGACACTGAATCAAAATGAGAGACCGCATTGATAGCTATGACCCACACAAAGAGAAAAAGAAAATTCATTTTGCGGAGAGGTAAAGATGGACAATCAATACTCAATTGATAACGCCAGACTTATAGAGCAATTAGCTCGTTTTGTTTCGTTTGTTCATCATACTGACGGAAAAACAGGGCCGATCAGCTTCAGAGACAGATCCGGTTTTCTCGGGAGTAAAGAGGATTACAAATCCCTTGCAGTAGAGAATGCACGGAAAGAGCTGCAAATAGACAAATGGAGAGAGTCTGATATCGGAACCGGAGAAATCGGAAAATACGCAACGAAAGCCATAAACAAAGCCCGTAACCTTGTCAATTTATATCAGCAGATCGAATTCAAAAACAGACTTAATAAAAACCATCCGAAATTCAGCATCAGTGCAGAACAGGCTTTGTATAATCTATACTGCAAGCCCGGATACGAAATATCGTCAGCGTTCAATGATGCGGTAAATGCTTTCGGAGCAAAATACGATTTAATTTCATTCTTGTTTTTTATAAAGGATGACACAAATTTTCTACCTGTAAGTCCAAGACACTTTGACGAAGGCTTCGCGTCTTTGAACATCGATTTCAAGACTTCACACCGTTGCAGTTGGGATAATTATCTTGCGTTCATAAAGATCATAAAAAGAATCTATTCAGTTATGACAAACGTCCTTCCTATGGATGGTGTGCTTAGATTAATAGATGCACATTCTTTTGTATGGATTATTCAGCAAGAGCGGTTTATCAACTGGCAACCAACTAACGAGAGCATTTTAGCTATAGAAGAGTCAGCCGAAAATTCGCTTCAGAATATCATTAGCGGTCACGGCGGAACCGGTATACATCACTCAAACTATTTCATACATAGTGCCGAGGTTAACAAAGCTACCAAAAAAAGAGCACACGGTATCTGTCAGCTTTGCAATTCTCCTGCTCCGTTCATCGACAAAAACGGAAATCCGTTTTTAGAAGTCCACCACGTTAAATGGCTTTCGCGAGGCGGCAGCGACAGTACGGATAATACCGTCGCGCTTTGTCCCAACTGTCACAGGCGAGTACACATTTTGGATCTGCAAGAGGATATTGATAAACTAAAAACGGCCATAGAGCAATCTGATAATGATAATCATATATAGACTGATTACAGAAACGCTACCATCATTTCAATTAAAACAGAGGAAAGACATGAAACATTCAAGGATCGCCGCGGCGCTTTTCCTTCTGCTCGCGGTGACGGCAGCGGCGGGCTGCGCTTCAACCGGCGCGGAAACGACCGCTCTGATAACGGAATCGGAGGAGACGGTGCAGACAACGGTGACGGAGGAAGTCACCGAGCCTGAGACCGTCACAACCGAGGAGACGCCGGAGGATCCGGGCGAGCTTGTGATCTGGCAGCCCGGCGACAAACGCTGCAATTTTACGATAGTATACGATAAAAAAGGCGAGAATCCGCCCGAGGCGGAAGCGCTTATGTTCGCCGCGATGATAAAAAACCATACCGGCGCAGAAACGAAGGTCTCCAACACCACGAGCGTCTCAAAAAGAGAAATAGTCATAAGCTCGACCCGCCGCGCGGAGACGGCGGAAATGCTCGCGTCGCTTGAAGAGGGAGAATACGCCGTGCGCGTGCTTCCGGGCGACGCCGAGGGCGAGGGAAAGCTCCTGATAGCCACCACCACGTACGCCTCGGCTTATACCTGCGCCGAATATCTGACGGAAAACTTCTTCACCGAGGAAAACGGCTTGCGCGTCCCTCTCGATCTTGACGTGAAAGGAAAGGAATCACAGCTCGATCTCAGAGACAGCACGATAAACAAGAAGCTCCGCGATCCGTGCATCCTCGTTGAAGACGGCGTGTATTACGCGTACGGCACGGGCTGGAAATGCTTCAAAAACACGAGCGGAAAGCTTGACGGAGCGTTCAAGAAGATAGATATAGAAGTGACTCTCGCCCATCCGGACACGGACGGCGGCAGCCACTGGGCGCCCGAGGTACACAAATACAACGGCAGCTATTATATGTTCACGACGTATCTCAACAGCAAGACGAACCACCGCGGCTGCATCATACTGAAAGCCGACTCGCCCAAGGGACCTTTCGTTGAGATAACGGACGGTCACGTCACCCCGGCGGGCTGGGACGCGATAGACGGCACGCTTTACGTCGACCCGGACGGTCAGCCGTGGATGGTCTTCGTCCACGAATGGACTTCCATGCCCGGAAACATAGGCGCGTTCGCCGCGGCGAAGCTTTCCGACGATCTGACACACTTCATATCCGAGCCGATAGAGCTGTTCAAAGCGAACGAACCCGTATGGGCGAAAGCCAATATAACCGACGGCTGCTTCATGTATACGACGGAGCAGGGCGATCTGCTCATGCTCTGGTCCAATTTCGACGAATTCGGATATTCGGTAGCCGTCGCAAGAAGCTCGAACGGCAGACTTGACGGCGAGTGGACGCACGAAAAGGATATGCTGTATTCAAAATACATGACAAACGTATACGACGGCGGCCACGCTATGGTATTCCGCGACACGGACGGCAAAATGTACATAACCTTCCATTCGCCCAATACCGCAACTGACGACAGAATGATATAATCCCCATAGAGTAGACACTTGAAAAAACAAAAGTTTTCAAGACTACACTATGGGGGTTATTTATGTCAAGAAGAAGGAACAAAAAATAC
>CACWOQ010000038.1 GCA_902762505.1 uncultured Ruminococcus sp. | reverse complement strand
CAACAAAAGGACGTCTTCTGACGTCCTTTTGTTGTGGCTTTTATCTTCATATGCGGGATTCGAAGCAGCGTTGGGGGACCGAAGGATTTTGCAAAGCACAGACAAACAAGTTTGTGCAAATTGCTTTGCAAAATCCGAGACGAGCCCCGTATTCCGCTCCAACGTAAAGGGCACCACCTCATGGGGGTGTCCTTTACGTTGACACGACGCTCTCAGAAGAACCTGCCGTGATCGCGAAGCGATCTCGAGAAGCTGCTGCGTCAATGTCAAGTGGTTTTTGATAAATAAAGAAATCCGCAGCCGTGCCGAAGAGGTCGTACTGAACGAAATCATATACCGATAAACGCACGAGGTGGGGAACGATTCCGCCTCATTTACTTATGCTGTTATATATTTCTTTGTTAATGACAAAAAATCAGAATCATCCTGTAAAAAGTCAAATTGATTATGTTTGGTGCGTTTTAATACTAACTGAGTCTGGGTTTCCGTATAGTTTTTTGAACACTTGGACGGATCAGAAGCGGCTGCGCATACAAATGCGCTTGTAAAATGCTGCTCTTTCTTTGGCAGTGCGTCATATTTGTGCGCGTGAATAAGGGCTTTTTCGAGAGCTTCAAGCGTTTCTTTTTTATTCCCGCTTTCAGCGTGTATTGAGGCAATGTATGAGTAAATATCTGACAATCTTATGTGGTAAAACAGATAGTTTTCGTCAAATATAAGCTGTTTCCATATATTGCCTGCTGTTTCCAAAGCTTTGAGATAGTATTCCTTTGGTATATCATCATCATAAATCAAGCTTTGCGTCAGCTTTTCGGCATAGAATAAACGGTTATAATGCTTTATCTCAAGCCTTTTATCCTTGCTTTTCTTTGTAAAATATGCTCGTTCAAGTAATTCCTGACGGCTGAAAACAGCGTCCCCTGCCATACTTGCATATCTTACAGCTTTGCTTTCATCGGAGAAAGGAAGTTCTTTTGAAGAATAAATATACGTCAAAGTCTGTATAGCGCCTTGTCTATAGTCGTCGTCTTTACTGTCGCGCAGAATACGCTCTCCAAGGGAAATGCATTCCTGCGCTTTTTTTTCCGAGGTCACATTTCCGTGTTTAGCACAATATGATAGGAAGAGGTTTGATAGAAGCATATACATACAGTGAATATCTCCGGGAAAGCGCGAAATCGCCTCGCGCCACAGCGTGATCGCCGCGTCGACTTCGCCTCTGCTCGCCAATTCTCTGTCCTTCAAATCGTAATCCTCGATTGCCTTTTCTTTGTCGCCAGGCGTTCTGCCAAGCAGTTCGTCAAGCGTGATATCAAAAAACTCCGCAAGCGGAATGAGCAGCGAAAAATCCGGTGTCGTCTTTCCGCTCTCCCATTGAGAAACCGCCGAGACAGAAATGTTTAAATATTCGGCAAGCTGCTCCTGCGTCAGATCTTTTTCCCGCCTTTTTGTTTTGATTATCGCTCCAATATTCATATTCACTTTTCCTCCTGAAATGTGATAAAACTCACCTTGCAATACTATTATATCAAATCTTCCAAACCATACAAGAAAGCAGTTCTAAATAAGCAATTAAGCAAAAATAAACACATTGCATAATAATTATGCCGCCGGATTTCTCCGGCGGCAACAATTCTTTTTTTCTTTCTTTTCCCACGGTGATTTCCATTCTTCAAACTCGCGTTTGCTTTTAAGCATACGCAATGCGCCTTGCTCACCGCGCGGGCGCTGCCGGCGGGGAGATCAACTCCCCGCCGTATTATCACACCTGCGGAAAAATCAATGTTGAAACAGTTCTTTTCTGGTTTTCTGTCGGCAATGTCAGCTTGCCGTTGCCGAGCAGAGCTTTGATACAATGAAGCAGGAATAAACCGTCGGCTTCAAATGCAAATTGCAGCTCATACTCCTTGACTCTGCGCAAATGAGTCGGGACAGTATTCAATGCCGCGTTTATATATTCCTCTTTTTTCGGTTTAAACTCTGCTTTGATCTTCGCGCCGATCGCCAAGAGCTTTTTGTTTATCTCGCTGCTTGCAAGAATCACCGGCTGCCAGCTCGCTTTGAAATGTCCGTCATAATCTCCGTTCGTTTTTATGAAACCAAGTTCGGAAAGCCAGACGTACTCGTCTTTGCTCAACAGCGCATCGAATTCAGCGGCATAATCGCCCAACACTCGCATCATATTTTCAAAATAGTTGTTATCCACTGTAATTCGTTTGTCTGACCACTCGCTGTCTATGCGCCATACAGTATAACCGTCGCGGCTGAATATCGCAGGGCCGCACCAATTATTCATAAGCACATAATCATCCGGCAAATCAAGACGTTCCGGATACACAGAAGCGTGAACTATATTATGCCCGCCGTCAGGACGGATTGTTGCCGCCTCCTCAAACGTTACGCCCCTGTCAGTTCGATAGCCTTCAGAGCAGGCCGCGATATACGGAATAAGCGACCACAGAATGAAATTCCTGTCCGCACGCGGAGAAGACGATAATACTATTGGTTTATCGGTTTGTCCGCATATGATATCCGGATCATCCAACACGCCGCACGAGATCAACTCGTCATACAATGCGTTCGCAAAACCGGACGCGGCTTCTTTGTAAACGTTGTTTTGCAACACCAAAAAATCTTTTGTCGGTTCCTCGATCAGGAAATTTACGATATACTTATCCTTGACTTTTCTGAGCAGACCGAATTCTTCAAGGTGTTCCGCTTCTCCTTCAATATATACGGGAGATACGCCCAAATCATCCGCTATTTCAGCTACCGATTTTGCTTCGTTCCTTACGTCGTAGCAGATATTCTGTGAAAGCGCCGACCTTAAATAATCAAACATGGGCTGATTTCCGGTGCTCCCGTTTATACCTACCATCTTGAATTTTACGGGATTGAATTTCAGTTCGTTAGATTCTCTCATTTTTTCCATACCTCTTTTCAGTTCTTTTTTTGCCTCGAACAAGTGCCATTTGACAGTTCCGAGAGGTATACCGAGTTCATCCGCGATATCAGCCTGCTTTCTGTTTTCATAGTAATACGCGATAACGATCCTGCGCTGCAGCTTTGACAGATACGCGATCTCGCTTTGCAAGCGTTTGACGGTTTCACCGTCTGTATCGTCTGAAAACAGATCGGTCGGGTCTTCCGCTTCCGCGATCATATCGAGCGATATGCCGACCGCGTTTTTTGATGCGTCGCGATAATAATTTGCGAGCGCATTATGCGCGACCGTCCATATAAATTTGCCCGCGTCCTCTATGTCGTCGCGCAGAAGCAGCGCGCGGTAGGCTTTAAGGATAATATCCTGCGACAAATCCTCCGCATTGTGGATGCTTTTGCATCGTTTCAGCGCGAAACCGAAAACAGGCTTCAGATATTCGGTTATGATTTTCTCGGCGTTTTCTCTGTTCACTTGTTCGTACCTCTTTGAATGCATTCACCCATACAGACACGGAAAACCGAAAAGGTTGGTAGTTTTTATACTTTTTTGCCGCCGGAGCGATCCGGCGGCAAAGAAACGTCTTTGTCAGAGCTTCATCGCGCGGGCGAAGAGGCGTCCGAGCTTTATCACGCAGTCGGAATCGTAGTGATACGTATCGGGTGCGCCGAACGGCTCGTGCTCTGTCGTAAGGCCCGCGGCTATCGTGTCGATATAAACGCGGTTTTCCGCCTGCTCCGCAAAAGCGCGCTTATCTGCGTTGATACGCTCGTAAAAGGGCCATATCGCGCTGATGCCGGCGTCGATATACACGCATTCGTCAAAATACCCGGGGAATGCGGCGGACAGATCATGAAGCATGGCGCCGTAGGTCTTTATATACGTTTCCGTGAACTGCTCGGAGCACGCGTCGTTTTCGCCCTGCATCCAGCAGAAGGCGCGGACGGACGGCTCGTATCCGTTGTCTTCAAGATAAGCTATGCTTTCGCGCAAAAGCTTTACAAGCTCGTTGTAGCACCAGCTCGGACGCGCGACGGCGCCCGATTCTATGCAGGCGACGATACCGGGGAGCTGATCCGCGTACGAGCCCGCGTCGTATTCCGCGCCGCCCGACGGAGACAGGAAATCCTTATGCATCGACATTCCGCCGAACGCGCATTTCACGATGAAGAATTCGCGTCCCGGGTATTTTTCGTCAAGCTCCGCGGCGATCCCGAGCTCGGGACCTATCGTGTCCTTTTTTACCTCGGTGCATCCGGTCGACGTGTTGACGAAGCCGCCGCTTTTCTTGTCGTGAGAGAAATAATTGATCTTTATATCGGGGTATCCCGCCTTCCATTTCGCTATCGTCTCATTGTCGAAATGCGACGGAAGGCAGCTTACGTGACCGACGCCGACGGCGTTGGACTGACCGGATAAAATGATGATATCGGCTTTTTTCATGATATTCTCCTTTATTTTTTGTCACCTCTCGGAGAGATCCCGAGGGCTTTTTTATACTGACGGTAAAACGTTGAATAATTGTCTATGCCGCATAGCTCCGCGGCTTTCGTCGGCGGCGTGCCGTCGTTTATCAGCTTCTGCGCGTACAGCATCCGCTTGCGGTTCGCGTACTGAGCGATACCGACGCCCATCTTCGCCGAAAACATATGAGACAGCCACGACGGACTCATGTAAAAATGCGAAGCGAGCGTGTCGACGGATAAAGGCTGTTCCGGGTGGCTGTCGATGTAATCGAGCACCTGACCGAGCCTTTCATCCGTTTTGACGTCTCTGCTCACGTCACGCTTTTTAGCGTATCCGAGCGACGTTATAACGGCGCAAAGGCACGAACGTATGAACGAATAAAGCTGTTTTTCATCCATCAGCTCCTCGTAGCTTCCCCACGCGGCGAAGAACCCCGTGACGAACAGGTCGCCCGAAACGCTGCACGCGGAGGGAAGAGAGCCGAGACCGTCCGAACAGTCCTCCGGAAGCTCGTCCCGGGTGAAGTTTATGACGTAGCGCTCGTAAATGGCGTTTGATCTCGGCAGCAGGTTGTGATACGTTCTCGGCTTTATCACGAGAACGTCGTGCTTTTTGAGCGAATATACCGAGCCTTCGATCATATAGTCCGCATCACCCTCGAGAAAATACAATATCTCGTATTCGTTGTGCATATGTGAGGGAAAATTGCTTATATCGACCTTATCCGTGCGGATGTGAGAGTATTCCATCAAAGACCTCCGTTTACCTGTTACCGGCATTATATCATATTACAACAGAAATTGCAATATAAATTTGCAAATATTGCAATTAACTTTCTATTATTGCAGTGATAAAATAGTAAAAAAGGGAGGTGTTTTTATGATACACGGCGTTTGCTGCGGTATGGCGGGAATAGCCGCCGCGGCGGAAGCGGGGCTTTCATACGTCGAACCGGCGCTCGTTCAGGTGCGCGGATACAGCGACGCGCAGCTTGACGAAATGCGTGAAACGGCGCTTGCCGCGGGCGTTGCGGTCGCGGGCTTCAACTGCTTTTTCGGCGGCGAGATAATGCTGTACGAAACCGGCCCCGGCGTGATCCTTGAATATGCGAAACGTAATTTCGAGGTCGTGAAAAGGCTCGGAGGACGGTACTGCGTCATCGGCAGCGGAAGAAGCCGTTCGGTCCCCGACGGAGGGGACAGGTCGGCCGCTGAGGATTCCTTCTGCGAAACCGTTTCCGCGATAGGACGGCTCGCGGCTGAATACGGCGTCGATCTTTATCTTGAACCGCTTCAGCGTGCCGAGACGAACTTCATGAATACGCTGACGGACGGAGTCCGGCTCTGCCGCAGGATCGGCATGGACAACGTAGGCGTTCTGCTCGATCTGTATCATTTTTATCAGAACGGCGAGGAGCTGTCCGAGCTTGACTGCCTCACGCCGGGAGAGCTTCGCCACGTTCATATAGCGAGACCGAACGCGGACCGCGGATATCTGCGCGAATCCGACGGAGAAACGCTTTCCGCGTGGGCAGCGAAGCTGAAAGAAACGGGCTATACCGGAAGGATATCGCTTGAATGCACCTGGGGCAGGGATTTCGCCGCAGAGGTAAAGACCGCCGCCGGCATGCTTGAATTATTTGAAAAATGAGGTACGGTATGAAGGAGATAGATGAAAACACTCTGAAGGTCACGGAATACAAGCTTCTTGACAAGCTACCCGATCCGTTTGTTTTCGACAGCGGCGAGCGGATGACCTCGCCCGATCAGTGGGAAAAACGAAGAGAAGAAATATACAAATACGCGATAGACCTGCAGTACGGCACGCTGCCGCCCGCACCCGAATTTTTTGAGGTCGAGCCGCTGCTCGACTGGTCGCCCGCGTGCAAGGGCTACAAGATCCACGCCGGGACGAAGGAAAAACAGGTATCTTTCCGTATGCAGGTCATCCTGCCCGAAAAACGCGACGGAAAAGTCCCCGTCATCGTCGACGGCGATATGTGCTGGATGTATCATATGGACCGCGAATTCCTCAATACCGCGCTTGACCGCAGCGTCGGCTGGGTGATGTTCGATCGTACGGAACTCGCGCACGACAACGGCGGCGACGGAAGAGGCAACGGCGCGCTTTACGGAGTTTACCCGGAGTACACGTTCGGCGCTCTCGGCGCCTGGGCGTGGGGATATTCGAGATGCGTCGACGCGCTCGAAAAGCTCGATCTGCCGGTCGATCTTGATTTCATAGCGTTCAGCGGACATTCCCGCGGCGGAAAGACGGCGGCACTCGCCGGCGCGGTCGACCGCCGTGCGAGAATAGTCAACCCGAACGAGACGTGCGCCGGCGCCTGCGGCTGCTACCGCGTTCATATGAAGGGCGTGCAGGAGCCCGGCGGTATAAACGAATCGAGAAGCGAGACGCTTGACGATCTGATGCGCAACTTCGCCTTCTGGATGGGCGACGGAATGGAGGCGTACCGCAAATGCGAGGAAAAACTTCCGTTCGACACGCATTTCCTCAAAGCCATGGTCGCTCCGAGGACACTTTTCGTATCCGAGGCGGCGGGCGACATCTGGGCGAACCCTGTGGGCTCATATCAGACGACCGTCGCGGCGAAGGAGGTATTCGATTACCTCGGCGCCGGCGATAAGCTGTTCTGGTATTACAGACCGGGCGTACACGGACACAGAGTCGAGGACGTTTATATGCTCGTAAACGTTATAAGACACGAAAAATACGGCGACCCGATAGATGAGCGTATGTTCAGACGCCCGTTTAAGGATCCCGGAAAAGCGTACGACTGGACGGCGCCGGGGAGGGAAAAATGATAAGGCTGTGCGCATTTGCGGATGAAGCGTCCCCGTCCCTTTCGGGACAGATCGCGGCGCTGAAGAGAAACGGGGCGGATCTGATCGAGCTGCGCGGCGTCGACGGCAAAAACGTCGCGGCGCTCAACGACGGTGAAGCCGTGAGAATTAAAAACGAGCTTGACGCGGCGGGCATAAAAGTGTGGTCGCTCGGCTCGCCGTACGGAAAGGTCAGCCTCGGCGAAGGATTTGACGAAGAGGCGCTTTTCGCTCAGCTTCACAGACTTTGCAGAACGGCGAATATATTCGGCTGCGATAAGATCCGCGTGTTCAGCTTCTACGACGCGTACGGCAAGGCGGACGAGGTCGTGAGACTGCTTACGGAATCCGTCGCTTTTGCGTCGGAATACGGCGTCCGCTTATACCATGAAAATGAAAAAGATATTTACGGCGACGTGCCGGAGCGCGTGCTCGAGCTTCGCCGCCGCGTGGCGGGTCTGTGCTTCGTATACGACCCGGCGAACTACATACAGTGCGGCGTAAGCCCGGATGAGTCGATACCGGCGCTTGCCGCGTCGTCCGGATATTTTCATATCAAGGACGTTATCGCGGAAACGGGCGAGCTTGTGCCCGCGGGCGACGGCGACGGCGATATATCCCGGATACTCGACGGGATCGACGGCGACGTCACGCTTACGGTAGAGCCGCATCTTTCCGTGTTCGCGGGGTATTCCGATATAGACCGGCACGAGATGAAAAACAAATACACATTCAAAAGTCAGGACGAGGCGTTCGACACGGCTGTCGGCGCGCTCAAGAGGCTTTTGTATAAATGCGGATACAGGATCGGAGGTAAAAACGAATGGAAGCGGGCATAAATCTGTACTCGCTGAGAACTCTCATCGGAGATGAGGACGGATTTTTAAAAACGGCGCGTGCGCTGGCGGATATGGGTTATACGAGCATTCAGTACTCGGGCGCCCCGTACGATCCGGAGAGGATAGCGAGGGTAAGCAAAAAAACGGGACTTCCGGTCGTTCTGACGCACGTCCCGATGGACAGGATACTGAACGACACGGACGCGCTTATGTCCGAGCATGAAAGCTTCGGCTGCCGTGTGATAGGACTCGGCGCCATGCCGCCGCAGACGGTCTCTGACGCGGACGCTTTCAGATCTACGGTCGACGCGCTCGACCGCGCAGGTGCGCTGATGAAGAAGAACGGTTTTGAGTTTTCTTATCATCACCATCATTTCGAGATGTACCGCATCTGCGGCGTCACGGCTCTTCAATACATAGCGGAGAACGCTCCGAACGTAAACGTAACGGTCGACACGTACTGGCTCCAGTACGGCGGCGCGGACGTCATTAGGACGATAGACAGCCTTGCCGGAAGGATAAAATGCATACACCTGAAGGATTACCGCGTGAACGCGGTCAGAGCCGAAAACGGCTCCGTGTCGTATACTCCGGGCTTCGCGCCGGTAGGCGACGGAGTGCTTGATTTCAAAGCGATAACGGAGCACGCCCGTGCGGCGAAGGTCACGCACTTCCTTGTCGAGCAGGACGACGCGGTGAATTATCCCGATCCTCTCGGACAGGTCAAGCGCAGTATCGATTATATAAAGGAGAACTTGTAAAATGGAAAAGGTCAGATTCGGTATAATAGGACTGGGCAACCAGGGAAGCATGTACGCGGTGCATCTTTTCGGCGCCGGCAAGATCGAAAACGGCGTCGTCACCGCCATGTGCGACATAAATCCCGCAAAGATAGAGGCGATAAAGAACCGCCCCGGCTTTGAGGACAAGGCGTATTTTGAAAATTACGTTGAAATGCTCGATTCCGGTCTCGTCGACGCGGCGCTCATCGAGGTGCCTCATTACCTGCACCCCGAAATGGTGATCGCGTGCCTTGAGCGCGGGATCAACGTCATCTGCGAAAAACCTGCGGGCGTTTACACAAAGCACGTCCGCGAGATGAACGAGGCGGCGAAGAAATCCGGCGCCCTGTTCGCCATGATGTTCAATCAGCGTACAAACTGCCTTTACAGAAAAATGCGCGAGATAATCGCCGACGGCGGCATAGGCGAGCTTCAGAGAGTCACGTGGATCATAACAGACTGGTACAGGACTCAGAAATATTACGACAGCGGATCGTGGCGCGCAACGTGGGACGGTGAAGGCGGCGGCGTGCTCATTAACCAGTGCCCGCACCAGCTCGACCTCGTTCAGTGGGTCGTCGGCAAGCTCCCGGTCGCCGTGCGCGGCTTCTGTGAGTACGGAAAGTGGCACGATATAGAAGTTGAAGACGAGGTCACCGCTTTCTTCAAATACGACAACGGCGCGACGGGCGTCTTCATCACGACGACGGGCGAAACTCCCGGTACGAACAGATTCGAGGTGTCCGGCACCGGCGGCAAGCTCGTATGCGAGGGCGGACAGCTCAGATGGTATAAGAACAAGGTCGACAGTCAGGTGTACTCGAAGACCTGCGACCAGGGCTTCAGCGTGCCCGGTGCGGAGCTTGTCAACGTCGAGACCGACGGCAAAAACCCCCAGCACGAGGGCATCATAAACAATTTCGCAAACGCGATACTCGGAATAGAAAAGCCGTTCGTCAACGGACTTGAAGGCATCAGAGGCGTTGAGCTGATGAACGCGATAGAACTGTCCGGCTGGAAGAACGGGGAAGAGGTGTCTCTGCCCGTGGACGAGGACGAATACCTCGAGTATCTGAACGCTCACAGAAAAGTGTCCAGATACAAAAAGGTTGACGATAACGGCGTCGCTGACGTGACGGGGACCTTCGAAAGCAAGAAAATATGAGATCCGCGGTCATTGGCGTCGGCAATATCGGAACGCTTCACGCGTCGATTTTGTCGAGGTGCGGGCTTTTATGCGCCGTATGCGATACGGATGAAAAAAAGCTCGGCGTTTATAAGGATCTGCCCGTCTACACCGATTACAAAAAAATGATAGACGAGCAGAAGCCCGATTCCGTACATATCTGCACGCCTCATTATCTTCACGCCGAAATGACCGTTTACGCGCTCAACCGCGGCGTAAACGTGCTTTGCGAAAAGCCGCTGTGCATCTCGTACGATCAGCTTGAATCCGTGCTCGAAGCGGAGAAAAGATCGTCCGCCGCGCTCGGAGTCTGTCTGCAGAACAGATACAACCGCGAAACGGTATTCGTGAAAAAATACCTCGAGGGCAGAAAAACCGATTTTGCGACGGGCGTCGTCGCGTGGCACCGCACGGCTGAATACTACGCGTCGGGCGAGTGGCGCGGAAAATGGGCGACGGAGGGCGGCGGAGTGCTTATCAATCAGGCGCTTCACACGCTCGATCTGCTCGGATATCTGTGCGGGACGCCGTCGTACGTCTGCTCGACTCTCGGCAATCTTTCCCTTCGCGGCGTGATCGAGGTCGAGGACACGGCGACCGTCGCGACCGACAGATTCACTCTCTTTGCGACAAACTCCGCCTTGACGGATATGCCCGTGGAGATAAGCATAAGGACGGGGCGTGATCTGATAAAAATGATGCCCGGGACCGTGCTCGTGAACGGCGAAGCGCAGGATATCGGAGAGGAGAAGTTCATCCCTCTCGGAAAAGAATGCTACGGCTCGGGGCACGGCGCTCTAATAGCCGACTTTTACGACAGGCTCGGAAAAGGTGAGAAATTCCCGATAGACGGCGCGGAAGGCGCCTCTTCCGTCAGAATGATACTTGCCGCGTACAAAAGCGGCGGAGAAAAAGTGAAATTATGAAGTGGATAACCGACCGGACGTTTTCGGGCGTGGAGCCCGCTGACGTCTTTCACAGAGAAAGAGAACCGTCGTCCGTGTCGTGCGATACGGAACGGCTCGACTCGCATATCCTTTTCAGACGCGTGTTCACGCTTGAAAAGACGCCGGAAAAAGCCTTGGTGACCGTTACGGCGGACGACAGATACAAGCTGTATATAAACGGCGTGTTCGTGTCGGAGGGACCGGCGCCCGCGTATCACGACGGATACGGTTACGATATCGTCGACGTTACGCGGTATCTTTCACCGGGTGAGAACACCGTCGCCGCTCACACGTATTATCAGGGGCTTATCAACCGTGTATGGCAGTCGGGCGACCGCCGCCACGGCTTCGCCTTTGAGCTTTGCGCGGACGGGAAAACGGTCCTCGGATCGGATGAAACGTTCCTTACGCACAGACATACGGGATATTCCTACACCGGGCGCGCGGGCTACGACACGCAGTTTTTACAGAAATACGACAGCAGAAGCCCGGAGGTCGGGTTTGAGCTGCCGGGATTTGACGACTCTTCGTGGGAGCGCGCGACGGAAAACCCGGGCGACGACCACGTTCTGACCAAACCGCGTGAAAAAGGTCTTTGCTTTGAAAGCATAACGCCGGTCAAGGTCGTGTACGGCGACAGCTGTTTCGTTGATCTCGGCGGCGAGTACGTCGGATATCTGTCCGTCACGGCGAAGGGAGAGCCCGGCGAGACCGTCCGCGTCCGCTGCGGTCAGGAGCTTGACGGCGAGGGACGCGTGAGATACCGTCTGCGCGCCGGCTGCTGCTACGACGAGGAGTGGATCCTTTCCGGCGGCGAAGACCGGCTCGAATGGTTCGATTACAAATCGTTCCGGTACGCGGAGATCACGCCTCTGCACGGTGCGAAGGTACTCGGCGTGTCGTTTACGGCGCGCCATCACGGCTTCACCCTTGCAGCGGCGATAAAAGACGCGTATAAAGACGACCCGGACGTGAAGAAGGTCTTTGACCTCTGCGTCCGCTCGCAGAAGTACGGTGTCCAGGAGCTTCCGATGGATTGTATGGAGCGCGAGAAGGGGACTTACCTCGGCGACGGATGCTATACCTCGCTTTGCAATTACGTCCTCAGCCGCGACCCGGACGTGCTCAAAAGATTCGTGTGCGCGGCGCTGGAATCCGCCAGAGTCACGCCGACTCTGATGAGCTGTCTGTACTGCTCGCATATGCAGGAAATTGCGGAGTATCCGCTGCTTCTGCCGGAGCTTCTGCTCAGATACCTTCGCCTTTCGGGCGAGCCGGATTTCGTTTTCGGATGCGCGGCGCGGGTCCGTTCGGTCCTCGACGCTTACAAAGCGTATGAAAAGGATCATATTTTAGGCGACACGGGGCAATGGTGCGTCACCGAATGGCCCGCCAACTACCGTGACGGATACGCCGTTGTAAACGACGGGAACAAGCCCCTGCCCGAGCCGCACGTCGCGATAAACGCGTATTATATCAACGCGATCCGCGCGATGAACGCGATCCTCAGCATCCTCGGCGAACCGGAATACAGAGACGAGACGCCTCTGCGCGCCGCGTTCAACCGGGCGTTTTACGACGAGGAAAAGCATTTATACCGCGACGGTATGAATAACGGACACGTAAGCTATATCGGAAACGCGTTCCCGTTCGGCTTCGGACTCTGTGACGACCCGATGTTTTATGAGAAAATGACGGACTGGTTCTGCGAAAAAGGCGTTACCGGAACGTCGCTGTTCGCAACGGTACCGCTTCTGTGCGGTCTTATACGCATGAACAGATACGATCTGCTGCGATCCGCGATAACCGACCGGCGCGCGTGGCTGAATATGATCGCCGAGGGCGGCACGGCAACGTTTGAATGCTGGGGCGCGGACGGCAAGTGGAACACGTCGCTGTTCCATTTGCAGAACACGCATATCGCGCTGTTCATAGCGGATATAGATCAGGGACTTTTGCCCGTTTAACGGAGTGATTATGAGTTATTTTGACGACCGCCTGTTTCTGTCGGGCGAAACGGCGTACGCGCTGTACGAAAAGGTGCGGGACCTGCCGATAATAGACTACCACAGCCATCTGGACCCTGCGGCGATCGCCCGCGACGATCTGCTCGGCGATACAGGCAGCCTGTGGCTCGGACACGACCATTACAAATGGCGCGCCATGAGGCTTTGCGGCGTGGATGAACGCTTCATCACGGGAGACGCGCCGTACCGTGAAAAATTCATGGAATTTGCAAGGATAATGCCGATGCTGTGCGGCAATCCCGTGTATTATTTCAGTCAGCTCGAGCTTTCGCAGATCTTCGGCGTGAACGAGCCGCTTTGTGCGGAAAACGCGGAGCGGATTTACGATACGTGCAACGAAGTCCTGAAAGGAATGCGCGTGTCGGAACTGCTGAAAAAATACAGAGTCAACGTCGCCGCGACGACGGACGATCCCGCGGACAGCCTTGAACACCACGGGATCCACGGAAAAACGTTCGTTTCGCCGACCTTCCGCCCGGATAAATACTACTGCCCGGACGATCAGGCGCTTCGAAGGCTCGGCGACGCCGTCGGCGGTACGGTGACGACGCTCGACGAAATGCTCGAGGCGCTGGACGAAAGGCTTGCGTATTTCACGCGCCGCGGCTGCTTTATGTCCGACCACGGCTTTGAAAAATTCCCCGATACGTATATAGACAGAGCCGGGGCGAACGAGCTGTTCGGACACAGAAAAAAGCTTGACGGAAAAGACCGTGCGGCTCTGTTCGGCTACGTTCTTTCACATCTTATGCGCGAGTATAAAAAGCACGGGATAACGGCGCAGCTTCATTTTTCCGTAAGACGGAACGTGAATCCGCCTATGTTTGAGATGACCGGCGCCGATTCCGGATTTGACGTGATAGGCGATCCGCCGCTGCCGTCCGACGTGGAGAGATTTCTCGCCTCGTTTGACGACCGTGACCGTCCGGACGTCGTTCTCTATACGCTGAACGACACGGCGCTGCGCGCCATAGGCAGTATCTGCGGCGCGTTTTCACGCGTAAGGCTCGGCGCGGCGTGGTGGTTCAACGACTCAAAGCTCGGCATAAAGCGCGCACTTGAAACGACCGCAGAATATACGGCGCTCGGAACGAGCCTCGGCATGCTCACGGATTCGCGCAGCTTCGCCGGCTACTCGCGCTTCGATTTTTACCGCCGCATCCTTTGCGATCACGTCGGCGGGCTTGTTGAAGCCGGAGAGTACGACGCGCGGCACGCGGAAAAACTGCTTTACGGCGTCTGTTACGGCAACGCGTACGCGGCAGCCGTGAAGAATCCGGCGACGGACGCGGCTTTGAAGGAGATACTGAAATGAAAATGACGTTTCGCTGGTACGGAAAAAGCGATCCGATACCTCTGCAATATATAAAACAGATACCGTGCGTAAAAGGCGTTGTCACCGCGGTATACGATACGCCCGTCGGTCAGGCTTGGGAGGAGGAAAAGATCCTCACCCTGCGCGACGAATGCCGCGCGGCTGGGCTTGAAATGGAAGTCATAGAATCCGTGCCCGTGCACGAGGATATAAAGCTCGGGCGCCCGGGCAGGGACGAGCTGATCGACAACTACGCCAAAACGGTAAGACGCTTAGGCAAAGCGGGGGTGAAATGCATCTGCTACAATTTCATGCCCGTGTTCGACTGGCTCCGCACGGATCTTAAAACAAAAGCTCCGGACGGCAGTACGTCTCTTTCGTACAATCACGAAAGACTCGAGGCGATGGATAAATACGACCTTCACCTGCCGGGCTGGGATGAAAGCTACAAGCCCGAGCAGCTTCGAGCCCTGCTTGACGCATACGAAAACGTAAGTCACGAAAGGCTGTTTGACAATCTCGTGTATTTTCTTGACGGTATAATGCCCGCTTGCGTTGAATCGAACGTCAATATGGCGATCCATCCGGATGATCCTCCGTGGGATATGTTCGGTCTTCCGAGGATAATCACGGATGAAAAAAGCTATGAAAAAATGTTTGCCGCCGTTCCGCAGATAAACAACGGTATCACCTTCTGCACCGGCTCTCTCGGCGCGGGCCGCGGAAACGATCTCGTCGGTATGGCGAAAAAGTACGCCGGAAGGATACATTTCGCGCATCTGAGGCAGATCAGATATTCGGGCGAGCTCGATTTTACGGAGGCCGGACACATGACAGAGAACGGAGATATAGATATTTACGGCGTAGTCCGCGCGCTCGTTTCATCAGGCTTTGACGGATACGTAAGACCGGACCACGGCAGAAACATCTGGGGCGAGGACGGAAAACCGGGCTACGGATTATATGACCGCGCTTTAGGAGCCATGTATCTTTCGGGGCTGTTCGAGGCGGCGGAAAAGGAGATAGGAATATGAAATTACCTTTTAAAGTGGACCTTTCGGAAAAGGTCGCCGTCATCACGGGCGGCGGCGGAGTGATATGCAGCGGATTTGCGGCGGCGCTTGCCGCGTGCGGATGCCGCGTCGCTCTGCTTGATATAAACGAGGAAGCCGCAAAAAAAGCCGCGGCTGAGGCAGGCGGCGAATGTATCGCCGTAAAGTGCGACTGCCTTGACAAGCAAAGCCTTTTTGCGGCGAAGGAGACGGTTTTACAGAAGTTCGAAAAGATCGACATACTGATCAACGGCACCGGCGGCAACAATCCGCGTGCCACGACGGACAACGAATACATGACGCCCGATACCGTTGGAAAGGATTTCTTCTCGCTTGACGCGTCGGGGCTTAAATTCGTGTTCGATCTGAACATCACCTCCGCGTTTCTGTCGACTCAGGTCTTCGGCGCCGAAATGGTGAAAACGGGCGGAAACATCATAAACATTTCAAGTATGAACGCATACAGACCTCTGACAAAAATACCCGCTTACAGCGCGGCGAAAGCGGGCGTAAGCAACTTCACGCAGTGGCTCGCCGTTCATTTCGCGCCATGCGGGATCAGATGCAACGCGATCGCCCCGGGCTTCTTCGTGACGAATCAGAACAGATCCCTGCTTTTCAGGGACGACGGTGAGCCTACCCCGCGCACGGGCAAGATCCTCGCGGCGACGCCGATGAAGCGCTTCGGTGAGGTGAGCGAGCTTTACGGCACGCTTCTGTGGCTTCTTAGCGACGAGGCGAGCGGCTTCGTCACCGGTATAACCGTACCGGTAGACGGCGGCTTCTCGTCGTATTCGGGTGTCTGATATGGAGCGGAGGATACCCGTCGTCGTTATCGGCGACGTTAAAGAAACGGATAAGATATGCAGGGCGCTTAAAGCCTCCGGCATAAACACGGCTGAGATAACGTTCCGCACGCCCTGCGCCGCGGACGCGATCAGATACGCCGCGTCGGCTTTTCCGGAAATGGAGATCGGCGCCGGCACCGTTATCAACGCGGAGCAGTGTGAGAGGGCGATAGCCTCCGGCGCGCGGTTCGTGGTATCGCCCGGGTTTTCCTCCGGCGTCGCGGACGTCTGCCGCGCTGCCGGCGTACCGTATTACCCGGGATGCGCCACGCCTACCGAAATAATGGCTGCCGTCAGCGCGGGCTTTGACGTTGTGAAATTCTTCCCGGCTGATCTGTACGGCGGCATTAAGGCGCTGAAAGCGTTTTCATCCGTTTTCCCGCACGTCAGATTCATACCGACGGGCGGAGTCAGCGCGGAGAACGAAGCGGAGTTTTTGTCTCAGAAAAACGTTGCCGCCGTCGGCGGTACGTATCTTGTAAAAGACGCACTTGAAAGATTCGGAGGAGAAAATGAGTAAGATCGTTACGTTCGGAGAGATAATGCTCAGAATATCGCCCGAGGACGGGTACAGGCTTTTCACGGACGGCAGAGCAAGGCTGTGCTACGGCGGAAGCGAGGCGAACGTCGCCGCGCTCTGCGCACAGCTCGGAGTCGACGCCGCGTTCGTCACGCGTCTGCCGGACAACGCCGCGGGAGACGGAGCCGTCCGTCATCTCAGGCAGCTTTCGGTCGACGTGTCCGGCATCGTCCGCGGCGGCGACAGACTCGGCGTTTATTACTATGAAAAAGGCGCCGGTGTACGCCCGGCGCAGTGCGTGTACGACAGAAAGGGGTCGTCATTCGCCTGTTCTTCATATGAGGATTACGACGTTGACGGGATGTTTTCCCATGCGGATCATTTCCATCTGTCCGGAATAACGCCGGCTCTGTCCGGTAAAATGCCGGATATCTGCCTCAGGCTCATCCGCGAGGCGAAGGAGCGCGGGCTGACCGTCAGCTACGATCTGAACCACAGGACGAAGCTGTGGAACGCCTGCGAAAACAGATCCGTGACTGAGACGCTTCTGCCGTACACAGACGTGTTCATAGCGAATATGTATCAGTGCAACGAGGTGTTGAATCTCGGCGTCGACACGTCGTCGGAGGAGAGGGCGTGCATCGCCGTCTGCCGTGAGATCATGAAGAGATACGGGACGAAGACAGTCGCGCTGACGGTGAGAAAGACGTTCTCCGCCGACAGAAACGGCTTCTACGGCATGACGTTCGATAAAGAAAACGCCTTGTTCTCGCGCAAATACGAGACCGGCATCGTCGATCGGGTAGGCTCAGGCGACGCGTTCGACGCGGCGTTTATCTCGTCCGTCATAAAGGGCTATGATCTGCAGACGGCGGTCGAATACGGCGCGGCGGCCGCGGTGCTGAAGCACTCGATCGAAGGCGACGTCGCTTATCTTACGGAGGATGAGATCAAAAACGCGGCGAACGGCGGCGACGGACGCGTAAGCAGATAAAAACGGAAACAGTAAAGGGACGTCCGTTAAACTGAACAGAACCGTTAAAAACGGACATTGAAAAAAAGAGCCTCCTGTGGTATAATAAAAAAAATACCACAGGAGGTTTTTGTTATGGCAAGAGAATATCG
>CACWOQ010000037.1 GCA_902762505.1 uncultured Ruminococcus sp. | reverse complement strand
GCTTCTCCTCTCAGTTTTTGCTCTATTTGTTATAGTACATCTAGCACAAATAGAACACAAGGGGCAGATGAGCGTAACAAAAGAACGGGCCAGCACCTCGATTGGTGCTGGCCCGCTGTCGTACCGAATGGAGGACGTTACTCCTTTACGCGCTCTTCCGATGCAGCAAGCGCTGCTTGGCAGCACGAATACGGTCTGCATAGGCACTCGTGAAGATGGCTCCCACAATCAGCATGCCTGCGGAAATGCCCAGCCCTACCCCGGCCACAAAGTCATACGGTTCCGTGTTGGTAAGGTCCATGAACTCGAGGGTCATATACAGAGCCATGGCCACGATGCCTGCCAGGAACATCAGGTGCAGGCGCTTCGTGAACACGTCGCGCTCGTTGTTGGTGTAGTCGGCAATGCGATAGAGGCTCTCTTCGGTCTGCGTATCCATGCTGGGGCTCCTTTCTGCGGCAAGCAGCTCGTCGACGCTCACGTCGTAGCGCTTGGCCAACTCGATGAGAAGGTCGAAGTCAGGCATGGTGCGGCCGGTCTCCCAGCGACTCACCGAGCGGTTGCTCACGCCAAGCTCGCTGGCAAGCGCCTCTTGCGTGATCCCCTGTGCCTGCCTCAGCTCGCGCAGGAACGCTCCGATACTCTGCTGGTCGATCATGTCGCACCGCCTTTCCTCGCATCCCACCATGGCACGGCAACGATGCACTGTCCACGACAACCCCTGAGAGTCGCCATCTACCTGCATATTCTCGCATAGTGAGACGTGGTCACAAGGTCCAATCCTCTAGTTCGGAGGATGCCCAAGTGTACATCCTGGAGCGCTTATTCGGACTCTCTCGGAAAAGGCCGAATACTTGCACCAGCGTGCACACTTTCCGCATCGGACCGCCGCTAAACGCGGGCTCTAGCCCAGCCGGTCGTGATTGATGGGGAGCTGGAACAGCTTCGTCAGTTGACGCTGGCCACTTGCCACACCACAGACCCACATCGTCTTGGCAACGAGCGCCTCAACGGTCATGTCGTCGCCCAACAGAATCCCCGGGTGTTCCGCATACGCGCGCCCAACCTCATAGATGCCAAGGTCAAGTCCTTCCTCGGGCACTTGCGTGGTCAAGACCAGTGTATGGCCGGCGTCTACCCAGTTGAACAAGGCATCCTCGAAGCCGTCTGGGATACCACCGATGCCAAAGGTCTCCAGAATCACGGCAGAGCTTGTCCCCGCAAGCGCGTTAAACACCTCTGGCCCCAGCCCTGGCGTCAGCTTGAGTACTACCACGCGCTCGTCCAGGCTGTGGTAGAACGTCGGCCGGTCTGTCCCCTGCGTCAGGAGGCCACCACCGAGCTCGCGCACGACACGATCGCCTCGGATGAGAGCTGCGAGCGGCCAATTCACGCTGGTAAAGGCGTTGTAGCTCATCGTACGCTGCTTGTGCGCGCGGGTCCCCACAATCACCTTGCCATCGAACACCACATGCACATCCCGTGCTGCATCGTCGCATGCCCATAACAGGCTTTGATACAGGTTGAGCTTGGCGTCCGTAAAGGGTGCGCTCATGGGCTGCTGGGATCCGGTCAGCACGATGGGTTTGGGGCTTCCCTGCACAAGATACGAGAGTGCCGCTGCCGTATAGGCCATCGTATCGGTCCCGTGGAGCACGACGAAGCCATCGTAATCGTCGTAGGCGCGCTCAATCTCTGCCGCAATAGCCAACCAACCCGACGGATGCATGTTGGTCGAGTCAATGTTCATGGGTTGCACCACGTCGATGATGCAGAGGTCCTCGACGAGCGGCACGCGCGCAACCAGCTCGGCTCCGGTAAGCACCGGGGCAAGTCCACCCGCACCATCCTCTGTCGGCAGGGAGGCGATAGTACCGCCTGTGGCTATGACCAGAATGCGCTTCATGTTTCCCCTCTCGCTCAGCGCCCATCCTTGCGAAGGGGCCCGCGGATAGCGATGTCCATCTGGTAAGCTTTTGATACGCGCACCAAGAGATGACGAGGCACCCTTATGGTATCAATCCTGCTGAACATAGCCATCGCAATCATCTCGGTACTTGCCTGGCTCTCAGTGGTGCAGGGACACGGAGATGACCGCAACCTCATGGCCCATGGACTGCGCAGCCTCAAGTACTACACGGTGCTCTCCAATCTCTTCTCAGCGGGGGTTTCGGCGGCCTATGCCCTGTGCTTCCTCATTCCCGGTGTCGCGCCTTCGCGGACGATTCTGTTCCTAAAGCTGGCGGCCACGGCAACGGTGATGATCACGTTCGCGACGACGGCGGCGACGCACTGCCCGTACTGCGACAACGAGGTGGTTATCACCGAAAAGCTGACAGGCGCGCTCCGTCCCAACGGAGTCATTCCCTTTAAGGTCGACAAAAAGGGTATAAAAGAAAAAATAAAAGAATTCTGCGAGGGAAAGAAGCTTTTGCCGAACAATTTCTTCACCGATCAGATGATAGAAAACGTGCAGGGCGTATACGTTCCCGTATGGCTGTTCGACGGCAAGCTGAACGGCACTCTCAGCTTTGACGGTACCGCGACCTCAAGCTATACGCAGGGCAGCTACAGATACACGGAAACGAGCCATTATCTCGTCGAATGCGACGGCGGAATGGCGTTTTCACGCGTGCCCGTGGACGGCTCCGCGAAAATGCCGGACGATCTTATGAACTCGATCGAGCCGTTCGACTACTCGCAGATCGTTCCGTTTGACGGTCAGTATCTTTCCGGATTTCTCGCGGACAGATACGACAAGGGACCGGACGACAGCATTCCGATAGCCTCGGAGCGTATGATGAACAGCGCGACAAAGGCTTTCACCGACGCGGTGAAGAGCGAAGCCGAGTTCGTCAGCTCCGTATCTCTGCGGAACAACGGTCTGTCGCTTTCGAATCCGAGCGTGAAATATGTACTTCTGCCGGTATACATCTTCAACTGCAAATACAACGGCAAGCTCTACCGGTTCGCCATGAACGGTCAGACCGGCAAGCTCGTGGGCGAGCTTCCGATCGACAAAGGCAAGAAAGCGCGCGCTTTCTGGCTTCCGTTCCTGATAGCCGCAGCGATCGTTTTCCTCATACTGTTCCTGTTGTTGAGGTGATCACTATGAAAAAGATTGTATCATTTGTTTTCATTTCGATCCTGATCACGGTCCTCGCTCTGACGGCGGTACACGCGTCGGATTATCCGTCGTGGTTCCCGGATGATCCGGAAACGTTTGAGGATTTTTACGGCACGAATCTTGAACGTGTGGCGGACGAGGCGGGACTTTTCACGGCAAGTGAAAAATCAGAGCTCACTTATCTTATAAATCAGGTAAGAGAAAAATACGGTTACGATCTCGTGATCTACACCGATACCACGAATTACGGCTTCGGACCCTATGACGAGACCTGCGCCATCAACTTCTACCGCTTCAATGGATATGGGCTCGGCGCCGGGCGCTCGGGCATGATCATTTACGTCAATATGGATCCGGAGGACCGTTATTTCTCGGTCGTCGGTACCGGCGACGTGGAGACCCGCACGTATAACTATAACGAAACTATACGTGATAAAATGCAACCGTACATGGCAAGCGGTCAGTATTATGAAGCGATGAAGATCGGCATCGAGCTCATAGACGAGCTGTACGATACCGGAAAGATCACGGAAAAGAAGACGATCGGCGATTATCTCGGATATTCGGCGATCGCATCCGTGGTGGGACTTGTCGTAGGCCTGATAAATCTGAGCAAAGAAAAAGCGAAGATGTACAACGTCAGATTCGCGACGTATGCAAACGACTATATCGTAAACAACAGCTTCCGTATGCGTGATCTGCGCGAATCGTTCCTTTACAGGAACGTGACGAGGACGCTTATACAGTCGTCGGACAGCGGCGGCAGAAGCGGCGGCGGATCGTCTCACAGCGGCATGCACTCTTCGGGCGGAGGCGGCAACTCCTTCTCCGGCGGCAGTTCGAGATTTTAAGCGTATGATCCTCCGTGTGATGACGTTCAATATCCAGCACTGTCTCGATTACGTGAACAGACGGATAGATTACGAGCTTTTCGCAAAGACCATAGCGGAGTCGGGCGCCGATATCGTCGGGCTCAACGAAGTCCATGGGCAGAGCGAAACGAAGGGCTACGACGCGCAGGCGAGGATACTCGCCGAGGGCGCCGGGTATAAGTATCACTATTTCGCGAAGGCGATAGATTTCAACGGCCGCGATCCTTACGGCAACGCCGTGCTGTCAAAGTATCCGATAATCTCCGCGGAAACGGTGATGATCCCGGATCCTTCTCCGCGCAGATATCACGGATATTATGAGACGAGATGCGCCGCGAAGCTCCGGATCGACACGGGCGACGGCGAGCTTACCGTCATTTCCGTCCACTTCGGACTCAACCGCGACGAGCATGAAAACGCCCGCGATACGGTGCTGTCGGCGCTGGAGGAAAACCGCTGCGTACTTATGGGCGATATGAACGTCACGCCCGCGTCGCCGATCCTCTCGCAGATCCGCGAAAGGATGACGGACACCGCGGACAGCCTGAGCGAGGGCAGAAACACATTCCCGTCAAATTTTCCGAGAAAGAAGATCGACTATATTTTCGTCTCACCGGACGTAAAAGTCAAAGACGCGCGCGTGCCGAAGCTGATCGTTTCCGATCACAGGCCCGTCGTCGCAGACTTAGAGCTGAACTGAACCAAATACCGGTCGGCATACGCCGACCGGTATTTTCAAATCAACGCGCTCCGCAAACGCGCCGCATGGACTCATAACGCGCGTCGGCGCTCATGACGTTTCGCGTAAGCGGAACTCATAACTGCCGGCATACGCCGGAGCTTTTTATCTTCCGCCTCTTCCGCGGCATCCGTCGCCGCAGTACGTGAAGAGAATGAGAGCGATTATTATGATGAACCAGATGTTATCATCGTCAAAGATATCGCATAAGCAGTTCATATCTGACCTCCGAGTCTTAATATGGAGCGGTTGAACGCATCCGATACTATAATATGACCGGGCGGCTGTTTTGCCACATCAGTTGAACCTTCTGTCGCGGCTTCCGTATCTTACGGACGGAGACGATATGACTGCGTTTTCTATATGGTTTATCTCATCTATGAAGTACCACAGCCCGCCGTTCTCCGCCGCGTGAGCGCTTACAATTACCTCTATCACGTCGATACGCGGCTGAAGCGTCGTTTTGCTGTCGAAAATATACTGCTTCGCCGCCGTGGCGACGGCGGTCTGCTTCCTCGCGTCCACGGCTGACGCCGGTCTGCCGTAGCGCAGGCTCTGACCGTTATATCTCGTCTTGACCTCGACGAAAACGATGCGGCTTTCGTCACGGGCTATAACGTCAAGCTCGCCGCCCGACGCGTAGTAATTCCGTTCCACGATCTCAAAGCCCTTGCTTTTCAGGTATTCGCAGGCGACTCCCTCGCCGAAATATCCGAATTCTCTGTTATTCATTGTTCAAAAACTTCAGAAACGTGATCCTGTGCTCGGGGCACGGTCCGTATTTCCGCAGCGCCTCCATATGCTCCTTCGTGCCGTAGCCCTTGTGTTTTGCAAATCCGTACTGCGGATACCTCGCGTCAAGCTCAAGGCAGAGCCTGTCACGGCTGACCTTCGCAAGCACCGACGCCGCGGCGATCGACGGGCATTTTGCGTCGCCCCCTACGACCGTTACGGCAGGCACGGGTATGTCTCTTTTGCAGTTACCGTCGATCAGGGCGAAGTCCGCTTTTACCGGAAGTCCTTCTATCGCGCGTCTCATAGCGAGCATCGTTGCGTTAAGGATGTTCATCGAGTCTATCTCCCGGGCTGACGCGTACGCCACACAGTATGCGACGGCTTTTTCCGTTATCACCGGGAACAGCGCTTCCCTTTTCTTCTCCGTCAGCTTTTTGCTGTCGTTCAGTCCTTCTATGTAAAGTCCCGGCGGAAGTATCACGGCGGCGGCGCATACGGGACCCATCAGCGGTCCTCTGCCCGCCTCGTCGACGCCGCATACGGCGCCGTACCCCTCCGAGCGCGCGTTATCCTCATAAGTGAATTCAAGCATTTTTCGGACGCTCCAGCGTTATTTTTCCTATTTTTCCGGCTCTGAACTCGTCAAGCAGAAGATCCGAGCATCTGTCGACGTTTATTTCTCCGCCTTTCAGCAGAAGCCCTCTCTTTTTCGCCACCGCCTCGAAAATCTCGTACGGCTCGGCGTCTGCGACGAAATCCGGTTCGAGCTTGTATCTCTGACACAAAAGCGACGGGTAAAGCCGCTTCAGCCGCTCGCACAGAGCGTACGCGACGGCTTCCGTCTGAACGACCTCGTCCTTGACGGCGCCGGTCATGCTCAGGTTTTCGCCGACCTGTCTGTCGTCGAATTTCGGCCAGAGCACGCCCGGCATATCGAGCAGATCTATACCGACCGACGTTGTGACCCACTGCTTCGCCGTGGTGACGCCCGGCCGGTTCTCCACCTTTGCCGATCTGTTCCTTGCGAGCTTGTTTATAAGCGACGATTTTCCGACGTTCGGGATGCCCACGATCATCGCCTTTATATGTCTGCCCGCCATTCCTTTTTCTTCGTATCTCTTCAGCTTTTCCGACAGGGCGGCGTTTACGGCCTCCCTCATGCGGTCAAGCCCGTATCCGGTCAGGCAGTCCGTGAAAATGCAGCTTTGCCCGTTTTTTTCGTAATACGAGCGCCATACGGCGCACGCGGCGGGGTCCGATAACGTGTATTTGTTCAGCACCGTGACGGACGGCTTCTGTCCTATCAGCTTTTTCAGCTCCGGATTGGCGGAGCTGTAAGGGATCCGCGCGTCAAGCAGCTCTATCACTATATCTACGGAGGCGAGATTTTCCGTTATCAGCCTCCGCGTTTTTGCCATATGGCCGGGAAACCATTGTATCTGATCTGACGGCATATTAACTCCTTTTATACAATAAAGGAAGAATAAAGGACGGGTCGCCGGAGCCTTTATTCTTCGCTTTATCAGAATTTTGTTTCAAACGGATAGATGCGGAAAAGCACCTTTCCGAGCACGTAGCGCGAATCCACGGGTCCGAGCATTGCGGAGCGTGAGTCCGTGCTGCCGTTGCGGTTGTCACCCATGCAGAACAGCATCCCCTCGTCAAGCGTGAGCGGATATTGATGATCGCTTCCGTTTTTCATTATCTGATTCGGGTAGACGTTCTGTCTCATCGCCTTGATATACGGCTCGTCAAGCGGCTTGACGGTCGCGATAACCTCGTCGACCGAAAGCGAGCTGTCGTCGTATACGTATACGAGCCAGTTTTCGAAATCTATATAGACGGTCTGACCGCCGACGGCGATGACGCGTTTTATTATCGGTTCCGTGGTCAGCGTGCTGTTCGGCACCTGAAAGACGATTATGTCTCCCTGCTTCGGCGTATAGAACAGATTGGAGATGATTATGGATTCACCGTGATGGAAGGTCTCTCTCATCGAGCTTCCGTCGACTCTCGCCTGCCTTGCGGCGTACGAGAACATCAAAAGCACGAACGACAGCGACAGGGCGATTATCTCGACCCACTCGAAAACCTCCTGAATAAGCGGCTTTTTCTCATTCTGTTCCTTTTTCCGCCTGCCGGTCCCGATCCTTGCGGGCGGAACGGTCTCCGCCTTCGTTTCGGATATGGTGAGTTCTTCGTTATTGTTGTCCATTTTGTTCCGGGGTCTCCTCTTTTTCGGGCGCGGGCGCCGGCAGTCTGATCATGAACGGTACGAACTTGTGTCCCTCGGGCAGGCAGAAGCCGCTCTTCGCCGCGTTAAGCTCGGAAAACGGTTTGTACCCGACCTCGGTACGCATCGAATTGTACATGAAGAACGGGGCGGGACCGGGCTCATACGCGCGCGTCTCGCACGGGATCGCGGTGCCTGTCGAAACAAGCAGCTTGAACTGATCGCCGCAGCCGCACAGATATTCGTAAACGGGCGCGAGCACAGCCGAATCGGCTTCTTCTATCGCCGCGACCTTGGCGGCGGCGTCGCCGGCAAGAGACGCCTTGCGCACGCCGTCATAATGAACGTAAACAAGATCGGCGCCTGCCGTGAACTCGTCTATCGCGGCTTTCGCAAGCACGGATGAAGAGCTCGCCTTCACGGGCTTCATGCCGATAAGCGCGCCGATGCCGGTGAGCATCGCGTCCTCGCCTATTATCGACGGGGATACGCGCCATTTTTCACCGAAGTCATCGTAAGCGGGCTTTTTCTCGCCGCCCCACAGCCAGATGGAGTTCAGCGGAGCTTTTCCCTGCTCGCGGCGTCTGACGTTCACGGGGTGATCCTTCAGGACGGTATAGCTCTTTTCGAGCATCGGTACTATCCTTGCGCCGGCGTCTCCGTCCGGGAAGAAATCTCCTGTGCGTTTGCCCTCCGCCTCTTCGGGAGAGGCGATCGCGGTCTGCTTGGGCGAGCGTCTCCATACGAGACACGCCGACAGATCCGACGCGGCATAGAATTTCTTTATCTTCGTGGATATGCCCTTGTTCACCGCGCTGACGAGCCTCGTGATCTCCTCCGCGGTGACGTCCGACGGATGCGCGGACAGGACTTTTCTGTCGGCGTAATCGCAGTCGTCCTCCGAAAGAGAAAGAAACGCGCATTTGTAAACGGTGTCCTCGTCCGTCAGAGCCGCGCCGAGAGAAGCCGCTTCGTATACGGCTGTTCCGCAGGATATCGAAGGATCGCAGCCGAGAACGGACAGATCAACGGCGTAAGGGACGTCTGCGGCGCCCTCCGGCAGATTTGATACGAATCCGTTGAAGCTGCGGTACGAGAGCATATTCATCGTCGGCTTGGCAGCGACCTCCATAGGTGACTTTCCGCCGCAGGCGCTCATCCTGCGGTCAGCCATGCCGTCGACCGTCAAAACAAAATATTTCATAATAACTCCTGATGATGTTAAACCTACCTATTATAACAAATTTAGTGTATCATACAATTTTAGCATAGGCAAGTATAAAATTTTAATTTTGAAGTGCAAAAGCGTTGACTTTTTTCCGTCTGTGTGATATTATTGCATTGACAAAGCTAAAAGGAGTAAAAAATGAAAAGGTTTATTTCACTTACGCTTGCGGCGGTCATGATACTGTTATGCCTTGCGTCCTGCGCCTCCGACGGCGAGGTGTCGGATACCGGCGAAACGACCGGCGTCGAAACCGAACCCGTTACGGATACGGAGGCTGAGACCGACGCTCAGACCGAGCCGGAAACGACAGAGGAGCCCGAGACCGAGCCCGTGATCACGGAAGATCTCGAAGCCATGAAAGCCGAGCCGGCGTCATCCTTCACCGTGTCGGCAGCGTTCGGCAGCAATATGGTGATACAGAGAGACGATTATATAAGGATCTGGGGCTGGGCTGACGAGTCCGAGAACGGAAAACGTGTGGAAGCCGAATTCGGCGGGCTTCACGGAGCCGCCGTCATAGAGGACGGGCACTGGCTGCTCACGCTCGGCGGAAAGCTTCCCGCAAACACGGAGGGACAGACTCTGCGCGTATTCGCCGGCGAGGGCGCCGAATATAAATTCGAAAACGTCCTCGTGGGTGACGTTTACTGGGTCATAGGTCAGTCGAACATCGCGTACCCCGTCTCAATGATAAAAGCCGAGCCGCTCGCGAGCGCGCCCGGAAGGAACGTCGAGATAAGCGACGATCTTATGATACGCCTTTACAGAGTCCCGGGCGACGATCTCGGCAGCAGCGTCGTAAAAGGCTCGAACGACTGCAGTGAGGACGTTGTGAATCCCCGCGGTTGGAAGAAGCCGAAAAGCGGCGCCCCGGGATTTTCCGCGCTCGGGTACTTCACGGCGATCAACATGTACAACGCGCTTGACCGGAGCCTGCCTATCGGCATGATAGAATTCGACGCAGCGGGCTGCGCGCTGCACGCGTTTCTGCCGAACGAGGTGCGCGACGCGCTGAAGGTCAGCAAGGCGAAAAACGGCATTTACAGCGCCGCCGGCTCGAATCCGCACGAATCCTCCTATATGTACAACAACAGGATATATTCGTTCCAGAACATGCCGATAAGAGGCATAATCTGGTATCAGGGCGAATCGGACTGCGTATCCGCCAACAAAAACGACACTCAGTACGCAAACCGCTTCGCGGCGCTGATAACTTATCTGAGGGAGAAACACGCGGAGCTGCACGGGAATTATCCCGTGTACATAGTCGAGCTTCCGCCGATATACATGTCGTTCGATTACTCCCGCGTCAGGATGACGATGGGAACGATCCCGCAGATCCTCGAAAACTCGCACATCTGCTCCTCCGCCGACACGTGGAAGGACAGAACTTACGGCAACAACCTCCATCCGTACAACAAATGGGAGGTATCCGAGCGCATGGCAAAGATAATCCTCGCAAACGACTACGGCATGGGCGGACTTGATTACGAGGAAGGTCCGGTCCCGCTTTCCTGCACGCTGTCCGAGGACGGGCTGAGCGCGACGGTCAGATTCATCCACGTCGGCGACGGCCTCAAAACGTTCGACGGCGGGGAGGTAAAGGGCGTGAGCGTGCTCTGCTCCGGCGGCGGCAAGCTCGGCACCGTGACGATAACCGGGACTGACGAGATCACCGTTACGGCGACCTCAAAAATAACCGCCGTCATGTACAACTCCAAGCTCGATCAGAGCTTCCCCGAAACGCTTACGCTTTGCTCAAGCTCCGGCGTGCCCTGCACTTCCTTCAGAATGAACCTGAAATAAGCCAAGGAGATATATAATGAAAAGAATACTGTCAGTAATACTGCTCGCCGCCATGTGCGCGTCGATGATAACCGGATGCACGGGCCCAGCCGCCGACGCGGAGACGACCGGCGCGCCGGAGACGACGCAGGCGGAAACGGAAGAAATAACGGAAACGGAAACGATAAAAACGACGGAAGAAGAAACGACCGAGCCGGTCACGGAGCCGGTCGTAACGGAGGACCTTGAAGCAATGAAAGCGGAACCCGCGTCTTCCTTCACCCTGTCTCGCGCGTTCGGCGACGGCATGGTGATACAGAGGAACGAATACATCAGGATCTGGGGCTGGGCTGACGAATCCGAAAACGGAAAGCGCGTCGAAGCCGAGTTCTCCGGTCTGCACGGAGCGGCAGTCATCGAAAACGGCGAGTGGACGATAACGCTCGGCGGCACGCTGCCGGAATGCACGGAGGGCAAAACGCTGCGCGTATTCGCCGGCGAAGGCGCCTCCGTCGAGGTGAACGACGTTCTCGTAGGCGACGTTTTCTGGATCGTCGGTCAGTCGAACGTCTGGTATCCCGTATCATATATCAAAAACGAACCGCTTGCCAATGAAAAGGGCAGAAACGCCGAGATCAGCAACGATCTGCAGATACGTCTGAACAGAACGTTCGCAGGCGACTTCGCCGGTATAGACATAGGCACCGACGCCGTGAGCCGCGACGTCGTCAACAAACGCGGCTGGCAGAAGCCCGAGCAGGGAGCGATGGATTTCTCCGCCCTCGGATACTTCGTTGCGCTTCAGATTTATGAAAAACTCGAGCGCAAGGTGCCGATAGGCGTGATAGAGTTCGACGGCAACGGCTGCGCCCTGCACGCTTTCCTTCCGAACGAGGTCCGCGACGAGCTGCAGATCAGCACGCTTTCAAACGGTCACTACACCGCCGCCGGCGTGAACGGACACGTTTCGTCGTTCATGTACAACCACGGCATGTACTCCTTCCAGAAGATGCCGATCAAGGCTCTGCTCTGGTATCAGGGCGAATCAGACTGCCAGGATCTCAACGGCAACAACACGAAATACGCCGAGCGCTTCACCGCGCTGATAAAATATCTGCGCGGCGCGCACGATCAGCTCAACCGCGACTATCCCGTCTACCTTGTCGAGCTTCCGCCGATATTCATACCGTTCGACTTCGCGCAGGTAAGGATCAATATGGGCACGATACCGACGATGCTCGACGGCGCGTATATCGTTCAGACGTCGGATCTGTGGCTTGACAAGACGTATTATATCGACGGGGTCAGAAACAGTCTGCACCCGTACAACAAATGGGAGATATCGGAGCGTATGACCGCGATGATGCTCGCAAACGATTACGGCATCGGCTCGCTTGACGAGGTCAGCGGACCGCAGATGGAATCCGTGGAGTTCTCCGAGGACGGTCTTTCCGCCACCGTGACGTACAAATACGTGGGCGAGGGTCTTACCTCCAACGGAACGCTCAAGGGCTTCAAGGTGATGACGGAAAAGAAATCCTCGTGGGCGAAGCCTCAGTCGATGACGATCACCGGCAAGAACACCGTTGTCATAACGGCATCCTCTAAGATCAAAGCCGTGGCGTATTTCACACAGATGAACGACACGTTCCCGAAGAACCTCTCGCTCTGCTCCTCGACGGGAGTCCCCGCCGGAGCGTTCAGAGTAAACGCCGAATGATAATTAAATAAACGCAAGGTGCTCTAAAGGACAGTAAATAAAAACCGGTTGAGGTAAGGATAGTTTATCCTTATTTCAGCCGGTTTTTTGCCGCATACCTCTGCCGACAGGACGTTTGTGTGACAAACGTCAAAGAACAGTTTACAGTTATGATTGCACGCGATGCGTGCAAGTTATGAGTTGAGGCTTCGCCTCAACGTTATGATATGAGTTCCGCAAACGTGCCGCAGGCACTTATAACTTGCGAAGCGATCATAACGCGCGTCAGCGCTCATAACGTTTCGCGTAAGCGGAACTCATAACTGCCGACTGTCCTTCGGGACAGTCGGCTGACGGCGCGGTATTTGCTTTCATCCCGCCTTCACCTATATTTAACCCGCGATTAATAATTTAGTGTTGATTTTTTACCTTTTGCGGCGTATAATACGCTCGAATGTTGTTTCATATGATACACTTTTAATACGGAGGCGATATGGAAAAACCGGAACTGTTGAAAACGCTGTCTGAAAACCGTCTGTTTTCCGGCGCGGACGCATCCGCTCTCGAGCGCGCTGTCGACGCGTCGTTTGAGAAGACCTTCAGCCGCGGCGATCAGATAAGCTGGGATGAACCGTGTCTTTATTACGTCATATCAGGCAAAGCCGTGGTAAGGCGTCCGGAGGGCGGACAGAGCGTCATTCTGAACGTGCTCACGCAGGGCGACGTATTCGGCGCCGCGCGTCTGTTCGGCGACGAAGGAGAGCTTACGAACGTGATCGCAAGCGAGCGGTGCGTGTGCCTGCTGATACCGTTGAACGCGGTCGAGGATATGATGAAGTCCGATTTCACCTTCACCGTCAATTATATCCGCTTTCTTTCCGACAGAGTCAGTTTTCTGAACAGGCGGATAGCGGCAATAACCGTGGGAGACGGTGAAAAGACTCTCGCTTTTTACCTGCTTGCGCGCTGCTCCGGCGACGGAGAGAAGGTCCCGCTTTCGCTTAACATGACGAAGCTTGCCGGCGCGCTCAACATAAGCCGGCCGACGCTTTACCGCGCCGTTTCTTCGCTGTCCGACAGCGGGATAATCGAACGCAGCGGCTCCGAAATAACGGTGCTGTCATATGAAAAACTCAAAAACGTATAAGGAGAATATTATGAAAAAGATCATCTCTATCATTCTCGCCGCGGTGATGCTCACCGCCGCGCTGACGCTCACCGCCTGCACCGAAAAGGAAACCGCCCCGGAGCAGATCCGCGTACTCACCCTCATGGGTCCGACCGGTATGGGTATGGCGAAGCTTATAAACGACTCTAAGAACACCGAAAACGCGGTAAAATACGAATTCACCGTGGCGACCGCGCCGGATCAGGTATCCGCTCAGGTCATCAAGGGCGATTTTGAGATCGCCGCCGTTCCCGTAAACCTCGCCGCCGTTCTCTACAACAAGACCGAAGGCGCCGTACAGGTAGCCGGCGTAAACACTCTCGGCGTTCTTTATATGCTCGAGACGGGCGACACGGTCAAATCCGTCGCCGACCTCAAGGGTAAGACGATATACGCGACGGGTCAGGGCGCGAACCCCGAATACACCCTCCGCTATATCCTTGCGAAAAACGGTATCGACCCCGATAAGGACGTTACGATAGAATTCCTTTCCGAACACGCAGAGCTCGCAGCGAAAATGGCTTCCGGCGACGTCACCCTCGGCATGCTTCCCGAGCCGAACGTGACCTCCGTGCTTCTCAACAACAAGGACGCGCACATCGCGCTTGACCTCAACAAGGAATGGAAGAACGTTTCCGGCACCGATATGGTCATGGGCTGCATCATCGTAAACAAAAAATTCGCCGAAGAGCATCCGTCCGCCCTCAAAAAGTTCCTCGAGGACTACAAGGCGTCGGTCGATTTCGTGAACGGAAACGTTGACGAGGCGTCCGCCATGATCGAAGCCGCCGGCATCATCCCGAAGGCCGCCGTTGCGAAGAAGGCTCTTCCGAACTGCAACATAGTCCTTATCACCGGCAAGGATATGAAACAGCCCGTTTCCGATATGATAAAGGTCCTGTTCGAGGCTGAGCCGAAATCCGTGGGCGGCAAGCTTCCGGACGAGGCGTTCTATTACGTCAAATGAAAAAACGGGCGGAGCTGCCCTCCCCGCTCCGCGGCCTGATCGCGCTGCTGTTCTGGCTCGGAGTCTGGTGGATAATATCGCTTATAGTGGGCAGGGAGGTGCTTATACCCTCCCCGCCCGCTGTGCTCAAAAAGCTTTTTGAGCTTCTCCGCTCCTCCGGCTTTTACCTTTCCGTCCTGCTTTCTCTTGCGCGTATAACCGCCGGCTTTTTCGCTGCGGTGCTGCTCGGGACGGTATCCGGCGTCGTTTGCGCCGTGTCAAGGACGGCGGACACGCTTCTGTCTCCGCTTTACACGGTCATCAAGGCGACGCCCGTCGCGTCGTTCATCATCCTTGCGCTCGTATGGATAAACAAGGAGCTTATCCCCGTGTTCATTTCCGCTCTCATGGTGCTTCCGGTCATACACGGCAACGTCCGCGAAGGGATCGTATCCGCCGACCGCGGGCTTCTCGAAGCGGCAAATATTTTCAATTTCAGCCGTTCTCAGAAGCTGCGCCTGATATACGCGCCGTCTGTCGCCCCGTATCTTACCGCGGGTGTGCGAACGTGTCTCGGACTTGCGTGGAAGGCGGGCGTCGCGTCCGAGGTGCTTTGCTTCGCCTCGTATTCGATCGGCAAAAGGCTCTACGAATCGAAGGTGTACCTTGAAACGACGGAAACGTTCGCGTGGACGCTGACGGTCATCGTGATGAGCATGATAATAGAAAAACTGCTTATGTCAGCGGTCGGAAGGCTGCAAAGGAGGAAGGGATATGATAAAGATCACGGGCCTGAAAAAGAGCTTTGACAAAAACGTCGTCTTCGACGGCTTTGATCTTACGGTCGAAGGTCCCGGCTTCTATGCGCTGTCCGGTCCGTCCGGTTCCGGCAAAACGACGCTTTTGCGGATCATATCCGGTCTTGACCGGGATTACACGGGAAAAGTTGAGGTCAGCGGCGTGATCTCTTACGTTTTTCAGGAGAACAGGCTCATGCCGTCCGTGTCGGCGTACGACAACGTGTTCGAGGTCTGTCACGACCGGGAGCTGACGTCTTACCTGCTTGATGCCGTGGGACTTCCGGACGCCGGCGGAAAGTACCCGTCCGAGCTGTCCGGAGGGATGGCGCGCCGCGTCGCGATAGCGCGCGCGCTTTCATATCCGCACGGGATCCTGCTTCTCGACGAGCCGTTCACCGCGCTTGACGCCGGCGTTAAATCGAGGATCATATCGCTTGTGAAGCAGCGCGAGCAGGGGAAAACCGTCATCGCCGTAACGCACGATCCGTCCGAGTCTGAAGCGCTCGGCTGCACCGTGATCGAGTTAAAAAAATAGCCATACGACTGCATCACCGCACGGGAACGTGCGGTTTTTTGCATCTTTCCGGCGCACCGGCTCATTCATTATTTATCTCTTGACATCGGCTTTTCTTTGTGATATAATACATAAGATAAAATATAATGTCAGGAGTACTATGGCAAAATACAGATTACAGCGGATAAACGACGAGATAGTCCGCGAAATGACGAGGATCCTGCGGCACGTCAAGGATCCGCGCGTTACCTCGTATCTCACGGTCGTTACCGGATGCGACATATCTCCGGATCTGAAATACGCTAAAATATACTATTCTTTCCTCGACACGGTGCCGCCCGAGGAAACGCCTCTCGTACGCGCAGAGATCAAAAAAGGTCTCATCTCAGCCCACGGCTTCATCCGCCGCGAGCTTGCGGCGGGGCTGAATCTCCGCGTCACGCCGGAGCTGACCTTCATCGCCGACACGTCGGCTGAATACGGCAGCCACGTGGACGAGGTGCTGAAGCAGATAAAAGCCGAGGACGAAGCGCGCCCGAAGCCTGCCGTCCCGGCGGTTGAAGAAGATGAAGAACACGACTGAAAACGGTACTTTTACTCTCGGCTCATGCGACGTCGCCGTCATCGGCGCCGGTCACGCGGGGATAGAAGCCGCGCTCGCCGCGGCGAGGCTCGGTCTTTCGACGATCCTGTTCACCATGAACCTCGATTCCGTTGCAAATATGCCGTGCAATCCGTCGATCGGCGGTACGGGAAAAGGCCATCTCGTATTTGAAATAGACGCGCTCGGCGGTCAGATGGGACGCAGCGCGGACCTTGTCACGCTTCAGAACAGAATGCTCAACGGCGGCAAGGGCCCGGCGGTGCATTCGAAACGCGTCCAGGCTGACAGAGCGAAATATCATACGCTTATGAAGAGCATACTCGAGCGTGAGCCGAATCTCCGTCTGTACCAGGCGGAAATAACCGACGTCACGGTAAGCGGCGGCGCCGTCACCGGCGTCGTAACGGCGCTCGGCGCCTTCTTTTCATGCCGCGCGGCGATCGTCTGCTCCGGCACGTATCTGAACGGCCGCGTCGTAGTCGGCGAAAGTGCGTACAGCTCCGGTCCCGACGGTCTGCTCCCCGCGAACAGTCTTACGGACAGTCTGAAAAAGCTCGGCGTCAGATTCATGCGGTTCAAGACCGGCACGCCGCCGCGGATACTGAGATCGAGCGTTGATTTTTCCGGGCTTGAGGAACAGCGCGGCGACTGCGATATCCCGTTTTCCGCGCTTACGTCGGATGAGGAGCTCGCCTCCCGCCCCGACGTTCCGTGTTATATAGTCTATACGAACGAAAAAACTCACGAAATAATAAGAAACAATCTGCACCGCTCACCGCTTTACAGCGGAGTGATCGAGGGCGTGGGACCGAGATACTGCCCGAGCATCGAAGACAAGGTCGTAAGATTCGCGGACAAGAGCCGCCATCAGCTTTTCGTCGAGCCGCTCGGCGAGGACACGGAGGAGCTTTATCTGCAGGGCTTTTCCTCTTCTCTTCCCGCCGACGTTCAGGAGCAGATGCTCCACACCCTCCCGGGCTTTGAGCACGCGGTGATAATGCGCCACGCCTACGCGATAGAATACGACTGCATAGATCCGACCCAGCTCGACCACACGCTCCGTTTCAAGGAGATAAGCGGTCTTTACGGCGCCGGTCAGTTCAACGGCACCTCCGGTTACGAGGAGGCGGCGGCGCAGGGACTCATCGCCGGCATAAACGCGGCGCTTTTCCTCAAAGGTCAGGAGCCTCTCGAGCTTTCCCGCTCCGACGGATATATAGGTTTTCTGATCGACGATCTCGTCACCAAGGGCACGAACGAGCCGTACCGCGTGATGACGTCACGCAGCGAATACAGGCTGCTGCTCCGTCAGGACAATGCGGACGCGAGGCTTACGCCGATTGGAAGACGCGTCGGGCTTATCGACGACGCCAGATGGGAAAAATATCTTGACAAGCAACAGAGAATCGGGCGCGAGATAGAGCGCGCGGAAAATACGACGCTTCACGCGTCACCGCAGCTCAACGAAGCGCTTGAACAGGCGGGAACGGCGCCTCTTGAGGAGGGCATCCGCATAGCGGATCTGCTCCGCCGCCCCCAGGTCACCTATGAGCTTATCAAGCCGTTCGATCCCGGTCAGACGGAGGACAGGCGCATAATAGCCGAGGCGCAGATCCGCATCAAATACGACGGATACATCAAAAAACAGCTCGCCGCCGCCGAGCGCAGCAGACGCCTTGAAAGCAAGCTGATCCCCGGTGATATCGACTATTCAAGCATCGAGGGACTGCGGCTCGAAGCGAAAGCGAAGCTCAGCGCGATAAGGCCGAAAAACATAGGTCAGGCGAGCCGCATATCCGGCGTGTCGCCGGCGGACATATCCGTGCTTCTGATCCGTCTCGGGGAATAATTTACATAAATGACACAAAACACGGCCGATATTTATTGATTTGCGATAAAATTCCGTGTATAATATCAATACAACAAACGCTAAGGAGTTCATTATATGAATACGATGAAGAAAAAGGCCCTTATGAGGCTTGCCGCCAACGTCCGTATGGATATACTGACCGAGGTGTATTCCGCGAATTCCGGTCATCCGGGCGGATCACTCTCTATCGCGGACGTACTGGCATATCTATACAAATACGAGCTGAGGGTGGATCCGAAGAATCCCGACGATCCCGACCGTGACCGTTTCGTTCTCTCGAAAGGTCACACGGCGCCCGCGCTGTACGCGATACTCGCCGAATCCGGCTTCATACCGAAGGAGGATCTTACGGGCTTCCGCAATATAGACAGCTACCTGCAGGGCCATCCCGATATGAAGCACACGCCCGGCTGCGACATGACGTCCGGTTCGCTCGGGCTCGGTCTTTCCGCCGCCGCCGGAATGGCGCTCGGCGCGAAGCATCAGGGCAAGGATTTCAGAGTTTACGCGATATGCGGCGACGGCGAGATAGCAGAAGGTCAGATCTGGGAGGCGGCTATGTTCTCCGCCCATTACAAGCTTGACAATCTCTGCGCCTTCATCGACTGGAACGGCCTCCAGATAGACGGCAGGATCGTAGACGTCATGAATTCGACGCCGATCGACGAGAAATTCAAGGCGTTCGGCTGGAACGTGCAGCTGATAGACGGTCACGATTTCGATCAGATAGAAAAAGCCGTGAAATGCGCGAAGGAAACGAAGGGCAAGCCCTCCGTCATCATAATGAAGACAATAAAGGGCAAGGGCGTTTCCTACATGGAAGATAAAGTGAGCTGGCACGGCGCGGCGCCGAACGCCGAGCAGTACGAGCAGGGCATGGCGGAGCTTCGCGCGGCTCTTGCGGCGATCGATGAATGATAAGGAGAATTACGGCAATGAGTGATAAAAAAGCAACGAGAGAAGCGTACGGCGAGGCTTTGGCTGAGTTCGGCGCCAAATACGATAAGCTTGTGGTGCTTGACGCGGACCTTGCCGGCGCCACCAAAACGGCGACCTTCAAGAAAGCGTTCCCGGACAGACATTTCGACTGCGGCATAGCCGAGGGCAACATGGTATCCGTCGCGGCGGGTCTTTCCACCACCGGGCTCATACCCTTTGCGTCTTCGTTTGCGATGTTCCTCGCGGGACGCGCTTTTGAGCAGATCAGAAACTCGATAGGATATCCGCACCTGAACGTCAAGCTCGGCGCCACTCACGGCGGCATCACCGTAGGTGAGGACGGAGCCACGCATCAGTGTCTTGAGGATTTTTCCGTTATGCGCACCATTCCCGGCATGACGGTCATCTGCCCCGCGGACGCGACGGAGACGAGAGCCGCCGTCGAAGCGGCGATCAACTACGTCGGCCCCGTTTACCTCCGCTTCGGACGCGCCGCGACGCCGGTGCTCTTCGACCGTGAGACTTATAAATTCGAGATCGGCAAAGGCGTCGTCATGGCTGACGGCAAAGACGTAACGATCGCGGCGAACGGCTTTATGGTCGCTATCGCGCTTGAAGCGAAAGAGCTTCTCAAAGCCGACGGCATAGACGCCGCCGTCCTCAACATACACACGATAAAACCGCTTGACTCCGAGCTTGTCTGCTCCTACGCCGCAAAGACCGGCGCGATAGTCACGGCGGAGGAACACAACGTTATAGGCGGTCTCGGTTCCGCCGTCTGCGAAGCCGTATGCGGAAAAACTCCCGTACCGGTGCTAAGAGTCGGCGTTCAGGACGAATTCGGCAGATCCGGCAAGGTTCAGCCGCTGCTCGAATACTACGGACTTACCGCCGCGAACATCGCCGAAAAATGCAAAGCGGCGATCGCGCTGAAAAAGTAATATCATGAAGAAAAAAACGAAGCGCAGTTTGAAGATATCTGCGGTGATCGTAAGGATCACCGTGAGTGTTTTCACTGCGCTTTGTCTTATCGTCGGGTTCATTTTAGCCGGCGTCGCGGTCATAAACTACGGCCCTTCGAAGACCGCGCGCGACCTCTTTGTCGTCTCCATGCTTGAAACATCCGCCGCGAAATTCCTGGCGACCTGGTATTTCACCCCCGAGGCGATAGATTCGATCCTCGCGGAAAACGCCGTGATCGCCGATACCGGCATATCCGATCCCGGGCTTATCCAAATCAACCCGCCGAAAACCGAAACGGAAACCGACGTGATATTCGAGGGAGACACCGAATACGGCGTGACCGACGCGCTGACTGTTCCGGAGAGCACCGGCAAAAATACCGAGCCGTATGAAACCGTGACGCGTCCGCCGCAGACGGCAAAGGTCCCGGAAAGCGAAAACGTCGTCTACGGCGACGGGCTTGAGATACACGACGTATCGGGTCCCACGTACAGCGGAAAAATGATGATAGTGTACGATCCGTCCCGTCTTTTCGTCGGCGTTTCGGGCGACTATTCAAAGGGCGATCCCGGCAGGACCATACATCAGATAGCGAAGGCTTACAACGCCACCGCGGCTCTCAACGGCGGCGGCTTTGAAGACAAGAACGGCACGGGAGACGGCGGCATACCCGTCGGTCTCGTTATAACTCAGGGCGATCTCGTCTGGGGCGACAAGGGAAAGAAATACGACGTGATCGGCTTCAACTCCGACAACGTTTTCATCGTCGGCTCCATGACGCCGGAGGAAGCGCTTTCAGCCGGTATACGCGACGCGCTCGCGTTCGGTCCCGTTCTTGTTATGAACGGCAAGGCTTCCACGGTCAAGGGTCAGGGCTCGGGTCTGAATCCGAGGTCTGCGATAGGCCAGCGCGCCGACGGCGCGGTGCTTCTGCTCGCGATAGACGGACGCCGTCCCGATTCCCTCGGCGCGACGTACGCCGATCTCATAGACGTTATGCTCCGGTTCGGCGCGGTGAACGCCGCGAACCTTGACGGCGGCAACTCCACCGGTCTCGTTTACAAGGGCTCGCTTGTGAACAAGGGGCTTTTCTACCGCGGTCTGCCCACCGCCTTTATCGTAAAATGATGAAAAAGAAAAACACGAAAAATCTGCCGCTTTTCTGGCGGATATACATTTTCACCGTAACGGTGATCGTTATCCTGTGCTGCGTTTTCTTCGTATTTTTATCGAATTATCTGCGCGGATACGAGCAGGACGCCGCGTACGCGCGCTCGGTCGAGGCGGCGGAGAACGCCCGCGCGGAAAGCGAACGCCTGAAAGCCGAGGAGCGGCGCCGTTTTGAAGAACAGGACAGTCTCGAGCTGTCAGCCGCGGAGGCGCTCGGCAAAAGAGACGCGCTCGGCATTCTCGCCGCGTCAGCCGACGAAGCGGGACGCCGCATAGCTCTGCTCTCGCTCGACGTCACGCCGGCGCAGGCGATGGAGCGCTTCGTCGCCGATCTCGGCGGCGGCGTATCACGCTTTTCCCGCATCATATCGTGCAATATCGGCGAATACGAGCTTACTGAAAACTTGTATTCGTATCTCGATTCGCTTGAAGGCGAGTACACTTATTCCAGATCTTCGGACACAACGTATTCGATCTCAAAGCCCGGCATGACCGCAGTCGCAACGCTTACCGCGAGCGAAAAGGACGGGCACAAATCATACGACGTCACAAAGCTCGACGTGACCGTCCCCCTTGATTCTTACAGCTTCGAGGCGCCGGAAAACGCGGTGGTCACCGTGAACGGAAAGGTCTTTACCGGCAAGGCGACCCTGTCTCCGATAACGCTGCCGTCCTTCATACCGAAATCGTTCGACGTGCCGGCGTGCGCCGATTACACGGCGGAGGGCTTCGTCAGCCGTCCCGTGATCGAGGCGAAAATCGACGGCAGAGACTGCGCCGTCGTCAGATACAGCGACAAGACCGTTTTTCTCACCCCGTCGGGCGACACGTATGAAAAAGAGCTGCACGGCACGCTTTTCGGTCTGTGCGGCAAATATTCCGATTTTGTCGCCGGAGCGTTCAAGTTTTCGGAGCTGAAGCCGTATCTGTGGCGCGGGACTAACCTCTACAAAACCCTGTCTGAATTCGACAACCGCTGGTATTACAATTACGACCATATCGGAAACGAGGGTGAAAAGTTCACCGATTTCAAGGTATACAGCGAGGATCTCGTATCCTTCCACGCGGAGTACACGCAGGTGCTGTACGACGCAAACAACAAAGTCAGATTCAGGATCAAGATCAAGCTTGACGTTTACGCAGGCAGAGACAAAGAGACCGGCACGTGGTATCTTCTTGATATCCAGTAAGCGCAAAAAATAAAAAAATTCAAAAAAAGACTTGATTTTACGGCTTATCCGTCGTATAATCGTTTTATATCACAAAAAGACTCAGAAAGGATGCACCGCAATGATCGACATCAAATTTCTCAGAGAAAACCCGGAAGCGGTAAAACAGAACATAAAAAACAAGTTTCAGGATGAAAAGCTTCCCCTCGTTGACGAGGTCATAGAGCTGGACAAGCTGAACAGATCCTATATACTCGAAGGCGACGAGCTGAGAGCTTCGAGAAACAAGCTTTCCAAGCAGATCGGCGCCCTTATGGGTCAGGGCAAGCGTGAGGAGGCCGAAGCCGTAAAGGCGCAGGTCACAGCGAACGCGAACAGGCTCGCAGAGCTCGAAAAGCTCGAGGACGAATGCTCCGAAAAAATAAAGAGCATCATGATGAAGATCCCGAACATCATAGACCCGTCCGTTCCGATAGGCAAGGACGACTCCGAAAACGTGGAGATCACCCGCTTCGGCGAACCGAAGGTCCCGAATTTCGAGATCCCGTATCACACCGATATACTTGAAGCGCTCAACGGCATCGACCTTGACAGCGCGCGCCGCGTCGCCGGAAACGGCTTCTACTATCTGACGGGCGATATTGCCAGACTTCACTCCGCCGTACTCACCTACGCGCGCGATTTCATGATCGACCGCGGCTTCACCTACTGCATACCCCCGTTCATGATCAGATCGAACGTCGTCACCGGCGTCATGAGCTTTGCGGAGATGGACGCGATGATGTATAAGATCGAGGGCGAGGATCTTTACCTCATAGGCACGAGCGAGCATTCGATGATAGGCAGATTCATAGATCAGATTCTGCCCGAGGCTCAGCTTCCGCTCACGCTCACGAGCTATTCTCCCTGCTTCAGAAAAGAAAAGGGCGCACACGGTATAGAGGAGCGCGGCATCTACCGTATCCATCAGTTCGAAAAGCAGGAAATGATAGTCGTCTGCCGTCCCGAGGACAGCAAGATGTGGTTCGACAAGCTGTGGCAGTACACGGTAGACCTGTTCCGCACGCTTGACATCCCGGTACGCACGCTCGAATGCTGCTCCGGCGACCTTGCAGACCTCAAGGTCAAGAGCCTTGACGTTGAGGCGTGGTCACCGAGGCAGAAGAAATACTTCGAGGTCGGCTCCTGCTCGAATCTCGGCGACGCTCAGGCGAGACGCCTCAGGATCAGAGTCAAAGGCGAGGGCAAGACTTATCTGCCGCACACGCTCAACAACACGGTAGTGGCTCCTCCGAGAATGCTTATCGCGTTCATCGAAAACAATCTCAACGCAGACGGCACCGTTAACATCCCCGAGGTTTTAAGACCTTATATGGGCGGCAAATCCGTTATAGGCAAATGATCACACGCGCCCGGAATCACCGGGCGCTTTATTTATAACAATGAAAAAAATCATTTTATCCGTTATTTCCCTGCTTTTATCGGCTTCGCTTGCGTCCTGCGGTTTCGCCGGAAAAATAATAAACAGACTCTTCCCACGCGGCGGCGAAGACACGACGTTTGAAACGGAGATATTCGACGTGACGGACAGTCCGGACGAGTTTTCTCCGCGCATACCGGACGGCGGCATGCCGTATTTCGACACGGTGACGCGTTACGCGTGGATGACGCTTGACGGGCAGCGGCGGGCGCTTTATTACGACGTGCTTGAAGCCGCGCTGTCCTACGCTCCCCGGGTCAGCCTGCCCGACGACGATACCGCCGCTTATATCTGGGAATGCGTGTTTTTCGACACGCCGGAGCTGTTTTACGTATCCGAGACTCCGTCGATCAAAGACGGCGTCCTCACGTTCAACTACGCCTTTGACCGCGAATATGCGGAGAAGACGTCGTCCGAGCTTGACGCCGCGTACAATGAATTCATATCGGCGCAGGACGGGGATTCCACGTATGAGCGTATCATCGGGACGTACGAATATATAATAAACCGCACAAAATACGACTTTGACGCCGAGGCGGATTACGAGGACGGCAGATATAATGAGAGGCTTTACCGCGCCACGTCAGCCGCGGGTCCGCTGCTCGACGGCAGATCCATCTGTATCGGCTACGCACGGGCGACGCAGTATCTCGCTCTGCGCCAGGGCATACAGACGTATACCGTGAAGGGCTACGGCAATTCCGGCAGGCATTATTACTCCCTGATGCTTTTTGACGACGGATATTACTACGTCGACACGACGTGGGGAGATCCCGTCGGCTCCGACAGAAGTATAGATTATCTGACGTATTACTATTTCGGCATGACGACCGAGGAGCTTCTCCGCTCTCACGAGATATGGTCCCGCGTGCCGCTGCCGCTCTGCACCGCCACAGCGTACAATTATTTCGTATACAACGGCTTCACCGCGGACACGGCGGAGCAGGTCGCCCGCGCGGCGTTTGACAATTACGAAAAAGGCGTGGAAGAAACTCTGATCAGAATAAACGATTACGAAAAGCTCGGCTCCGTTTATAACGACCTGCCCGCCGCGCTGTACGACGAGGCGGCGGCGCGCGGCATCGAATGTCCGCCGTTCGGGTTCATACGGTCGACAGCGTCAGGCGTTATCGGCGTGGTCTTCCGCTGACACGAAAGCGCCCGAACGCCGACTGTTCTTAAGGACAGTCGGCAGTTATGAGTTCCGCTTACGCGCGGAACTCATATCATAACGTTGAGGCGAAGCCTCAACTCATAACTTGCACGCATCGCGTGCAATCATAACTGTAAACTGTTTCTTTGACGTTTGGCACTCAAACGTCCTGCTTGCGCCGAGCTGCGACAAAAACCGGCTGAAATAAGGCTTCATTGTCCTTACTTCAGCCGGTCTTTTTAAACTGTACTTAAGAGCGCCACGCGCACGGGGGCTTTTTTATATTATAAAAAACACAAAAAATCGGGCTGTTTCGGCGCCGCTATGTTTAACTTGCCGCTTGACAAATCACTCTTATTGTGATAAGATATACTATGTATTATTATATACGTTCAAATCATGCTCCGGAGAGTAAAAATGGAAAAAACAGATCTGAAAACTCAACTTCGGGACGTTGCTCAAAGAATACGGACACTGCGCGAAATAATGGGCATATCCGTTTCCGATATGGCGGCGCTCACGGACACGACAGCGGAGGAATATAAGAATTACGAGGAAGGCAAGACAGACTTCAGTTTTACCTTCATTTACAAATGTGCGAAGCACCTGCGCGTCGACCCGACGGATCTGATCCGCGGCGAAAGCCCGACACTTTCAAATTACTCTCTCACGCGCTCAGGTGAAGGCTTGCCGATAACAAGGCGGCAGGGCTTCAAATACATAAACATGGCGCCGCTTTTCAAGCAGAAGACGGCTGAACCGTTCTTTGTGGAAATGCCGTATTCAAAGGAAGCTGCGGAGGGCGAAATACACACCTCCACGCACGAAGGTCAGGAATTCGACGTTATGCTGACCGGCGTGATGAAATTCAGGATAGGCAATCACACGGAGATACTGTACCCCGGCGACAGCATTTACTACGATTCCGCAAACCCGCACGGGATGGTCGCCCTTTCGGAGGGCGGCGCGACGTTCTACGCCATAATCCTCAAAAAGAACGAATGGACGGAGCCCGATAAATTCGAAAAGATAGTTTCACAGCGCAGGGCAAGAAATTACGAATGCCCCGCCGCGGCGAAATTCATAGACGTCCGTATGGACAAGGAAGGCGTGCTCGACGGAATAACGTTTAAGAACGAGGACAAATTCAACTTCGCCTTCGACATAGTCGACGCGATAGCCGACCGTACGCCGGACAAGCTCGCAATGCTCCATCTTTCATCCGACAAGACGGAGAGACGGTTCACGTTTTCCGATATCAAACGCCATTCCGCGATGGCGGCGAATTACCTCGAATCGCTCGGCATAAAGCGCGGCGACAAGGTGATGCTCGTGATGAAGCGCCATTATCAGTTCTGGTTCGTACTTACGGCGCTGCACAAGATGGGCGCCGTCGCCATACCCGCGACGAATCAGCTCATGAAGCACGATTTTGAGTACCGCTTCGCGCTGGCTGACGTTAAAGCCATAGTCTGCACCGGCGATGGCGACGTCGCCCTGCAGGCGGAGCAGGCCGCCGAGGCTTTCCCCGGTATACTGAAAATAATGACGCACGGGAGCCGTCCCGGCTGGTTCGATTTCGACGGAGAATATGAAAAATACGGCGACGTATACGAACGTAAGCCCGACGCGCCGTGCGGCGCCGATCCGATGCTCATGTTCTTCACGTCGGGAACGACGGGCTATCCGAAGCTCGCCTGGCACGATTACCGCTACGCGCTCGGCCATTACATAACCGGCAAATACTGGCACAACGTAAATCCGGACGGGCTCCACTTCACGATCTCCGATACCGGCTGGGGCAAAGCGCTCTGGGGCAAGTATTACGGTCAGTGGATGTCCGAGGCGCCGATCTTCACCTACGACTTCGACCGCTTTCACGCGGACGATATACTTCCGCTGTTTGCGAAATATCATATAACGACGTTCTGCGCGCCGCCGACGATGTTCAGATTCTTCATAAAGGAAGATCTTTCAAAATACGATCTGTCGTCGCTTGAACACACCTGCACCGCCGGAGAGGCGCTGAACCCCGAGGTATTCGAGCAATGGAAACGCGCCACCGGGCTTTCGATAATGGAGGGCTTCGGTCAGACGGAAACAACTCTTTCCGTCTGCAATCTCGCGGGCACTACCCCGAGAGTCGGCGCCATGGGAAAGCCGAGCCCGCTGTACGACGTCGACGTCGTAGACCCGGACGGCAACAGCGTTCCGATAGGCGAGACCGGCGAGATCGTCATAAGGCTCGATCACGGCACGCCGTGCGGACTCTTCCGCGGATACTATAAGGATCCCGAGAAGACAGCCGCGGCGTTCAGGGGCGGCGTATACCACACCGGCGACACGGCGTGGCGCGACGAAAGCGGGTATCTCTGGTACGTGGGCCGTGTGGACGACGTGATAAAATCCTCAGGCTACCGCATCGGTCCGTTTGAGATAGAGAGCGTGATAATGGAGCTGCCGTACGTGCTCGAATGCGGCGTGACCGCCGTTCCCGACGAAATACGCGGTCAGATAATCAAAGCCGTCGTCGTCCTCGTCAACGGCAAAGAAGGCACGGAAGAGCTCAAAAAGGAAATACAGAAATACGTCAAGGAGCACACGGCGCCGTACAAATATCCGCGCATAGTGGAGTTCCGCGATTCGCTGCCGAAGACCATATCCGGCAAAATAATAAGAAATCAGCTTCGATAAAGAAGGTAGGATATGACAGAAAAAAGACGAATGGACAATGAAAAGGAGCCGGATGAGAATCTTATATTCGGCAGAAACGCCGTAGCCGAGCTGTTGAAGTCCGGCAGGACGGTCGACAAGGTCCTTATACAGCGCGGTCAGCGCGAGGGTTCCATAACGACCATCGCGGCGACCGCAAAAAAGCTCGGCGTACCCGTGATCGACGCGGAGAAGCAGAAGCTTGACAGGCTGTGCGCGGGCGGCGTTCATCAGGGAGTGTGCGCGTACGCTTCGGCGGCAGAATACGCGGAGCTTGACGATATTTTCAAAAAAGCCGAGGATGAGGGGAAGCTCCCCTTCATCGCGATCGCTGACGGGATCGAGGATCCGCACAATCTCGGCGCTCTTCTCCGCTGCTGCGAGTGCGCGGGCGTCCACGGGCTGATAATCCCGAAGCGCCATTCCGCGACGCTCGGCTCCGTCGCCGCAAAATCCTCAGCCGGCGCTCTGTCATACGTGCCGGTCGTAAAGGTGCCGAACATAGCGGCTTGCATAAAGGAGCTGAAGGAACGCGGCGTCTGGTGTTACGCGGCAGAGGCTGACGGTCAGAGCGTTTACGAAGCCCCTCTCGACCGTGCGGCTGCTTTCGTCTTCGGATCCGAAGGCGACGGAGTCTCCCGCATAGTCAGAGAGTCGTGCGATTACACAGTCAGCATACCCATGTTCGGCAGGATCAACTCGCTGAACGTGTCGTGCGCGGCGGCGGTGGTGCTGTCGTGGGCGGCAAAAGTAAGAAATTCCCTCTGAAGAAAGGCAGGCTAACATGGAGAACAAGAATAAGAAAGACATGTCGGTAGACGACCTCGTCAATCAACTCAAGCTGGTCCTCGATATCGAGGACGATGAGATAGCCGCCCCGCAGAAGCCTCAGGTCGAGACGGTCCCGGCAGAGCTTGACGAGCCGAAGGACGCTTCCGCCGCAGTCAAAACGGAGAGCGGCGCGCCGTCGTCGATATCTGAAAAAGTCCGCCTGCTCGACGAATATTTCGCCGCCGAGGAAGAGGGCAGAGAAAAAAAGAAAAAGCACAAAAACAAACGCGATAAAAAGAAAAACAGAGCGGACGACCGCCGCGAAGCTGAGCTTCCGTCGGCTGAGACGCGCGTATCCGTACCGGAGCCGGAAAAAGAACCGGAAAAGCCGGCGGAAAGCGAGCCCAAAGCCGCTGTATCCGAGCCCGCGCCTTCCCTTACCGAGAAGGAACGCAGCGAAAAGGAGCTGAACGATTTTGCAAACGAAATAGGAGCCCTTTTCTCCGACCCGGACGACGCGGACACGAAAACGGCTGACGCACCCGAGCCCGAGCCTGAAACAAATCCGGAGCCCGAAACAAAGTCTGAGCCCGAGCCCGAGCCTGAGCCCGGCAAGACTGTCGATGCTGCAAAGCCTGAGCCCGAAGACGCCCCGAATGACGACGACGCCCGGGACGTGAACGTAATATCGGACGATCTGCAGCTTCACGTAAGCGACGCTTTGGAGGACGAGTCTTATGAAAAGACCGTCGTCCTGCCTCCGCAGGGCGTGACCGTGATCGAAGACAGCGACGGAGACGGCGAATACGATGATCCCTTCGTCGACGACAAGACCGTCGCCCTGCCCGAGGACGAGGGCGGAAAGACCCGCAGATTCGACGTGCCGGACGCCGCGGCACCCGACGCGCAGCTTTCGTCGATCGAAGAGGATATAGAGAAATTCAGCGGTATCTATTCCGACATGCACCCGGACAACGACGGTTATTCCACCTCCGACGAGGCGATAATGGACGCCTTCGCCGAAGCACCGGAGCCGCCGGAGAAAAACCCCGTAAAGGTATACAAAGAGCTGTCAGTTTCGGATATTGACGAAGAGCAGCTTCAGCAGGAAGAGGAGGAGCTGAGGGAAAAGGCGCAGGGCATAGACGAATTCGTTTCCTACGACCAGCGCAAGACCTTCCTTGACGGTTTCAGAAAGAATTACTCGCGCACGAAGTTATCCCTTATCCTTTCATCCGTGTTCGCCGTACTCGTATTCGTATATGAATGCCTTACTTTCGGCGCGGATAAATTCCCGTTCTTCTGCTCACCCGCAAACAACCCGTCCGTATTCATTCTTATCGACCTGCAGCTTTTCTCGCTGTGCGCCATATTCGCCGTAAAGTACGTGATCTCAGGTCTCAAGGGCGTATTCTCGGGCAAAGCCACGGCTTCATCCGTAGGCGCGCTCGCCGTTATATTCACTTATATTTACGGCATAATCGCCGCCGTCACCGCGAAGCCCGTGCTTCACCCCGTTATGTCGGCGTCCGCGCTCGTCGTCGTTCTTATGCTTTCGGCGGAGCTCCGCTGCATCAAGCGCGACACGCTCAACTTCCGTATAATCTCCGGCACGCCCGGTAAATCAAAATTCGTGATGGAATCCTACGTTCCGAGGAAAAACTCCGCTGAGGAGCAGGAATTCTACGACTACGTTCCCGAGGATCCGACGATGCTCCGTATCTCCAAGACGAATTTCGTACGCGGCTTCGTCGAATCGAATATGAAGAGCACCTCGACCAAAAATTACGTCAATCTGCTCTTCCCCGTGCTCGCGCTCATATTCGCCGGAGTTCTGGCGACGGTGCTTATAGTCAAAAAGGACATAGGCTCCGCGATAAACGCCGCGTATATAGCCTCGTCGCTGTGTATGCCCGCCGCGTTCTTCTCCGCGATAACGCTGCCGTCCTTCGCCTGCGCCAAGAAAACGTATAACGACGACAGCTGCGTCATAAGCGAGGCTGCCGCCGAGGAATACGCCGACGCGTCCGTCGTCACGTTCGAGGACAGCGACGTGTTTCCGCCGTCTCTTGACAAGATCACCTCCGTCCGCGTATTCAACGAGAGCCGTATGGATCACATAATGTACGTTCTCACGAGCCTGTTCCGCAAGGTCGGCGGACCCCTTCTGACGATCTGCGAGAACGCCGCGCGCGAATACAAGGAGTTTTCAAACAACGTGACGGTCGAAAACGCCGTTGAAGGCGGAATTGAAGCCACGGTCGACTCTCAGAAGGTATACCTCGGCTCCGCCGGATATATGGGCGGCAAGCTCGATCCGAAATACACGCTTGACGACAGACAGTACGAAAACAACGACAAGAGCCGTATTATGTATATGATCATAAACGACGTCGTCTGTGCGAAGTTCTACATAGAATACGAAATGGACAGAGATTTCCTGTCCGTGATCAAACAGCTTTCGACCTCCACGAGATGCGTCGCGATACGTACTCTTGACCCGAACATCGACACGAAGCTCATAAAAGACCGTCTCGATACCGAGATCTATCATTGCAGACTGATCCGCTCACGCGAAAACGAGCGCAGACGCGACGTGAGCAAGTCCACGAAGGGCGCGATCGTCTCGCGCAACAGCGTAAAAGCACTGCTCCGCACGCTCATGCTCTGCGACAAGACGGTCTATTCGTCGAAGATCAATATGGTCATATGCTTTTTGTCGGTCATAATCGGTCTGCTGTTCAGCGTGATACTGATATTCACGGGCACCTACGATTCGATCTCCGCGCTCCACGCGCTCGGATATCAGCTGCTTCTCTGCCTCGTCATCAGGATAGTGACCAAAATAAACATCTAACGAAAAAGCGGAGCCCGACTCCGCTTTTATACCGAAAGGATACGGCTTTGAACAAGATCTACGTAAATCCGTCACTTATGTGCGCGGATCAGCTCCATATGTACGACGAGATAACGGATCTGCTCGCCTGCGGCGCGGATCTGCTCCATATCGACGTCATGGACGGGTGTTTCGTACCCAACATACAGCTCGGTGTATCGCTTATGGAGGCGATACGGAAAAGCTTCGACGCACCGCTCGACATTCACCTTATGATAAATTCGCCCGGCGACAAGCTCGGATTTTTCCCGATCCGCCCGGGAGACTGGGTCAGCATACACTACGAAACGGACCGTCACCCGGCGCGCACCGCTGAAAAGATACGCGCCCTCGGCTGCAAGGCGCTGCTCGCGCTCGACCCCGAGACGCCTCTTTCCGCCTGCGCCGACGTTGCCGACTGCTTTGACGGTCTGCTGATCATGACGGTCGATCCGGGTTACGCGGGTCAGAAGCTTATTCCCGGCATCATCGGCAAAATAAGGCGCGCGCGGGAGCTTTTGCCCGACAAAATAATCGAAGCGGACGGCAACGTCAGCTTCGAAAACGCCGAAATGATGAAGGCGGCGGGCGCGGACGCGCTCGTATGCGGATCTTCAAGCCTGTTTTCCGGAAAATACACACGCAAAAAAGCGACAGAGATACTGGGGAGGATAATATGAGCGAATACGTACCGTTTGACAAAGTTGACATCAGATCCGGCTTTTGGGCGGACAAGCAGAAGCTTGTGCGCCGCGTCACGCTTGACAGCGTGTACGACAGGTTCGACGAGACCGGACGGATCGGCGCGTTTGAGATGAACTATAAGCCGGGCGATCCGGATCAGCCTCATTATTTCTGGGATTCCGACGTTGCCAAATGGATCGAATCCGTCGCGTATCTGACGGAAAAGGAACCGATGCCCGAAGAAGAGGCGCGGGTGGATCACCTTGTGGAATGCATAGAGCGCGGAAGGATCAAGGAAGGTCCGTACAAGGGTTATTTCAACATATATTTTCAGCAGATAGCGCCGGATAAGATCTTCACCGACCGCGACTGCCACGAGCTTTACTGCGCGGGACATCTGCTTGAAGCCGCGATCGCATATGAAAAAGCGACGGGAAAGGGCAAATTCCTGTCGCTTATGAAGGATTACATGGAGCTTGTGAAGCGCGTTTTCATGGATGAACAAAGCGCGTCGTTCAGCTCTCCGGGACACGAGGAGATCGAGCTTGCGCTCGTAAAGCTCTACGATCATACCGGCGAGGAAAAATGGCTTGAGCTTGCGGAATTCTTCGTCAGCAAACGCGCCTTAGGCGGCAAGCCCGGCAAGGACAGCCTTCACAGCAATTACAGTCAGGACCATCTGCCGGCACGGGAGCAGCTCACGGCGTGGGGGCATTGCGTCCGCGCCTGCTACTTCTACTGCGCGATGGCGGACGTTGCGAAGCGCAAAAAAGACGAGGCGCTTACGCACGCGTGCAAAAGCATATTCGACAACATAGCGAAAAAGAAAATGTACATAACCGGCGCGATAGGCTCGCAGGCGTACGGAGAACGCTTTGAAGAGGATCACAGGCTCCCGAACGACACGGCGTACGCGGAAACGTGCGCGGCGCTGTCGCTTGCGCTGTTCGCGCGCCGCATGGCTTGCCTTGACAGCGACGCGAAATACGCGGACGTCGCCGAGCGCGTGATCTACAACGGTTTTCTGTCCGGGCTGTCGCTTGACGGCACGTCGTTCTTCTATGAGAACGCGCAGGAAATAGACCTGAAAAACAGACAGACCCGCCCGGGCGTCCACTTTCCGATAACGCAGCGCGTAAAGGTGTTCGCGTGCTCCTGCTGTCCTCCGAACGTCACGAGATTCATACCGTCGATCGGCGATTTCCTTTACAGATACGACGAGGACGGTATATTCGTCGAGCAGTTCGCGGACTCCGACGCCGAAGTGAACGGCGTGAAAATCTCGCAGAGAACGGATTATCCGTTCGGCGGCGACGTCACTCTGACCGTTTCAGCCGACGTGACGCTTCATATCCGCGTACCGGGCTGGTGCCGGCAGTACTCGCTTGAAAAGAACGGCACGGCCGTAAACGCCGCGCCGGTAAAAGGATATCTGAAAATTACAGCCTCGCCATCTGATACCGTGACTCTGAGGCTCGAGCTTTCGCCGGAGCTGAGATACGCAGACCCGCACGTCGAGGCGGACAGAGGTCTTTGCGCCGTCACGTACGGACCGTTCGTTATGTGCGCGGAGGGCGTCGACAATCCCGCTCTCGGGCAAGCCGTGATCGAAGACGGCGAAATGAACGTCGTAAAAGGTCCTTTCGGGCTTCCGGCGGTAACGGTCCCCGCGTCGCCTTCTCCCCTGTTCATGATCCCGTACCACGCGTTCGCCAACCGCGGGGAGTGTGATATGAAAATATGGGTGAAAAACGGATAAACCGACAAGAAAGCAAAACAGGCTGAATCATTTTGATTACAGCACGTGCGGAGCGTATTTTCTGACCGTCTGCACGTCAAAGAGGATAAACTATTTTTGGCTTGAAGCGCCGTCTGATGTAGGGGCGAGCATTGCTCGCCCGCTTGACCCGCAGAATATCAGACTGTCAAAATACGGAAAAATCGTCGATGAAGCAGTTAAAAGCATATCCGTATCATATCCGGCTTTGTCCGTAGACCGTTACGTTATAATGCCCGACCATATTCATTTGTTGATTACGATACATACGGATGAACGCGGGCGACCAATGGTCGCCCCTACGGTCTCACGTGTCGTTCAACAAATGAAAGGTTACGTCACAAAACATATCGGGTCGTCAATATGGCAAAAATCTTTTTACGACCACGTGATACGAAACAAAGAGGATTACGAGACGCATATCAAGTATATTTATGAAAATCCGTTTGGTGAACAACCCGGAATAATCAAATAACGTACGCAGGGTGAGCACGGAGGAAAACCCCGTTTTGCTCACCCTTTTTTGATTTATTCAAATTTCATTGAAGCGGGCGAGCAATGCTCGCCCCTACTACAGTTTAAACCTCGTTCACCACTCCCGTAAATAGCGGCGTGCCGCCGTTTTCGATAACGAAAACGAAAGGTCTGTCAAGCGTAAAATCATATTTGAGCTTCATCAACTCAAAGGGTGCGCTTCCCGCAAGCGCCATAACGGTGAAAGCCGCGCCTTCGACTCCGTCCTTGTCGGCTTTTACACGGCAGGCGTGTATAACGTCGCTCAAAAACAAGCTGTCGTCAGTCAGTGCCGAAAAATCGGCTTTATCAGTCATACACTCGCTTATGCCGATATCGCGCAGCGCGTCTTTAATGCTGCCGTTAAGACTGATATCGAAGTCCGGCATCCTTACCGTAACCTCGTATTCGATACCGAACGGATCATTGTTTATATACGATATGACTCCGGTCTTCAGCACGTCGTCCACGGTCTTGTTTTTGTCCGGCAAAAAGAACCACATTCTGTTGTTGTCGGACAATCTTTCTGCATACGCGGTAAAGCCCTTGCCCTTGTATATCCGATTATCGTTTACCTTTTTATTGAAAACGCAGGGCTCACCGTCGAATTTGCCCTCCTCCGTTTCTTCATACGCCGTATACCATTTTGTTTTATAATACAGAGTCGAGGCAAGCACAATCGCCGTATCCGGCGGTATGACAAGACCGTTTATGCTGTTATCCAACAGACCGTTCGTCATATCGGAAAGCCATTGTTTGAGGGCGTTTATATACTTCTCATCGCCGAAATCTCCCGCAAACGCCGAGGCATAGTGGTCTTTTTTAAGATGCTCCGCGCACGCTTCCTTTACGGGCAGACCGCTTGAAAGCCATACCGAATTCGCGAGCATTGATTTTCCCTGCTCGTCGTCGCGGTTGTTATAGAACCACACGAGCTTCGACTGTTCACGCAGCTCCTCGATGCTTTTAACGCCGAGAACGTCGAGTATCTCGGCGCGCGACGAGCCTTCGGCGCATTCCGCAAGAAGCGAAAGAGCCATATAAACGTTTACCGGCGAAACGGCGCCGGCGTCGCCGCCTTCAAGCACTTTTTGATTCAGCTTGTCGTAAAAAGCGGTCAGCCCGTCGCCGCAGCTGCGGTAAGCTTTGATATTTTTATAATATCCGTCGGAATCATCGGGCGACGACGCGGTAAGATCGGCTATACTCGCGAATTTCGCGCCGGAGTAATCGCCGCTCACGCCCTTATACGGCTCGTACGTTACCGCCTCTTTCGTTTCCTTCGGACGCGTATTTCCGGTCTCCTCCGGAGCCTTGACGCACGCGGCAAGCGACAGCAGAGCCGCCGCGGCTGTTATAACTGATAATATTCTTTTCACAGGCGTATGGACCTCCTTATTGCTTCTAAATAATAAGACGTAAAAAACCGCCGAAAAAGTTTCACAAAAAATGAGATTTTTCTTTTTTTTACAAGCTGTTCATTAAATAAAGGTCGGCTTCTTCTCTGCTTTTGAACGTTATTATATTTCTGTTACTGTATTTTTCAAGCAGGGCGAGCGTGACCGGGCGCTGTGTATCGTCGTAGTCCTCTATGTATTTTTTGAAATCCGGGTCGAACTCGTCCTCGATCCACGGTATGTCCGGGCGCTTTTTGCCGACGCGTGAGGCGGCGCCTTCGAGCCTGTCTGAGAGCGGTATATCGAAATAAAACACCGTATCCGACTCTCTGATCCGTGTCTCAAGCGTTCTGCCGTATTCCCCGTCGATCACGAACCTTTCGTACCCGAGGATGACGTTCAGGCGCCTGTCGAACGTTTCCCTGTCCACGTGCGTTTTATCCGGATTCCAGAAGACGTTGTCGAGATGATAGAGCGGCAGGCGAAAGATCGCGGCAAGCTTTGCCGCAAACACGCTTTTTCCGCTGCCAGAGCATCCGGCGACCGTGACTCTGTTCATTCTCCGCGTACCCTGATAAGCAGCGCGCGGCCCTTGCCTACCGTGATCTTCGCGGTCTTTCCGGGAAGCGGCTCGTTGCTCACTCCGAGCGGGAAATCTACCGTAAGCTCGCCGTTGTCAAGCGGATAAAGCGCGTCCTTTATCGTGACGTCCGCGCACTGTCCCGTAACGTTCAGAAGCGAGAAATACGGAAAATCCGGCTCCACCTCTGCTTTGTCCGTGACGATCTCTATCTCCGAATGATCGTCCACAGCCATCCCGTGAAGTCCCGCCGTCGCGATCATATTCAGCAGCGCGACGTTTCCGAGAGTATGATCGAGCCTTCCGCCGATCACCCCGACGAGCAGGAATTCCGTAAATCCGCGCTTCATCGCCTCCTTTACGGCGTACGCCGTATCGGTATCGTCCTTGATGTGCGGAAGAACTACGGTTTCCGTCGGGCGGAGCGGGTTTTCCGATGAATCGAAGTCGCCGACTATCATGTCCGCCCTGTGACCGAGCTTTTCCTCGTGAGACAGCCCCGCGTCGCAATAGATGAAAAAGTCGTCTTTTCTCAGATATTTTTTTATTTCTTTGTATTTTGTGATCCTCGCAGCGCCGACAACGACGCATCTTCGGTTACTCAAGCTCTATCCCTCCTATCTCCGATATGTGAACGGCGTGAAAGCCCGCGGCAGCCGCCGTTTTCACGCAGCCGAAATCATCCTCCACGACGAGAGTTTCCTCCGGCGTTCCGCCCAGAAGACGCGCCGCGTGGACGTATACGTCAGCTGTGCGCTTGCTCGTACCGAGCTCGTCGCACGTCACCACGCATCTGAAATATCCGAGCATACCGTTTGACGAAAGCGCCGCTGTCACAAGCTCTTTTTCGTTCGCCGTGGCAACAGCCATCGGTATTCCTTTCTCCGCCAGACGGTCAAGCAGCGGTATCACGCCCGGCATCGCTCTGACCTCTGCGGCGTACTTTTCAGTCACAATCCTCATTATATCAGCCGAGATACGCTCCTCGCTGTCGGGCAGCGAAAAGTGATCCTTTACGAACGTTATGCTTTCACCGTACGTCATTTTCATAAACGCACGGTAGATTTCGTCTGTCATCCTCTTGCCTTTTGACGCAAGATATACGTTGTCTGCCGCGCGCCACACTCCGAGCGAGTCGATCAGCGTGCCGTCGGCGTCAAACACGGCGTATCCGATCATGATCCCACCCCCGCGCGGCGAAGGATCGCCGACCTTACGCCGCCGTCCGAAAGATCGCCCGAAACAAGCTCTACCGGAAATCCCGCCGCGTGCGCGGTTTCAGCCGCGTGCGGCGAATCCTCAAACACGACCGTCTCAGACGGGGAGAAACCGATAAGCTCCGCGGTCCTCAGATACACCGTCGGCTCGCTTTTCGTCGTTCCGTAGTCGTCGCACGTCACTATACGGCTGAAATACCGGTCGATCCCGTGAAAGCGAAGCGCAGCCGCGGCGAATTCTCGCCTGTTTGACGTTGCGGCAGCCATGACGACGCCCGCACGGTCAAGCGCTTCGAGCAGCTCCGGCACGCCCGGGACGATCCGCGTCTTTTCTCTGTAAAAGACTTCAAGCGACGCGAATATGCGTTCTCTTATCACGCTTTCCGGATCCTTCAGAGACAGCTCTCTTTTCAGATACGATATCGCCTTTTCGGCGGTCAGTCTGTGCATTCTTTTATATACGTCCTCGTCAAACGGTACGCCCGCTGATCCGAGGTACCCGGAAACGGCTGTGCGCCAGCCTCCGAGCGAATCGATCAGCGTTCCGTCAACGTCGAAGATCGCGGCTTTGATCATAACAGCTCCTGTTTACAAAAGAGCCTTTTTTCAAAGGCTCTTTTTTTATCATTCTTCTTCCTTTGTATCCTCAGCCTCGGGCTTTTCCTCGCCTTCGGGTCTGTCGGTCCTGAACGGCTTTCTCGGCAGAGCAGCCTTGCGGGAGAAGTTTATTCTGCCCTTTTCGTCGGTGCCGAGGCATTTGACGGTGACGACGTCGCCTATCTTGACAACGTCTTCAACGTTTTCCGTTCTCTTGTATTCAAGATCGCGTACGTGTACGAATCCGAGGTAACCGGGAACGATCTCGACTCTGCAGCCGATCGGCAGGATCTCGGCGACCTTGCCGGTGTAGGTCGCGCCCTTGACAGGCTCGAACACGATGCCGTCTATTATCGCCTTCGCGGCGTAGCAGGCGTTCTTGTCGACCGCGGAGATGAATACGGAACCGTCGTCTTCGATGTCGATCTTGGCGCCCGTGTCGGCGACGATCTTCTGGATGACCTTGCCGCCCGTGCCTATGACCTCACGGATCTTGTCCGGATTGATCTGCATGCTGATCATCTTCGGCGCGAAATCGGAAACGTCGTCACGCGGACGGTCGATCGTTTTGAGTATGACCTCGTCGATTATATAATCTCTGCCCTTGTGGGTGGTCTCGAGAGCGCTCTTTATGATCTCGGGGGTAAGACCGTCGATCTTGAGGTCCATCTGAATGGAGGTGATGCCCTTGTGAGTACCGGCTACCTTGAAGTCCATATCGCCGTAGAAGTCTTCAAGACCCTGGATATCGACCATCGTCATCCAGCGGTCGCCTTCGGTGATAAGGCCGCAGGAGATACCGGCGACCGGCGCCTTTATCGGCACGCCCGCGTCCATAAGAGCGAGGGTGGAGCCGCAGACGGACGCCTGAGAGGTGGAACCGTTGGACGAAATGACCTCGGATACGAGGCGGATCGCGTACGGGAATTCCTCAACGGACGGGAGCACCGGAACGAGGGATCTTTCGGCGAGAGCGCCGTGGCCGATCTCACGTCTGCCGGGGGATCTGGAGGACTTCGCCTCGCCCGTGGAATAACCCGGCATGTTGTAGTGGTGCATATATCTCTTTTCTTCTTCCTGATCTATGCCGTCAAGCTCCTGCATATCGGAAATGGAGCCGAGCGTGGCAATCGTCATGACCTGAGTCTGACCGCGGGTGAAGAGGCCCGAGCCGTGGGTCCTGCGGAAAAGTCCGACCTCGGCGGCAAGCGGTCTGATCTGGTCGAGGCGGCGTCCGTCAACGCGCTTGCCCTGAAGCAGCCATTCGCGGACGATGACCTTCTGCAGCTTGTAAAGGATCTCCTCGATCATCGGATGCTGATCGGGATACTCCTCGTCGTATTCTTCGTAGATCTTGCCTCTGATGACGTCGATCGCCGCGTCGCGGACGGTCTTGTCGTCGGTGTCAAGCGCGAGCTTGACGTCCTCGGTGAACTCAGCCGCGATCTTGTCGTACAGCTCGTGGTCAACGTCGTGATGCTCGTATTCGAATTTGGGCTTGCCGATCTCGGCAACGATGGAATTGATGAATTTTACGATGTTCTTGATCTCTTCGTGCGCGAACATGATGGCGTTGAACATATCCTCGTCGGATACTTCCTTCGCGCCCGCTTCGATCATGACGACCTTTTTCTCGGTGCCGGCAACGGTAAGCTCAAGGGTGCTGCGCTCTCTCTGCTCAACGTTCGGGTTGATGATGAATTTGCCGTCTACCATGCCCACGAACACGCCGCCGATAGGTCCGTTCCACGGAATATCGGAGATGGACAGAGCGATGGACGCGCCGATCATAGCCGCGATCTCGGGGCTGTTGTCGTGATCTACCGCGAGAACGGTCATGCTGAGGTTGATATCGTTGCGAAGATCCTTCGGGAACAGCGGACGGATCGGTCTGTCGATCACGCGGGAGGTGAGTATCGCCTTCTCGGTGGGCTTGCCTTCACGTCTGAAATAGCCGCCGGGGATCCTGCCTACGGAATAAAGTCTCTCTTCAAAATCAACGGACAGTGGCATGTAGTCTATGCCGTCTCTCGGTCTTGCCGACGCGGTCGCGCAGGCGAGGATGCAGGTGTCGCCGTAGCGGACGAGGCAGGAACCGTTTGCGAGGCCCGCCATCTTGCCGGTCTCTATCGTAAGAGGTCTGCCGGCGAGCTCGTAGTTGAATACCTTGTAGTTTTCGAACATTTCTTTTTTTCTCCTTTATTATATCGGAGACTGCCTTAGGTATAACACTTACCTTCAAGCCGGTGACGCTACCGGCGCAAAGGTAACTGCTACACTTAAGACGCTCCGTATTTTACCGCAAAATTCGGAGACCTCCCGCAAAAGCGGGAGCTCCCCGAACGCGTCCGCCGCCCCGGTATGAAAGAGCGCGGACAGTTTGTTTTTTACTTTCTTAAGCCGAGCTTATCGATTATCGCTCTGTAACGCTCGATATCCTTGTCTTTCAGATATCCGAGGAGGTTGCGGCGATGACCGACCATCTTGAGCAGACCGCGTCTGCTGTGGTGGTCGTTTTTGTTGACCTTTAAGTGTTCGGTGAGTTCGTTGATACGGGTCGTGAGTATCGCGATCTGTACCTCGGGCGAACCCGTGTCGCTCTCATGCGTTTTGTACGCGGCGATGATTTCCTGCTTCTTGTCTTTGGTCATTTTCAATATCACCTTTCAAATAATTATTCCGTACACCGAGCGATCGGCGGGTGATCGTGTACCCGAAGACCCAGCGTGCGGTAAAAGCTCATACCGAGACAGTATTATACACTAAAATCTTGTGTTTGTAAAGAGGGTAATATAAATATTTTCAAATTATTTGTAAATAATGCGTCTCTATTCTGCTCCGCGCACTTTTTTTGCAACGCCGCCGCGTCTGTATTTTTCATAAATTACGATTTGAACTATGATAACGGCGACGTTTGCGACGAACAGCACGGCGGAAACGGCGAGTAAAACGAAGAAGATCACGTCATCATCGACGCGTCTTATCAATCTGAAAAAAACGTACCACTCCTCGTCGTTGCAGTCCGGCATCAAAAGCTGTGCGGATATAAACAGAACGTATGACAGTACGTTCAGCTTTTTTGCGCGCGCCGGATCATTTGTAAGCGCAGCAAAATGGCACCCGAGAAACATAAACACGCATAAAAACACCGCGGGTATAAATCCGCAAAACAGTCGGTACCACCCGATGTTCAGAACGTATGACGCGCAGAACACGATTACCGCGGCCGCCGATATCATATCATATTTCAATACTGTTTTTTTCATCTGTTATATACTATCTGAGTTATCCGGTTGATCTTCGATACGCCCTTGAGCGTCATAACGTCGAATACGAGCGGTATGCTGCCGCCGTCGGGCTCGGGAAGGTCGGGGCGGAAGGCGCCGTTGTTGTCTTTCAGCAGGAAAGAAACCTTGTAATACTCATATATGACCGTGCCCTCAACGGTGTTCGTCGTGGTTGAGGTACCGACGCGCTCGACCTTTGCCGAATATATCTTCTGCATAGGGAATCTGTCGGGGTATTTCCTTATCGGTCTGCCGTTGTTTTCAAAGTATTCGTCGGTGAAAAGCGTGTTAAGCTTTTTGCCGTCGCCGTGTATCGCCGCGTCAAAGTATTCGATAAACAGCTTCGCCTGATACGGCGCGTCGTCGATATCATCGGTCGTATAATAGTATCCGACGCTGTCGGAATAAAAGTAAACGCCTATATCCTTGTCCGCGTATTCCTCGTCCGTAAATATATCATGGTCGACGCTCTGCGAAACGAAGCCCTCGCCGTAATCCTCCGACAGAGGATCGAACGAATACGACTGCCTTTCCCCTTCGCCGCCGCAGCTTTTCAGTATAAAGTAAAGTGCGATAAGGACGATCAGCGCCGCGCCGATCCATACGGCGAATCTGATAAGGCGCTTTTTCCTTTTCTTCGCGTCAAGGGCGCGGGCGATCTGTTCCTGCTCCGCGTCGTGTTCTTTTATCTGTCTGCTGTTCATCAGAACGTCCTCCAGAATCTTTCGACGTTATCGCGCCCGAGCTTCAGCCCGGTGAGATTGTCCTCCATGCCTTCGAATTCAACGGAGATCCAGCCGTCGTAGCCGGACCTTTTGAGGATACCGAGGCTCTGCGCCGCGCGCGCGTCGCCGTGGCCTATTATCGTGCCTTTCAGGTAATTTCCCGCGCGTGTGCGGAACCAGCCGGCTCCCGGGTCGATCACGCTGCCTGATTTAAGATAAAAATCCTTCGCGTGGACGTGTCTCGCGTAGCCTGCCATGACGCCGACGGCGAAATTCGGGTCCTCGTCAGCGCACATGAAGTTGCCTATATCGACGAGCGCGCCGAAGTTCTCGTGCCCTACGGCGTTGATGAGCTTTTCGACGCGGGCGCTGTCCTGCGAGAAAAAGCCGTGGTTTTCCGTGCAGGTGACGACGCCGACGCTTTCCGCGTATCCGGCGACTGCGCGGCAGACGGGGGCGATCCTTGCGATCGCGTCGTCATAGCTTCTGTGCGTCCTTTCGGAGCGGAAGCCGTAGCATACGTCGTGGCGCATCACGGAGGCGCCGTACGCCGCGGTCACGTCCGCAAGCGCGCACAGACGTTTTGTCTGCTCCTCCGGGTCGCCGTAAAGCAGGTCGGCGCCGGTGCAGAAAGAAGCGACGGAAAGCCCTTTTTCCCCGCACTTCTTTTTTACCTCCGCTGCGGTCTTCACGTCGCCGGAGCCTTCAAACGTGCCTTCGACGATCTCGATACCGTCAAAGCCGAGCTCCGCCGCCTTTTCTATCATAAAATCTATTCCGCGCTCTCTGTAAGAGCCGAAGCTGTAAGTGCTTGCGCAAATTTTCATAACGGTCCTCCGAATATGATATTTCATATATAGAATACCATCAAAATATGTATTTGTCAAGCACGGAATATTTTTTTCACGGCAAACGTACTTTTTTCAAAAAAGGGCTTGACAAATCTGAAAAAATATGTATAATATAATCCGTCGCTTGAAAGCGGCACAGCTGCGAGAGTGGCGGAACTGGTAGACGCGCACGTTTGAGGGGCGTGTGGAGCTATCCATACGGGTTCAAGTCCCGTTTCTCGCACCAAAAATCCGAGTTTTCCAACTCGGATTTTTCTTTGCTCAAAATACCCGAAACCCCAGTAATTATGCGGGATTCCGGGCTTCTTTTGCTTTTTT